>CALFNB010000265.1 GCA_937902425.1 uncultured Acetobacteraceae bacterium | reverse complement strand
GGATCGTGTAGGCCTCGGTGAAGTCGGTCTTGTCATAATACGCCGAAGCCGGATGCGTCGCCGCGACGATCGCGCCGGTGAGGGCGGCCGCTCTCAGCAGGCCGCGAACCGGGCGCCACCAGATCGCCGCGAGGACGGCCAGCAGGACGATGAACGGAATGCCGAAGTGACTGAAGAGGTTCATTCCGAAGCTGGACGCGACATAGGACGCGTCGCTGTTTTCGAACTGCTTCCCCGCCATCTGCGCTGTAACGAGCGTCGCGACCGGATTCAGCACGAAGTTGATCCAACCGTACAACAGAATGGCGGCGACCGAGCATACCAGGCGCACGATCAGTCCGCGCCCACGTTCATTCCCAGGCCGCTCCGACGTGATCAGGGCGCCCATTGCGTGCCTCCTGATGATCCGTTTCCATTCGGCACCTTAACGTCCCAGGTCTTGCGGGCGCCTGACACGAAACTATATCATTTCCGAGCCGCGAGAAACAAAATATGCTTGTGGTCTCGAAATTTCCGCTGATCGTCATGGCCGGTCCGCGACGACCCTTGCGCGCAACTTTGGCGCCGTCATCATGCGCCGTCCCGACCGCCAGGAGCACGCCGTGCTGAGCCTTTCCGTCCTCGATCAGTCCACCATCGTGACCGGTCGATCACCCGATGCCTCGATCCGGGAAAGCATCCGGCTGGCGCAATTCTGCGAGAGCCTCGGTTACGCGCGCTACTGGTGCGCCGAACATCACAACTCGGACAGCCAGGCGGGCACCGCGCCGGAGATCCTGATCAGCGCCATCGCCGCGACGACGCGCCGCATCCGCGTGGGCTCGGCGGGGGTGATGCTGCCGCATTACTCCTCCCTCAAAGTCGCCGAGCAGTTCCGCGTGCTCGACGCCATCGCTCCTGGGCGGATCGACCTGGGGCTTGGCCGCGCGCCCGGATCGGACGGGCGAACAGCCTACGCGCTCAATCCGCGCGCCGATACCGCGGCGGACGAGTTCCCCGCGGCGGTGCGCGACCTGATCGGCTGGACGGCCGGGGAAAAGCTGGTCGAAGGGCATCCGTTTCGCGATATCCGCGCCCAACCGATGGCGGCCACTCGTCCGGAAATCTGGATATTGGGCAGCTCGGATTATGGAGCCCAGGTGGCGGCGTATTTCGGGCTGCCGTTCTGCTTCGCGCATTTCATTACGGAGGGGCGCGGGCTGGAGCAGGCGTTCGGGCTTTACCGCGAAGGCTATCGTCCCTCCGTCGCGCACCCCTCGCCGCATGGTGCGATCTGTGTCTGGGCTGTCACGGCGGAAACCGAAGCGGAGGCCGCGCGGCTGTTCAGTTCGCGAGAGATTTCGCGGTTGAACCGGGATAAGGGGGTGTACGCGGCGCTGCCCTCACCCGAGGAGGCCGCCGCATACGTGCTGTCCGACAGCGACCGGGCGCGAATTGAACGGACGCGCGCGCGCTCGATTTACGGGACGCCGGATGTGGTTGGCGCGAAGCTGCGGGCGCTGGCCGAGGCGTATCAGGTGGAGGAAATCGCGGTGCTGACGACGGTGCATGATCCGGAGGCACGGCGGCGGTCGTATGAGTTGCTGGCGGCGGAGTTTGGGTTGAGGGAGTGATGTCGGGGCGGCTGTCAGTGGCACTTGAAGAAGCGTCGGGGTTTCGCCCCTGAGTATGTCCTCAAGCCAACCCCAGCAGCGGCGCCGAAACGGCCCAGGCTTGACGGACGATGCCGAACCCTGAAGCTCCCGGCCGCATGACCCCACGCCCCCGATGACCGACGAGATTCTCGCCGTCGAAAACCTCTCCCGCCACTTCGGGGTCCGGCGCGGCATTTTGTTCGGCCGCTCCACCGGCACTGTCCGCGCCGTCGACGGCATCTCGTTCGCGCTGAACCGCGGCGAGACGATGGCCCTGGTCGGCGAGTCCGGCTGCGGCAAATCCACCACCGCGCGGCTCGTGCTGCGGCTGCTGGAACCCACCACCGGCACGATCCGCTTCGAGGGAAACTACATCCAGGACATGCACGGTGAGCCGCTGCGCGCGCTGCGGCGGCGCATGCAGATCGTGTTCCAGGATCCGTTCGCCTCGCTCAATCCGCGCATGACCGTCGGGCAGATCCTCGAGGAGCCGTTGATCGTTCACCATCTCGGCGACCCCGCCTTGCGTCAGGCCAGGGTCGAGGAACTGCTAGGCGTGGTCGGTCTGGCCGCGTACCACGCGCGGCGCTATCCGCACGAGTTCTCCGGCGGGCAGCGCCAGCGGATCGGCATCGCGCGGGCGCTGGCGGTGGAACCGGCGCTGATCGTTTGCGATGAGCCGGTCTCCGCGCTGGATGTGTCGATTCAGGCACAGGTGGTCAACCTGCTGCGTGACCTGCAACGCCGGTTGGGCCTGTCCTATCTGTTCATCGCGCACGATCTGGCGGTGGTGAAACACGTCGCCGACCGGGTGGCGGTGATGTATCTTGGCCAGATTGTGGAGATCGGGCCGAAACACGCGTTGTTCAGCGATCCGCGCCACCCCTATACGCGAACGTTACTTGCCGCGATTCCTCGGCCCGACCCGCATCGCGATCGTCTGCGGGAGGTCGCGGGCGGCGATGTGCCAAGTCCTATGGACCCGCCCTCGGGCTGCCGGTTTCACACGCGTTGCCCGTTCGTGATCGAGCGTTGCCGGACCGAGCCGCCGGAGCCAACCGAATGGGCGGCGGATCATCTGGTGGCCTGCCATCGCGCGGCCGAACTGCCCCGGGCGGACGGCATCGGCGTGGATCACGTGGCGCCGGCGGCGGCGCTGCGCATGGCGCTCTACGCTCGCCGCCGCGACGCCGCCCCGATTGGATAAAGGGGGTCGAATAACGAACGGCACGGCCACCGTCCGGCCCGGGCGCTTGCCAGAGCACCTGACGCGCACGGCGCGATGAACCTGGTCGCGTCGGCCACCGCCCGGCCCGCCCGCTTGCCAGAGCACCCCTTGGTCCGGCACATGTCCGCCCAACCGGAGGCCGCGGATGCGCTGGGTTTATGTCCTGATCCTGATGCTTGCTTCGTCTCTCGCGGCGCGGGGAGACGGAATCCCCGATGGAGGGGTGACCGCGGTGGAGGTGGCGCACGCGCTGAAAACCGCTGGGTACCCGGCGGACATCGTCGGCGATCGGGCGGGTGATCCATCGATCCGAAGTTCCACCGGGAAAGTTCTGTTCACGGTGCATTTCTTCCAATGCGGCACGGTGCTTCGCTGCGCGTCGCTCCGGTTCACCGCACCCAACCGGCGCAAGGGAGTGACCCCCGCCACGATCGCGGCCTGGAACCGGGAGCGACGCTTCGGCCGGGCCTTTCAGGACAGAAATGGCATTTCCTGGGTCGCGATGGATGTCGAAACCAGCCATGGCATGACGACCGAGGCATTGGACGCCAACATCAGCCGCTGGATCTTGATGCTGAACGCATTCGAGACGTTCGTCGGCTTGTAGCGGCCGCGGGTTGTGGCGAACCGTGCCGCGGAGCTAAACTTCCGGAACCAGTTTGTATTTGGCGTCGTTTCCCGGCAATCCGGACCAGATCATGAAGGCACGCCGCCGGCTTGTCCCGGCCAGGCGGTACGCTCCAACGCCCAGGGTGCATGCGATGGCTTACTATACGAAGGTTCTGCAACCCGATGAACAGGTAAAGTACGTTGGCAAGTTGCACTGGACCATTTACCGCAACGCGATCGCATTGGGCGTATTGACCATCATCGTTGCTTTCTTTTCGCTGAGCCTGCCTGATAATCAGCGATGGATCGTGCTGGCGGGCGCGGGAGTTCTCGCGGTTCTGGCGATCGTATCTTTTCTCGGTGCGTGGTTCGTCCGCACATCCACGGAAATCGTGGTGACCGACAAACGGATCATCCACAAAGTGGGCTGGATTGCCCGCCGCACCGAGGAGATCAACATCACCAAGGTTGAGACGGTTGATGTGGCCCAGGGCGTTATGGGCCGCATCTTCGATTTTGGAACGGTTTTGATCAAGGGCATCGGCGGCAGCTGGGAACCGTTGCGGCGTGTGGCGTCTCCGCTTCAGTTACGCAATGCGATCATTGTCGGGTAGCCGCGCTCATGGCGTATCAGTCAATGAAATAAGCGTGCCGCCAACGAAAGCTTTTCCGCCGCCGCCAGCAAACGTTTGTCCCGCGTCCAGATCGTAGCTCCTGGCGTCAGGCGGGTCGCTGCCAGCAGATGCGCATCGACATAGCCGATTCCGGTCCCGTACAGCGTCTGCTGTGCGATGAAGCGAAGCACTTCGTCGTCACTGGCCACGTTGGACAGCGGCAGATCCATCAGACCGGATATCATGGCGTCATGCTGGCGTAACGATCCCAATGAGAGTTCGCCAATCACATGGGGATGGACGAGCACCAGTTCACGTTCGAGCAACCCCGTCAGCCTCTCGTCGCCGTGTCGCAAATGATCGACCCAGACGGACGTATCGACGAGGATCACGCCGGCTCGGTCCGCCGCCGACGTACCGCCTTTATGTTCGGTTCGCTGCCACCCAGGCGGGCAAGCCGTCGCGCGGCCTCGCGTTCCACCAGCGCGGTCAACGCCGCGCGGAGCACCGCGGAAGTCTCCTTCAGTCCGGTGTAAGATCGGGCCTTGGCCATCAGGTCGTCGTCCAGTGTGACAGTCGTGCGCATCGGATTGACTTCCTCATGCATCAGGCATCGCATATCGCACCAAATGATGATCATATCAATGCCGCCACGCGCGTCCTGACAACCGCCATGCCAGGCGCTATGTCTGGCGGGCCGATCCAGCGGACACAACCGCCCTCGCCAGCCCGGAGCACGCCCATGACCACCGTGAACGCCAACATCGCCGCCCCTCGCCTGCTGCTCGTCGCCGCCGGCGCGGTGAAGCAAATCGCTGAGGTACTCGGCAAGTTCGGCCTCTCCCGTCCGCTGATCGTGTCCGACCCGTTCATGGTCAAACTGGGCCTTATCGACCGCTGCCTCGCGCCGCTGGCCGCCGCGGGCATCGAGGCTGACGTGTTCAGCGACACCGTCCCCGAGCCCAATGACACGGTGATCGAGGCCGGCGTCGCGGCGTTCGCCAAAGCCCCGTACGATTGCCTGATCGGCTTTGGCGGCGGCTCCCCCATCGACACCGCGAAGGCGATGGCGATCCTCGCCTCCGGCGGCGGCAAGATGCGCGACTACAAGGTCCCGGTGGCCGCCGATCGAGGCGCTGTCCCGGTCATCGCCATTCCCACCACGGCTGGCACCGGCAGCGAGTGCACCCGCTTCACCGTCATCACCGACCACGATCGCGGCGAGAAGATGCTCATCAATGGATTGGGCTGCCTGCCGCTGGCCGCGATCGTCGATTACGAACTGACCCTGACCGTGCCACCGCGCACCACCGCGGATACCGGCGTGGACAGTTTCACGCATGCGCTGGAGGCGTTCGTTTCAAAGCGGGCCAACCCGTTCTCCGACGCATTGGCGCTGGCCGCGATGGACCTGATCGGCAAGAACATCCGCACCGCTTATGCCGAGCCGAACAATCACGCGGCCCGTGAGGCGATGATGATCGGCGCGACCCAGGCCGGACTGGCGTTCTCCAACAGCTCGGTCGCGCTGGTGCATGGCATGTCGCGGCCGATCGGCGCGCATTTCCATGTGCCGCATGGTTTGTCGAACGCCATGCTGCTGCCGGCGATCACCCGGTTCTCCATCCATGGCGCCGAGGCACGCTACGCGCAGGCCGCGCGCCGTTCGGGTTTCGCGGCCGCCGGTGACAGCGATGCGGTCGCGGCGGGGAAGCTGGTGACCGGACTGGAAACGCTGAACCAGGACCTGTCGGTGCCGACGCCCTCCGGGTTCGGCATCAAAGAGGCTGACTGGAACGGCAAGATGGCGCTGATGGCGGAGCAGGCGCTCGCTTCGGGCAGCCCGAACAACAACCCGCGGGTGCCGAACGCGAGTGAGATCGTGGCGCTGTACCGGGCGGTGTGGACTGGCGCGCCGGTCAATATCTGATGTTGAACGTTTGATCGCATCGCCGAGTCACGCGACCGTGTCCGCCGCGGAAATGTCGGTTTTCGCAAAGTCCCCACCTTTGAACAGCAACGGCAGTGCGCCGGATTTGGCCAGCGCGTACGCGGCGCAATCGCCAAAATTCAGGCCCGCGGGATGGCGGCCCTTACCAAAGCGAAGGAACGCGACGCGAGCGATCCGCGCCAGCTCCGCGTCATGCGCGACGACATCGACATTCAAACGGGCCAATAGCGCATCCAGCGGCTCCCACGCGGCCTCGTCGCCATGCCTGCCCAACACGACCATTCCGGCTTCCTGTATACTGACCGCCGACATGAAACGGGCATCCGCGCGGAGGATCATATCGACGAAGCGGTCCTTTTCCGGTTCGTCGCGCAAGATCGCGACGATCGCCGAAGTATCTACGACCAGAGCGGTCAAAGGCCCGTCGCATCGTACAGCTCATCATCAGTCAGCGGCGGATGCCTGGCCATCAGCGCGGCGCTTCGCGCCACGATCCGGTTGACCTCGTCTTTGATGGACTGGATCGCCTCCGGCGCGGGAGCACTTCGCCGTACTCCCCGATCGATGAATTCAGCTCCGGCTTTCTCCAGCGCCCGGCGCACCTCGTTCACCGTAGCGGGAGCGACTTTTGCCAGGCCGCGATCACCCTCCAACCGCCGTAGCGTAATGACGGAAATGCCAGCCTCATGAGCCAACGTGGTCTGGTCCAGCCGCAGCAGTGCCCGTGCGGCGCGGATTTGTTCTGGGGTGATCAGCATGATCGTTATCTATCATCCATGCGCCGGCACCGCAACCATGGCGGCGGCAGCCCGTGGCGGAGCACGGACAGCGTCCATCCCACGGCCAGCGTACCGCGCCCGAAACGACGTCTTCGCGGCCATCGACCGAATTTCCGCCACCCGCGCGCGTCGGGACCGGAACCGCGGCGCTCTGGCCAATCCCCGCGTTTTGCCGCTACATATTCTGACAGGCAGCCACAATCCCTGACAAAAAACCCGGAGGAGTTATGACGGACGGTACGATCGAGAAAGCGGCGATGCGGAAAGTGTATCTGCGGATATTGCCGCTGACCGTGGTGATGTATTTCCTCTGCTACATCGACCGCATCAACGTCAGTTTCGCGGCGCTGACGATGAACAAGGACATCGGCCTGGATGCCTGGACCTATGGCATCAGTTCCAGCGCGTTCTACCTGGGCTATGTCGTGTTCGAGGTCCCGAGCAACCTGATCATGGACAAGGTCGGCGCGCGGCTGTGGCTGGCGCGGATCATGATCACCTGGGGACTCGCCTCGGCCGCCACCGCCGCCGTGGTGGGACCGACCAGCTTCCTCGCCGTTCGCTTCCTTCTGGGCGCGGGTGAGGCCGGCCTGTTTCCCGGCATGATCCTGCTGTTCACATACTGGTTCCCCGACGCGCATCGCGGCCGCATCATCGGTTCGTTCACCCTCGCGTTGCCGGTCTCGGTGGCGCTCGGCGCGCCCATCTCCACCGCGATCCTCGGTCTGGACGGCATGTTGGGCATCAAAGGCTGGCAGTGGATCTACCTCCTGGAGGCAGTGCCAACCATCCTGATCGGCTGCTTCGTGCTGATGGCGATGAACGACCGGCCCGAGAAAGCCAAATGGCTCACCGGGCCGGAGCGCACCTGGCTCACCAACACCCTGTCGCATGAGCGGCACGCGGTTGAATCCGGCGGCAAATTCAGCATCCTGCGCGGTATCACCAATGCCAAAGTGCTGCTGCTGTCAGTCAATTACCTGGGCATCGTGACCGCGAGCCTCGGCCTGCTGCTGTTCGCTCCGCAAATCATCAGGTCGCTCGGCAACACGACGACCATGGGGATAGGCTATGCCACGAGCCTCGCCTATGTGTGTGGCGCGGTGTCGATGATGGCGTTCGGCTGGCTGTCGGACCGGTTGGGCGACCGGCGCTGGCTGCTGTGCCTGACCTGCACGATGGCGACCGTCGGTCTGGTGATCTCCGGCGCCACGATGGGCACCTGGTGGTCGCTGGCGGGCATGTGTCTCGCCACCGCCGGGTTTTACGGCACCAAGGGGCCGTTCTGGTCGATGCCGACCATGATCCTGACCGGCGCCGCGGCGGCGGGCGGGATCGCGTTCATCAACGCGTTCGGCAATATCGGCGGCGCTCTGGGCCCGGCGATCGTCGGCTGGTTGAAGGACACGACCGGCAGTTACGCGGGCGGGTTGTATGGGCTCGCGGCGTTTTCCGGCGTCAGCGCCGTGATCGCATTGGTCAGCCTGAATATCCCGCGCCGGGTCGGCGTGGCGGCTGTGGCGCCGGCGGAGTAGCTGCCTGTCTGGTCTGGGCGGGGGGCCGTGTGTCCCCGCCCGCCCCCGCGTTTACCAGCCTCCTGGGCCGCGCCTGATCGTGAATGAGCCGCCCGTGCGCCATAGCTGATAGCGGAACGCCAGATACGCGATCAGTCCCGCCGCCAGTACCAGCGGCAAGATCATCACCACGAACCAGAACGTGAGCGCCACGATCAGCACCGTCACGGCGAGCACCATCGTCACGATAGCCCAGAGCATGATCCGGGTGCCGATCGGCGGACGTGACGGCGGTGGCGGGGCCACGAAATCCCCCTCCAGCGTCATGTCGATGATGCGTCTGTCAGCTTTTGTCATGCCGGAAAGGTGGCCTCACGCCGGCCCGGCTTCAAGCCCACCCCGACCGGGTCTATGGTGGGGCCCTCAACAGGAGGTCCCGCGAGATGAAAGTCGGTCTGTTCATCAATACGCAATTCCCGGAAGGCACCGATGTCGCCGCGCGCGTGCCGGAGATGGTCGAGCAGGTGCGCGTGGCGCGTGACGCCGGGTTCAAATCGCTGTGGTTCCCGCATCACTGGCTGACGTATCCGATGCAGATGCTGCAGATCACGCCGGTGATGGGATTTATCGCGGCACATGCTCAGGGCATGACGATCGGGCCGAACATTCTCATCTTGCCGCCGCAGAATCCGGTGCATGTCGCCGAGGAATCCGCCACGCTGGATGTGCTGACCGGCGGCAATTACATTCTCGGACTCGGCCTGGGGTATCGCCAGCCGGAGTTCGAGGCCTTCGCCATTCCGTTGTCCGAACGAGCGCCGCGGTTCAATGAAAGCATCGCGCTGATGAAGCGGCTGTGGACCGAGGATACGGTCACGCATCAGGGCCGCTTCTATACGGTGAACAACGCCGGCATTGGTGTGAAGCCAATTCGGGCGGGTGGGCCTCCATTGTATATCGCCGGTCAGGCCGATGTGTCGGTGAAGCGCGCCGCGCGGATCGGCGATGCGTGGCTGATCGTCAACAGCAGCGGCCTGAGCAAGACCATTCCGTTGATGAAGACCTACCGCGCCGCGCTGGCGGAATACGGCCGGACCGCGACCGACTTTCCGATCACCGTCGAGTGCTATGTCGGCGATCGTCACGCGACCGCGCATGAGGAATGCCGCGAACCGTTGCAGTACAAATACAACGCCTATGCCGCGTGGGGCCTGGAAGGCCGCCAGAAGACCGAGACCCCGTTCGAGGAGTTCGCCCGCGACAAATTCATCATCGGCGACAAAGTTTCGGTCAAGGAAGAAATCGCCCGATATCACGAGATATTGGGGGTCAACCACTTCATCATGCGCTGCCAGTGGTCCGGCCTGTCGGTCGAGCGCACGCTGGCGTCGATCAGGCGGCTGGGTGAGATTTTCGCGTGATGGGGTCTGGCATCGGCCGGCACCTTTATTACGTCATGGCCCGGTCAAGCCGGGCGATGACTTCATCACAACGAACGTGACGCCTTTACGGTGGCCATGACGTCGTCACGCATTGCCTCCAATAGCCCCGCCACACGTCGTTCCGCTTACAGCAGATCCTTCACCGCGTCCTGGAAGCTCTTGATCGCCGCGAGGTGCTCGGCGGCGGTCTTTCCCGCGATCCGTTTGTGGTGGTTGTTGGCATAGGTCGTGTGCGCGGTCACATGCGTCACCCCGGCTTTCTTCCAGAACGTGACGTCTTTGCGCCACTCGTCGGGATTGGCGTTGCCCAATGAGCACCAGACCTCGATCCCGACGTCCTCGGGCTTGCGGCCGGCGGCGCGGGTCAGCGACCGCAGTTTCTCAAACGCCTTCAACGCCGTGTCGTCCGCCGGATAGGCCAACGGCATCCAGCCATCACCCCATTTCGCGGTCCGTTCCAACGTCGCATCGACATGACCGCCGAACCAGATCGGCACCCGGCCCGATTTTGGCCGCGGATTCAGGCCGGAATCGTCGATCGTGTGGTACTTGCCCTTGAAGTTGACGTGCTGATTGGCCCACAACGCCTGCATCACCTGGACCTGTTCCTCCGACCGCTTGCCGCGGTTGTGGAAGTTCTCGTTCAGCCCGGTGAATTCCAGTTCGTTCCAGCCGACGCCAACGCCAAGACGCAGCCGGCCGTTGGATAGTTCGTCAAGGCTGGCGGCCTGTTTCGCGACCAGCACGGCCTGGCGCTGCGCCAGGATCAGCACGCCGGGAGCGAAGCCAATCTTATCGGTGCAGCCGGCGATGAAACTGAACAGCACGAACGGATCGTGGTACGCGGTCACCGAGGTGCCGACGCGTTTCTTGTCCTTATGCCCCTCCGGATTGCCGCCGAGCACGTGATCCGGCGCCTGGATATAGTCAAAGCCCAGTCCTTCGAGGGTCTGCGCGTAGTCACGGATGATCGCGGGACCGGTGCCGATATCGCCGACAGGCAATGAAGCGCCAAGTTGCATGGTTGTTGTCCTTGTCAAAGAAAATCAGCGACCGCATCGCGATAGCGCTGCAACGCGGCCAGATGATCGCCCAGGGATTTACCGGCGATGCGATGATGGTGCCGGCGGTGGAACGTCGTCGTCAGGCAAATGTGCGACGCGCCGGCGGCCTGCCAGAACGCGGCTTCCCTCCGCCAGTCCGCCTCCGAACCCGCCCCGCACGACGTCCACACCTCAATACCGATCGAAGCCGGATCACGGCCCGCGGCCTCGGTCAGGCGGCGCAGTTCGCTGAAGATTTCGACCGCGGTTTGATCCGGCGGATAGGCGTTCGGCATCCAGCCATCGCCCCATTTCGCGATGCGCGGCAGGGTTTTTTCGTGATGTCCGCCATACCAGAGCGGCACTCGGCCGGACGCCGGACGAGGGTTGATCCCGGCATCGTCGATGGTGTGGTACTTGCCCTTGAAGGTCACATGGTGGTTCGCCCACAGCGCCTGCATCACCTGCGCCTGTTCCTCGGAGCGGCGACCGCGATTGTGGAAATTTTCATTGAGGCCGACGAACTCCACCTCATTCCAGCCGACGCCGATGCCAAGCCGGAACCGTCCCTTGCACAGTACGTCGAGACAGGCGGCCTGTTTCGCGACCAGAGCGGTCTGCCGTTGCGCCACGATCAGCACGCCGGTCGAAAAACTGAGTTTCGGTGCGATCCCGGAAACATAGCCAAGCAGAACGAACGGGTCATGGAACAAATCGTCCGAGGTATTGCGGCCCGCTTCCCAACCAGGTCGCGAGCCGGCGTTGGCGCCCAGTACGTGATCGGGCGCCTCCATGAAGTCATAGCCAAGCGCTTCCAGACCTTGTGCGTAGTCGCGCACGGTGTCGGGGTCGCCGCCGATATCGCCGAACGGTACCAGATGTCCGAGTTGCATGGAAAAAACTCCTTATTTCTCGTCGGCGTCCATGACGGCCTTGATCTTCGCGGGATCGACCGCGATCGGCGGGATGCCCGCCCTCTCCTGCTGCAGCAGCGCGCCGATGCGGGAGTCGCGCTGTTGCCAGCCGCGGTTCATCGCCTCGGTCAGTTCCTGATGCGCGAGGTTGGTCAGGCGCATCGGCACGCTGACCTCGCGCGCCAGTTGACAGGCCAATGAGACGTCCTTGTGCAGCAGACGCAGGGCGAAGTCCGGCGGATCGTAAACCCCGGTGAGGAACTGCTTCTGCATCCGGTCGAACAGCCGCGCCCGGCCGCCGGCGCCCTGACGGATCGCCGCGAACAATTGCAGCGGTTCGACACCCGCTTTCACCCCCATGGTGAAGACCTCGGACAGCACGACATTCACGGCAGCTCCCGCCGCGTTGTGCACCAGTTTGGCGATCGTTCCGGCGCCAATCGGGCCGATCCAGAGCGGCTGGTCGCCCATCGCATCAAGCTGTGATTTGTACTTATCGAAGATCGCCTTATCGCCACCGACCCAGATCGCCAGCTTGCCGCTGTTCGCCCCGGATGGCCCGCCGCTGACCGGTGCGTCGAGGAAGTGCACGCCCTTCTCGGCGAATTGCGCATGCAGCGCGCGCACCACATCCACCGCATTCGTTGACAAATCGAACCATGCCGAGCCGGGCCGGAACCCTTCCAGCAACCCGTTCTCACCGGTGCCGACCTTTTGCACATCGGCCGGCGTCGGCAGCGAGGTAAAGATCACATCGCAAGACGCGGCCACGGCCTTTGGCGTGTCGGCCCATGTGGCGCCGGCATTGAGATGGCGGGAGGCCGCCTGACGGGTCAGGTCGTTGACCACCAGTTCGTTGCCGCCCTTCTGCATATTGGACGCCATGCCGGCGCCCATCGTGCCGACTCCGATAAAACCAACTTTCATTTGTGCTTCCTCCGTGATGGTGGTCAGACCAGCCAGTGTTCCTCAACGGCGAACCGTGCCGATGGCGCATCGTCCGTCGTCGCGGCGGCGCATTCCAGGTCCACGAGGCTGTCGTACCAGGTTTGCGTGATGCTGCCGACCGTGACCGGCAAATGCGGGATCGTGCTGTTCGGCGCGGCGCCTTGTGCGCGCACCTGATACCGGACCGGCCGCGGCGCTTGTGTGATCCCTTCAGGCCAGATCTCGATCAAGCTGAAACGGCCATGGTTCGATCGGAGCTCGCCGGACACATCGGCGATCACCCGCGACACCGCGCCGATGAACTGGCGGGAGTCGACGTTGCAGGCGGCCATCGCCGGCGATCCGTGCGCGCGCGACCGGTCCGTGTCGTTATCGAAGTACAGAATTGGAAATCCGTCGATCCGCATCGTCAGCCCCGCCTCGTTGGCGGCCAACGAGTCGATGACGTGACATTGCGCATAGCGGAGCAGACCGGGGAACCCGCACACCAATGGGCCGTGCACATCCAGCCAGTGGCGGCGAAACCGTGACAGATCGATGGTGTCCTGGCGCCGCATCAGGCTGATCGCCGCGATCATCGTCAGACCACCGGCGTGGCGGGTGGGCCACCCTTTTCCCAGACGTTGAAGGTGGCGTCCCAGACGGCGATCTGGCGGCCGCGCAGGATCCAGATCTCGGTACCGCGGCCCACCATCGCCTTGCCGGTTTTGGCATCGGTCCAGGAGGCGTCCCAGGTATTCGCCAACCGGTTACCGGTCAGCACCTGCAATCTCTTGGTCAGCTTATAGCCCAGTGTACGAGCGAACCGCGCGGTGAGGAACTTCATGATGTCGGCCCGGCCGTGCATTTCCGGAAAATCGGCGAAGCGGGCCACCGCATCCTCGGTGAAGCCGTTGGCGATCGCGGTCAGGTCGGCGGCGCCGAACGCGTCCTCCACCGCGTGGACCAGGTCGCGGCCTTCAGTCCAGGTCAGCACGAAATCGTCGTTGCCCACATGGTGCCTTTCAAAGTCGATCATAAATCCGGGCGCACGATCAGGATCGTGCCATCCACCTGCGCCACGCGCAGGCGCGCGCCCGGGTCCGGCGGCGCGACGTCCTTGGGCACGCGAGCCGGCCAGTCGGAATCGCCGAGGCGCACTCTGCCATCGCGGCCCTGAAACACCAATGCCGTCGCCGGCCGGCCGATCAGACCCTCACGTTCGGTGTGCACGACCTGACGTGGCCGGCGCAGCCGCAGCCCGATCGTCAGCGAGATCGCGGCCAGGACGCCGAACGAGACCACCTGCGCCTCGAACCCGAACTGAAAAGCGAACGTCAGCAATCCGGCGCCGCACGCCGCGATGCCAAGCCACATCATGAACACGCCGGGAAGCAGCATTTCCAGGATCAGCAATCCCAACCCGGCGGCGAGCCAGATGATCCAGCCGGTCACGTCTTCGGCTCGGTTTCTTTGAGCAACTGTAACGCCTGCACGATACCGCCGGCGAGCCCGGCCGATTCCATTGGCACGACCACCAATCTGGTGTTCGGTGCCGCGGCCAGCGATTGAAACGCCCGCACGTAACGGTCGGCGATGAAATATTGCAGACCGGCGGTGCCGTACTTCGACGCTGCCTCGGAGACGAGCTGGGTTGCTCGCGCCTCGGCCTCCGCCAGGGCGATGCGCGCTTCCGCGTCACGGATCGCCGCGAGTTGGCGTCCCTCGGCGCGCAGGATCAGGCTTTGCTTTTCGCCCTCGGCCTTTTTGATTTCGGCTTCGCGCTCACCGTCGGCACGGGCGACCACGGCACGGCGTTCGCGCTCGGCGGTCATTTGCAGGTTCATCGCGCGGATCAGGTTTTCCGGCGGCTCGATTTTCCTGATCTCCACGCGGCTGACCTTGACGCCCCACGGCTCGGTCGCGGCGTCGAGGATCGTCAGCAACGAGGAGTTGATGTGTTCGCGAGACGACAACGTCGCGTCGAGTTCCAGGTCACCGATAACCGAACGAATATTGGTCGTCGCCAGTGTGGTTAGCGCGACGGTCAGGAAGGTCACCTGATACGCTGCTTTCCCCGGATCCATGATGCGGTAGTAAATGATGCCATCGACGGCGACGGTCGCGTTGTCGCGGGTGATGACACTTTGTTCGGGAATGTCGACGACCTGCTCCTGCACGTTCACCCGGTGACCGATGCGGTCGATATAGGGGAATACGAAATTCAATCCGGGTGACAGTGTCGAGGTGAAGGCGCCGAATCGTTCAATGGTCCAGATCTGGCCTTGCGGCACGGTTTTCACGCCGGCGAAGATCGTCACCACGATCAGCACCAGCAGAATGGCGAAAACCACGGTCACTTCCATGATCAGGCGCCCTTCCACTGAAGGATATAGAGGCCCGCGTCATAATCGGTGATGTACATCAACCCGTCCGCGGCCACGAACAGATCGGAGGTGTGGCGCATTTTGGTACGTCCCCGCATCGGTTCCATCCATTTCGCGGGCTGCGAAGGGACGAAATAGCCGATCTCCTCGGGCCGGAACGGATCAGTAATGTCGAACGCGCGCACGCCCGCGCTCTGCCAGGTCGCGAAGATCGTGGTGGAGGACTGGAACGATCCGGGCCGGTTTTCGTGCAGGTTATGTGGGCCGAACTGGCCACCCAGCTTCACATAATCCTGGTCCGACGGCGTCGGCATCGTTGAAATACTGATCGGATTGCTCTTCTCGCGGATGTCGAACACCCAGGTGCGCTTCATCTGCTGCTGGTCGATGTTCAACGTCGCTTCATCCGCCACCACCAGCAGGTCGCGGTCGTGCAGTGGCACGGCGTTGTGGGTGCCGCCACCGAACGGCGGGCACCAGGTGCGGTGCGCGATCAGCTTCGGCGCCGATTTGTCCTTCACGTCCAGGATCGTCAGTCCGCCATCGCGCCATGAGCCATAGGCGAAGTCGTCAACCACGATCGCGTGGTGCAGAGCGTAGCGGCCTTGCCATGTCGGCGTCTCGCCGGCGGCCGCGTTCTGGCCGGGGATCCACCAGCGCCCGCACTCGACCGGTTTGGTCGGATCCGCCATGTCGATGACGATCAGGATATGATCGGTGAAGCCGTCGAGCAGCGCCGAGGCATAGGCGTATCGTCCACCGACCCACCAGATACGGTGCAGGCCAAGACCTTCCACCTCCATGAAGCCGATCTTGCGTGGGTTGGCCGGGTCGGCGATGTCATAGACAATCAGGCCCGCGGCGTAGTCCTCGCCACGTTTGCCGAAGCGGCTGCTGTCTACTTTGGTGGAGCCACCGTAATACTCCTGCGCCGACAACAATGCGCGCTGATCGGCCTCCTGAATGTGCAGCAGCAGGTCCTCGGCGGCCTGAAGATGCATGCACACCGAGTTCGGATGCGTCGGCACGAAATTCACTGGTTTTGGGTTTCGCGGGTCTCGCACATCGGTCACCATCACGCCGCGGCTGACCCGCGTGCCGATATAGGCGTGGCCGCGCGCGACCATCACCTGGATGCCGTCGCCTCGGCCGCCCTGATCGGTATGGCCGACGAATTCAATGTTCCGCGCGCCCTCGTGGTGCATCACGCTTGCCTCCCCCTGCTTGCCGATCCGGTTCCTGAGGCACAGTATAGTGTCCTTCTGGGAAGGAAGCGACCATGCCAACCTATGTCATGCTGGCGAACTGGACCGATCAGGGCGTGCGCACGATCGAGGACGGGCCGAAACGCGTTGACATCGCACGCAAATCGCTGGAGGACATGGGCGGAAAGTTCATGTCCGTCTACATGACCATGGGGATTCACGACATGGTCATCACCTATGAGGCGCCGGATGACGCGGTCGCCGCGCGGTTCACCTTGATGCTGGGGAAACAAGGCAATGTGCGCACCCAGTCGCTGAAGGCGTTCCCCGAGGAAGCCTACCGCCAGATCGTCAACAGTTTGCGATGATCGGTCGCGCGAAGTGTGCCGTGATGCGCGCCGCCGCGCCGGCCCTGTGATTTGACATGGGAGCCGCGCGTTCTCAATCCTCCGCGTACCGGATGAAGCGACCAGGAACGGGACAAACCCAATGACATCGATCGATTATGCCAAGCTGTACAGCGATGGACTGCCGGACCCGGCCCCGCGTTGGGCCCCGTTCCCGCCGTATTACTTCGTCGGCGGCAACAATGACCCCGAGCAAGTCCCGATCGAAGGCCTGGTCGAGGCCGCCGCCTCGGTGCTGCGCCGCGAGGGATCGAAACTGGCGATCTATAACCTCGGGCTGGGGCCGCAGGGTTATCCGGGACTGCGGCAATTCGTCGCCGATCGCTGCAAGCGGGTCCGCGGCATGGATGTGCCGATCGGCGACGTGACGATCGTCACCGGCTCGGGCCAAGGCCTGGACATGATCAGCAAGCTTTTGATCAATCCCGGCGATACCGTGCTGTGCGAGGAATTTTGCTACCAAGGCGCGCTCAACCGGTTCCGCAAGATCGGAGCCAAAATCGAGGCGATGAAACTGGATGGCGACGGGATCGTCATCGACGCGCTGGCGGCGCAACTGGCGGCGCTGAAGGCCCGCGGCATCACGCCAAAGTTCATCTACACGATCCCGACCATCCAGAATCCGACCGCGACCATCCTGCCCTTGGATCGCCGGCACGCGCTGCTTAAGCTTGCGCGCGAATACAACGTCGCGATCTTCGAGGACGAGTGTTACGCCGACCTGCTGTGGGAAGGCGTCGAGGCGCCGCCCGCGCTGTACGCGCTCGATCCGGGCTGCGTGATCCATCTTGGGTCGTTCTCCAAATCTTTGGCCCCGGCACTGCGGCTTGGCTACATCGTCGCGGAGTGGGAGATCATGCGGCGGCTGCTGCCGTTGAAGGGCGACAGCGGCACCGGGGCGCTCGACCAGATGATCGTGGCGGAATACTTTTCGAAAAACTTTGAAAAGCATCTGAACCATTTGAACGGCGTGTTGCATGATAAGTTGCAGACCATGGTCGAGGCGGTGGAACGTGAATTCGGCGCCTCCGCCGAATGCTGGCATCCGAAAGGCGGCATCTTCCTTTGGATCAAGCTGCCGGAGTCAGTGGATGTGCGGACATTGCTGAAGCCCGCCGCGGCGGCCGGTATCATCTTCAACGAGGGTCCGGCATGGGCGGTCAGTCCGGATAACTCCACTTCGCATCTGCGTCTGTGCTTCGCCATGCCGAGCAAGCAGACCATCCGAGACGGTGTCGCGGCGCTGGCCCAGGTGTGCTATGAGCAGACTGGGATTCCGGTTCGCGGTGGGAATGTGCGGCGATGACCTCTTTGCGCGGCAATAATGGGCCTCGGTACCGGCACATGGCCGATGAGTCGGCGCCGTACGAAACCATCGATGTCGATAAATACACGCCGATCATCGGAGCGGAGATCAGCGGTGCCAATCTGGCGCAGCCGTTGTCCAACCGTCAGATGGACGAAATCCACCGGGCGCTGGCGGAGAATTGCGTCATCTTCTTCCGCGATCAGCATCTGACCCAGGAACAGCATCTGGCGTTCGGCCGAAACTTTGGCGAACTGCACATCCACCCGGCGGCGCCGCACGCGCCTGGCCACGAGGAACTGATGATCATTCACGCGGACAAGACCAGCCCGCGTGCGAATGGTGAAGGCTGGCACAGCGACGTTTCCTGCGACACGGAACCGCCGATGGGCAGCATCCTGTATATCAAACAGACCCCTCCCAAAGGCGGCGACACGCTGTTCGCCAGCATGTACGCGGCCTATGAGGCGCTGTCGGATCGCATGAAGGCCTATCTGGAAGGCCTCACCGCGATCCATGACGGTGAGGACGCGTATCGCGGCACTTACAAGAACCTCGGCATCGAAGACAAACCGGTGTATCCAAGCGCGGAACATCCGGTGATCCGGACGCATCCAGTGACCGAGAAAAAGGCACTCTACGTCAACCGCGGCTTCACGAAGCGGCTGGTTGGCGTGCCTCGCGATGAGAGCGCCGCGATCCTGGGGTATCTTTACGAACACGCGGAGAATCCGCTGTTCCAGTGCCGGTTCCGCTGGCAACCCAATTCGGTCGCCTTTTGGGACAATCGCTGCGTGCAGCACCGCGCGATGTGGGACTACTGGCCGCACACACGCTCCGGCTTCCGGGTAACGGTGGCCGGCGATAAACCTTACTGAGAGACCCGTTCGATGATTCAGTCATGACGGGAGACCACACGCGGATTGATATAAGGAGTATGCGACATGCTGAAACTCGATATCAATGGCGAAATCCATGAGGTTGACGCGGATCCCGATACCCCCCTGCTGTGGGTGATACGCGAGTGGGTCGGCCTGACCGGCACGAAGTATGGCTGCGGCATCGCCGAATGCGGCGCCTGTTCAGTGCATATCGACGGCGTGGTGCGGCGGTCCTGTTCGATCGCGGCCGGCTCGGTCACCGCCGCGAAGATCGTCACGATCGAGGGGCTGTCCGCCGACGGCCTCAGTCACCCGGTGCAAGCCGCGTGGTTGCAGCATGAAGTGCCGCAATGCGGGTATTGCCAGTCCGGTCAGATCATGGCCGCCGCCGCATTGTTGCACGAGAAACCAAATCCGACCGAGGCCGACGTCGCGCAGGTGATCTCGAATATCTGTCGATGCGGGACGTATCAGCGCATCAAGGCGGCGATCGATACCGCCGCCGCGTTGACCGTCGCTTCACCCGCCAACGGCAAAGCGTGAGGAGGCCATGATGAACCACACCATCCAGCTTGGCCGCCGTTCCTTTCTGACCTCCGTCGCGGCCGTCGGAGGCGGTCTGTCCCTCGGCTGGTCCATCCCGAAAGCCGCCGCCCAATCCGCCAACGGTGCCGAACTGGGCATATGGGCGGTCATCCAACCCGATGACACAACAATCATCCGCATCGCCCGATCGGAAATGGGACAGGGCACGTTGACCGGGCTCGCGCAGTTGGTGGCCGATGAACTCGACGCCGACTGGCGTTTCGTGAAAGCGGAATATGTCGCGCCCGAGGTCAACCTCGCGAACAAGCGCGCCTGGGGCGATATGTCCACGGGTGGCAGCCGCGGTATCCGCGCCTCGGTCGACTATGTCCGCAAAGGCGGTGCCGTCGGGCGGGCGATGCTGATCGAGGCGGCCGCGAAACAATGGGGCGTTCCGGCTGGCGAATGTTCCGCCGCCATGAGCGTCATTACCCACAAGCCCACCGGAAAACGGCTGCGCTACGGGGAGATCGCGGCCGAGGCGGCGAAGTTGACGCCGCCCACCGACGTGAAGGTCAAAACGCCCGCCGAATGGACACTGATTGGCCGCGGCGTGAAACGGCTCGACACGCCGGATAAGCTGTCGGGCAAGACGGTATTCGCGATCGACGTGCGACTGCCGAACATGTTGAGTGCCGCCATCGCGCAATGCCCGGTGTTCGGCGGCAAGTTGAAGTCGTTCGACGCCAGCAAGGTCAGCGCGATGAAGGGCGTGCAAAAGGTGGTGCAGGTCGATGACAGCACCGTCGCCGTGGTGGCCGACAAATGGTTCCTCGCGAAGACCGCGCTGGCCGCGCTGCCGATCGTCTGGGACGAGGGTCCGAACGCCACGGTCAACAGCAAGCAGATCGATGAATTGCTGAAAACCGGCCTGGACGCCAAGGAAGCGGCGCTTGGCCAGCGGCACGGCGATATCGACGCCGCACTGGCCGGCGCGGCGAGCAAGGTCGAGGCGGTTTACGGTACGCAATACCAGAATCACGCCACGCTGGAGCCGATGAACTGCACGGCGAAATGGGACGACGGCAAGATCGAGATCTGGGTGGGTAGTCAGAATGGCGATGCCTCGCTCGCCGCGGCGGCGGAGGCGGCCGGTGTCAGGCTCGACGCCGTCATCGTCCACAAGCATCATCTGGGCGGCGGCTTCGGCCGGCGTGGTCAGCAGGACTACGTGCGCCAGGCGGTTTTGATCGCGAAACAGATCCCCGGCCGGCCGGTCCAGCTGATCTGGAGCCGCGAGGAGGACATGCAACACGGCTTCTATCGCCCGATCACGCAATGCAAGCTGACCGCCGGGCTGGACGCACAAGGCAATGTCACAGGACTGCACGCGCGAATTTCCGGGCAGTCGATCCTGGCTTACCTGGCACCGCAGCGGATGGAAAACGGCGTCGATCGTGTCGCGTTCCAGGGCTGGACGCCGGAAGAATTCGGCTACATGGCGATCCCGAACCTGCTGATCGACCACGCGGTTCGCAACACGCATGTGCCGGTCGGGTTCTGGCGCGGCGTCAATACCAACCAGAACGCACTCTATATGGAGTGTTTCATCGACGAGGTGGCGCATGCGGCGAAGCAGGATCCGCTGGAATTCCGCCGCTCGCTGATGACGAAGAATCCGAAGCATCTCGCCGTGCTGAACGCGGTGGCCGAGCGCGCCAGCTGGGGAACACCACTGCCAAAAGGTGTCTACCGCGGCATCGCGCAAAACGGCGGATTTGGCTCCTACACGGCGGCGGTGGCGGAAGTCTCGGTATCGACGAAGGGCGAGTTGAAAATTCACCGGATCGTGTGCGCGTCGGACCCGGGCCATGTCGTCAATCCGGATCAGGTCGCCGGACAGATTGAAGGCTCCTTCGTCTTCGGCCTGAGTTCGGTGCTGTTCAGCAAGATCACGATCGACAAAGGTCGCGTTGAGCAAAGCAACTTCAACGACAATCAGGTGATGCGCCTCGCCGATATGCCAAAGGTCGAATCGGTCCTGGTTCCGTCAGGCGGTTTCTGGGGTGGTGTCGGAGAGCCAACGATCGCGGTCGCCGGACCGGCGGTGTTGAATGCGATCTTCGCCGCGACCGGCAAACGGATCCGCGCCTTGCCGCTGAGCCCGGCGGATCTCCGCGCCGCATGAGGGTCGAAGCCGGCCTCGGGCTGGTGATGCTTCTGGCGGCCGCCGCGCCGCCGCCGGGAGCATCCTCCTGCTCAGGCTGTCATGGATCGGCCTCGCCGATCGCGGGACACGACGCGAAGCAGATGACCGAAGCACTGATCGCGTTCCGCTCGGGTGCGCAACCATCGACCGTGATGGGCCGGATCGCCAAAGGCTTCGACGCCGACGAACTCGGCGCGATCTCTGCTTGGTGGGCGGCCCAGAAATGATCCGGCGGCGACACGTTCTGGCCGGCGGTCTGGCGATCCCCTTCGTGGCGAAAGGCCAGACAAAAGCACGGGTGGTCGTGGTTGGCGGCGGCTTCGGCGGGGCCACGGCGGCGCGGTTCCTGCGTCAATACGACCCGACGCTGGACGTCACGTTGCTCGAACCCAATCACACGTTCATCGCCTGCCCGTTCAGCAACATGGTTGTCGCGGGCGAGCGCGAGCTGGCCGCGCAACGGTTCGGCTATGACGCGGTACGATCGGACGGCATCAATCTGGTGCGCGCCATCGCGATGTCGGTCGATCCCGCCGCGCGCACCGTATCGGCGAGCAACGGTGCGTCGTTGTCTTATGACCGTTTGATCGTGTCGCCTGGGATCGACATCGTCTGGGGTGGCCTCCCCGGTTATGATGAGGCCGCCGCGTCGAAAATGCCGCACGCCTGGAAAGCCGGTGAGCAAACCTTGTTGCTGCGTCAGCAGTTGCGGGAGATGCCGGACGGCGGTGTGGTCGTCATGTCGGTGCCACCCAACCCGTATCGATGCCCGCCCGGACCGTATGAGCGCGCCAGCCTGATCGCCTGGTACCTGAAAACACACAAGCCAAAGTCGAAAATTCTGGTGCTCGACGCGAAGGATGTCTTTTCGAAACAAAAGCTGTTTCAGAATGCCTGGAAGCGGCTCTACCCGGATACGCTGGAATGGGTTTCGCTGTCCGACGGCGGCAATGTGACCCGTGTCGATCCCGCGACCCGAACGTTCGAAACAGACTTTGGTTCGCATCCCGCGGATGTCGGGATCGTCGTGCCGCCGCAGCGCGCGGGAGCGATCGCCGCCACGGCGGGCGTGGCGGATCGTTCCGGATGGTGTCCGATTGATCCGGTCACCTTTGAGTCGCGCCTGGTCCCCGGCATTCACGTGATCGGCGACGCGGCCATCGCCGGCGCCATGCCGAAATCCGCCTTTGCCGCGAATGCCCAGGGAAAGGTTTGCGCGGCGGCGGTGGCGGCGTTGCTGCGTGGCGAGAAACCTCAGGAGCCGCGGTTGATCAATACGTGCTACAGTCTGGCCGCGCCGGATTATGGGTTCTCGGTCGCTGGGGTGTATCGACCGGTGAACGGGGTGCTCACGGATATCGAGGGCGCCGGTGGCACCAGCCCGCTCGACGCGCCGGACTCGCAACGGATGCAGGAGGCACAATACGGCGATCGATGGTTTGCGACGATCACAGCGGAAGTGTTTGGGTGAAGGCGGCATTGCTGGCGATTCTGATCGCCGATACGGCACAGGCCGCTGATGCGGTGAATGGAGCCAAGATCATCGAGAACCGGGCCTTGAGTGCCTGCCTGCTCTGTCATTCCGGACCATTTCCCGCGCCGTATCTGCAGGGTAACATTGGGCCGCGGCTGGACGGTGTTGGCGACAGGCTGACACCAGACGAAATCCGGGAGCGGCTTCTGGATCCTTCCCGCTTTGATCCTGACACGGTGATGCCGGCTTATGGTAATGTCGAAAAGCTCAATCGCGTGGGATCCGCATGGCGAGGCCGACCGATTTTGACACCGCCGCAGATCGAGGACGTGGCCGCGTTCCTGTCCACTCTGCACGCGAAATGATCCTGCCACGCCGGCGGCTGGTCTTGCTCGCCGCCTGTTGCGCGGTGTCGCCCGCGGTCGCGACACCGGCCGACGTCGCCGCGCTGATCCAGGTTTTGGTCGGGGACGCGCCGCTGAAGGACGGGCTGATCCACCTCGATCTGCCGGTGATGGTGGAGAACGGCAACTCGGTGGCGATGACGGTGTCGGTGGCCGATCCGCCCTCCCCCGTTGAGGCGATCCATGTGTTCGCCGAGGGCAATCCGTTGCCGCTTGTGGCGGTATTTCGTTTCGGGCCCAGGTCGGGTGCGCCGCGGGTGACGACGCGGATGCGGCTGGCGACGTCACAGACCGTGATAGCGATCGCGAAGCTGCGGGACGGCACGTGCTGGCGGGACAGCATCGATCTGCTGGTCACACTCGCCGCCTGTATCGACCAGGCCTGACGCGTGGTCCGTGTCCTGGTGAACGTTCCGAAGCAAATCGCCGCCAATGCGCCGTTCGACGTGAAAGTGCTGATCTCGCATCCGATGGAAAGCGGGCAACGGCGCGATCAGCTCGGCCAGGCGATTCCGCGCGACATCATCAACCATTTCATCTGCACGCTGGATGGCGAGACGGTGCTCGATGCCGACTTCTTTCCGGCGATCGCCGCCAATCCGTTCCTGTCGTTCAGTGTCGTGGCGGAGAAAAGCGGGACATTGGCACTGACGTTCACCGACGACCACGGCGTGACCCAGACCGAACTCGTGGCGATCACCGTGACATGAACCGGCTTCCCGCGCTCGCCGTCGCCGCGCTGCTGCTGATCGGCGCGAGCGATCGACGGTCCGGTTACGACGATGCCAGTCCGGATACGCGCGCGATGCAGGATGACGATGCCGCCAATCCGGCGTTCCTTTGGGTGCAGCAAGGTGAGGCACTGTGGTCCGAGCCAGCCGGCACCACGGGAAAGTCCTGCGCGACCTGCCACGGTGATGTCACGACCCTGCGCGGCGCCGCCACGCGCTATCCCGCGTTCGATCCGCAACGCGGCCGCCTCGTGACGATGGAGCAGCGCATCAACTTATGCCGCACCGACCACATGGGTGCACCCGCGCTCGCCTGGGACGATGACCGGTTGCTCAGCCTGTCCGCACTGGTCGGCTTGCAGTCGCGCGGCATGCCACTGGCGGTTGAACCGCGCGAGCCGTTCCTGTCCGAGGGGGCCGCGTTGTTTCGCGAGCGCATGGGTCAACTCAATCTGTCCTGCGCGCAATGCCACGAGGAACGCGCCGGCGAATCACTGGGCGGCAGCGTCATCCCGCAAGGCCACCCCAACGGCTACCCGGAATACCGCCTGGAGTGGCAAGGATTGGGATCGCTCTACCGCAGATTGCGAAACTGCATGGTTGGTGTCCGGGCCGAGCCATTTTCGCCGGACTCGCGGGAGGCCGCGGTGCTGGCGCTGTTCCTGGCGGTGCGCGCCAACGGGATGCGGGTCGAGACACCCGCCGTCCGGCCGTGAACATATCACGCCACCGCTTGACCGGAACACGCCGCATGACCACACTCCGGCCCGGCGTTGGTTGAGATAATGGGAGGGCGCGATGCCTCAGGTCACCCTGACGGTAAACGGAAAGCAGCATACGGTGGAGGTGGAAAACCGCACCCTGCTGGTGGAAGTGTTACGAGAGAAACTGGCGCTGACCGGAACCCATGTCGGTTGCGACACGTCGCAGTGCGGCGCCTGTGTGGTGCATGTCGACGGCATCTCCGCCAAGTCGTGCACGATGCTTGCCGTGCAGGCGGCGGGCACCAGCGTCACCACCATCGAGGGCCTGGCGAAGCCGGATGGCACGCTGCACCCGATGCAGGAAATGTTCCGGGAGCATCACGCCCTGCAATGCGGCTTCTGCACGCCGGGCATGGTGATGTCGGCGATCGACCTGGTGAACAATCATCCCGGCGGCATAACGGAGCAGGAAATCCGTGACGGCCTGGAAGGCAATCTCTGCCGCTGCACCGGTTATCATAACATTGTTAAAGCGATCGCGGCCGCGCATCCGTTGATGCACGGCAAAGCGTAATCGCCAGATCAGGGAGATAACGCCATGGCCTTCGAAGGCATCGGTGCATCCGTTCGCCGCAAGGAAGACGCGCGCTTCCTCAACGGCCGCGGCAATTATACCGACGACATCAATCGTCCCGGCCAGTTGCATGCTTATGTGAAACGGTCGGACCGGCCGCACGCGAAGATCAACAGCATCGACACCGCGGCGGCGTCGAAAGCGCCCGGCGTGGTCGCGGTTTTCACCGGCGCCGATATCGCGGCGGAGAACATCGGTGGCCTGCCGTGCGGCTGGCAAATTCACAACAAGGACGGCTCCCCGATGGCGGAGCCGCCGCATCCGGTGATCGCGGTCGGCAAGGTGCGCCACGTCGGCGATCCGATCGCGGTGGTCATCGCCGAGACCAAACAGCAGGCGAAGGACGCGGCCGAACTGGTGGCCATCGACTACACCGACCTGCCCGCCGCCGCGAGCCTGGCGGCCGCGCTGGCGCCCGGCGCCGCGACCGTGCACGACGATGTGCCGGGGAACATTTGTTACGACTGGCACATCGGCGACAAGGCGATCGTCGATGGCGTGTTCGCCAACGCGCACAAAGTCGTGCGTTTGGATCTGACCAACAACCGGCTGATCCCCAACGCGATGGAGCCGCGCGCCGCGGTCGGCGATTACGACGTCAACTCCGGCGAATACACGCTGTACACCACCAGCCAGAACCCACACGTGATCCGGCTGCTGATGGGTGCGTTCGTGTTGCACATTCCGGAGAACAAACTCCGCGTGGTCGCGCCGGACGTCGGTGGCGGCTTCGGTTCAAAAATCTACCACTACGCCGAAGAAGCCATCGTGACATGGGCGTCCGCCAAAGTGCGCCGGCCGGTCAAGTGGACGGCGGAGCGCACCGAAAGCTTCATGTCCGACGCACATGGCCGCGACCATGTCAGCACGGCGGAGATGGCGATCGACGCGCAAGGCACATTCCTCGGGTTGCGGGTATCAACCCAGGCCAACATGGGTGCGTATCTGTCGACATTCGCGCCCTGCGTGCCGACGTATCTCTACGCCACCCTGCTGGCCGGCACGTACAAGACCCCGGTGATTTATTGCGAGGTCAAGGCGGTGTTCACCAACACCGTGCCGGTCGACGCCTATCGCGGCGCGGGCCGTCCGGAGGCGACGTTCCTGCTGGAACGCCTCGTGGACGCGGTCGCGTATGACACCGGCATCGATCGCGTGGATATCCGCAGGCGCAACTTCATCCCGGCCGATGCGTTTCCGTATCAGACTCCGGTGGCGCTGCAATACGACAGCGGCGACTACCAGACCACGCTCGCCGTCGCGTTGAAGAACGCCGATTGGGCCGGGTTCGAGGCGCGGCGCACGGCGGCCAAGGCGCGCGGCAAGCTGCGTGGGATTGGCATTTCGACTTACCTGGAGGCCTGCGGCATCGCGCCATCGGCGGTGGCCGGCTCGCTCGGTGCCCGCGCCGGGCTGTACGAGGTCGCCAATATCCGCGTGCATCCGACGGGCAGCGTGACCGTGTTCACCGGCTCGCACAGCCACGGTCAGGGCCACGAAACGACCTTCGCGCAACTTGTGGTCGATCAGCTCGGGGTGCCGCTCGATCAGATCGACGTCGTGCATGGCGACACCGCGAAAATTCCATTCGGCATGGGCACTTATGGCAGCCGCAGTCTCGCGGTTGGCGGTTCGGCGATGGTCAAGGCGATGGACAAAATCATCGCCAAAGGCAAGAAGATCGCCGCGCATCTGATGGAAGCCTCGGTCGAGGACATCGAGTTCGCCAACAACACCTTCACCGTCGCCGGCACCGATAAATCGAAGACGCTGACGGACATTTCTCTGACCGCCTATGTTCCGCACAACTATCCGATCGATGAGCTGGAGCCGGGCCTGGACGAAACCGCGTTCTACGACCCGAAGAACTTCACCTTCCCCGGCGGTTGCCACATCAGCGAGGTGGAGATCGATCCCGACACCGGAACGGTGGCCGTGGTGAACTTCACCGCGGTCGACGATGTGGGCCGCGTGATCAACCCGATGATCGTCGAGGGACAGGTGCAGGGCGGCATCGCTCAGGGGATCGGTCAGGCGCTGTTGGAAGCCGCGATTTATGACGAGTCGGGACAACTGATCTCCGGCTCGATGATGGACTACACGATGCCGCGCGCGGACAACCTGCCGAACATTCATGTCGCGACCGAAAATACCATGTGCACGCACAATCCGCTCGGGTCGAAGGGCTGTGGCGAGGTCGGCGCGATCGGCTCACCGCCCGCGGTCATCAACGCGATCTGCGATGCGTTGAAGGACTACGGCGTGCGCCACATGAACATGCCCGCGACGAGCGGGAAAATTTGGTCGATCATCAACGCCGGTCCGTCGAAAATGGCGGCGGACTGAGGCGGCGGCGAAAGGGAACCTACGATGTACGATTTCGCATATCAAAAACCCGGTAGCCTCGCTGACGCGGTAAAGGCTCTGGGCGCTGACGGTGACGCGAAGGCTCTGGCGGGCGGAATGACTTACATTCCGGTATTGAAACAACGCCTGGCGAAGCCCTCGACGGTGGTCGACCTGTCCGGTTTGGGCATGAAGGGGATCAGCGTCGCCGGCGGCGTGGTGAAGATCGGTGCGATGACCACACATATGACGGTGGCCAACAGCGCCGAGGTCAAGAGCGCGATACCGGCCCTGGCCGCGCTCGCGGGGATGATCGGCGATGACGCCGTGCGCCATCGCGGCACGATCGGCGGCAGCATCGCCAACAATGATCCGGCCGCCGACTATCCGGCCGCCGCGCTGGCTCTGGGCGCGACGATCGTAACGGATCGCCGCTCGATCAAGGCAGATGATTTCTTCACCGGTATGTTCTCCACCGCTTTGGAACAAGGTGAGATCATCACGGCGGTGGAATTCCCGGTTCCGGCCAAGGCCGCTTATGAGAAGTTCCGCAATCCGGCCTCGCGTTACGCGATCGTCGGCGTGTTCGTGGCGCGGACGGCGGGCGGCGCACGGGTCGCGGTGACCGGCGCGGGCCAGGGCGGCGTATTCCGTCATGCCGAGATGGAGAAGGCGCTGACCGGCAATTTCTCCGCCGCCGCGATCAAAGGGATCAAGACGCCGCCGAATGATCTGAACGGCGATATCCATGCCAGTTCGGAATATCGTGCCCACCTGGTCGGCGTGATCGCCGGACGGGCGGTGGCCAAAGCGGGTTGAACCAGTCGCCAGACCCGCGGGAGCTGGTCGCCCTCCCCGGCGCCAATTCCCTGGTCTGGCACGACTCCGCGTTTCCGGAGCAAACGCTGTATCTGCACACCGCGCGGCCGCGGCAATACACGCCGCGAACGCCGGTGCTGTTCGTGCATCACGGCGTCGGCCGCAATGGCGCGGCCTATCGCGATTACTGGCTGCCGCTGGCCGAGGAACACAACCTGCTGGCCATCGCGATCGAGTTCCCGGAAGAATCGTTTCCCGATTATCTGCGCTATCATTTCGGCAATCTGCATAATGAGGACGGGACGCCAAACCCGCGGGAGAAATGGACCTACGGGATCGTTCCACGCCTGTTTGATGCACTGCGCGAGGCCGGCGTGACCGACCGTGAACGGTATGGGGTATTCGGTCACTCGGCCGGCGGGCAGTTCGTGCATCGCATGCTGTCGTTCGGCTTTCGCGACCGGGTCGCGGCGGCGGTCAGCGCCAATGCCGGGACTTATGCGATGCCGGACCTGACCGTGCCCTGGCCGTTCGGCCTCGGCGAGACTGAGGTAACGCCGGGATCGCTGGCGGCGCTGCTGGCGTTCCCGATCACCGTCATGGCGGGCACGAACGATACCAAGACCAGCGGCCGGTATTTTCCCAAGGGCCCTCGATCGATGCGCCAGGGTGAGACGCGATATCACCGCGCGCACAACTACGTCCGTCTCGGACAGGCGACGGCGGAATCCCTGGGCTCCCATTGCGCGTGGACCGTGATCGATGTGCCGGATGTCGGCCATGACGGACATGGGATGTCGATCGCCGCCGCGCCGGTCATCGCCGCCGCCTTGCAGGCATCCGAACCCTTTCCGCCACACGGGGATCGTGGCTAATCTGCCGGATCACCAAAACCGGGGACCTTCCACATGAAACGCCGTGATATTCTGAAAACGACCGCCGCTGTCTCGACCGCTCTGGCGCTGCCGAACATTGGCCAGGCGCAGGGTGCGAAGACGGTGACATTCGTGCCGCATGCGGACCTGGCCTCGCTCGATCCGGTGTGGACGACGGCTGATATCACACGCAACTACTCGCTGGCGGTGTTCGACACGCTGTTCGCGTATGACGCCCAGTTCAATGTTCAACCGCAGATGGTCGAGGGCGTGAAGACGGAAAGCGACGGTAAGACCTGGGAACTCACGCTGCGAGATGGATTGAAGTTCCACGATGGGGAGAAGGTGCTGGCGCGAGATTGCGTGGCGACGATCAAGCGGTTCGCCTCGCGCGATCCGTTCGGGCAGGCAATGATGAAGCGCGTGGCGGAAATTACCGCGCCTTCGGACAACGTGATCCAGTTTCGAATGAACAAACCGTTTCCGTTGCTGCCGAACGCGTTGGCTCAGGTGTATTGCGCGATCATGCCGACGCGGCTGGCTGAGACCGATCCGTTGAAGCAAATTCCCGAGGCGATTGGCAGCGGGCCATTCAAGTTCGTCGCCGATGAGCGCATTCCGGGTCAGCGCGTCGTATTCGCGAAAAATGAAGCCTATGTGCCGCGTTCGAGTGGTGTTCCCAGCTTCAATGCTGGTCCAAAAGTCGTGAATATCGACCGCGTGGTCTGGACTTTCATTCCGGATCCGGCGACCGCCGAGGCCGCTCTGGCCCAGGGCGAGATTGATTGGTGGGAGAATCCGACCATCGATCTGATTCCGCAGATCAAAAAGAATGACTCGATCAATGTCGTGGTCAAGGATCGTACCGGCGAAATCGCCTGCATGCGGTTCAACCAATTGTTCCCTCCGTTCGACAACCCGGCGGTTCGTCGTGCCGTGATTTCCGCGCTCGATCAAAAGGAAATCATGGAGGCAGTCGCCGGCGCCGTGCCATCGCTGATCAAGACTGACGTCGGCATTTTCGTCCCCGGTACGCCGATGGCGAGTACCGTCGGCGTCGAGGTCACCCGCGGACCAAAGGACATGAACAAAGCCAAGGCCGACCTCGCCGCCGCTGGTTACAAGGGCGAGAAGATCGTGATCCTTGCCGCGACCACGATCCCGACCATCTGGGCTGAGGCGCAGGTCGCCAGCGATCTGCTGACGCGGATGGGCTTCAATATTGATTTGCAGTCGTTGGAGTGGGGCACCGTCGTGCAGCGCCGCGCCAGCCGGGAGCCGATCGATAAGGGCGGCTGGAACATTTTCTATACCTATTTGGGCGGGTTCGGCAATGTTTCGCCGGCGCCCGATATCGCCATCCGCGGCAACGGCACCTCGGCATGGTTCGGTTGGCCGACCAATCCGAAGATGGAGACCTTGTACGACGCGTGGTTCGAGGCACCTGACCTGGCGGCGCAAAAGAAGATCGTTGACGAGATGCAGACGGTGTTCTGGCAGGATCCGCCGTATGCGCCGATGGGCATGTATGACCAGCCGACCGCCTTCAACAAGCGCATCACGGACGTGCATGATGGGTGGCCGCAGTTCTACGGACTGAAGAAGGCGTAATGACCCGGCACGTCGCGGTCATCGGTGCCGGCATCGTCGGCGCCGCCTGCGCACTGGAACTGTTACGCGACGGACACCGCGTCACGATCATCGAACCGGGCGAACCGGGCGGTGAGCAGGCCGCCAGCTACGGCAACGGCACGCTGTTGAACCCAAGTTCGGTCATTCCGATGTCGACGCCGGGAATCTGGAAGAAGGTTCCGGGTTACTTGCGCGATCCTCTCGGTCCGCTGGCGATTCGGTGGCGCTATTTGCCGCGCCTGTTCCCCTGGCTGCGGCGGTTCGTCACCGCCGGTTCGACACCGGAGAAACTCGCGACTATCGCACGGGCGCTGCAACCGCTGCTGGCCGAGGCGCCGGAGCGGCATCGCGCTCTGGCGGAGGAAGCCGGCGTCGGCGACCTGATCACCCGGCAGGGGGTATTGTTCGTCTACCCGGACCGTGCGGCGTTCGAGGCCGAGGCGCTGTCCTGGCGGATCCGCCGCGACAACGGCACGCGGTGGCTGGAACTGGACGAGGACGAACTCCGGCAGCGCGAGCCAGCGCTGAACCGGTCGTACAAGTTCGCGCTGCTGGTGGAGGAGAACGGGCAGTGTCGCGATCCCGGCGCTTATGTGGCGGCCCTGATCGCGCACGCGGTGGCCTCGGGAGCGACATTGCGGCGGGCGCGCGCGACCGGATTCCGAATTGAAGATCGCCGGCTTCGCGCTGTGCTTACCGATAGTGGGGAGGTCGCGGCGGACAATGCGGTGATCGCGGCGGGTGCGTATTCGAAACAACTCGCCGCCGCCGCGGGGGATCGGGTGCCGCTGGAAACCGAACGCGGTTACCATGTCGTGATCAGCGATCCGGGGGTGGCGCCGCGCTATCCGGTAATGCCCAGTGATGGGAAGATGGCGTTCGCGATGACGCCGGCGGGGTTGCGGATTGGCGGCCAGGTGGAACTCGCGGGTCTGGAAGCCGCACCGAACTGGCAACGAGCGGACGTGCTGCTGGCGTTTGTCCGCAAAGTTTATCCGGACGTGCCCGCCGATCTGCCACCGGAACGGATCAAACATTGGATGGGACATCGGCCATCCACGCCGGATGGACTTCCTTGCCTCGGTCCGGCGTCGGGCAGTAACGACATCGTGCATGCGTTCGGGCATGGCCATGTTGGCCTGACCGCGGGCGCGACCACGGGCAAAATCGTGGCGGAAATTATCGGCGGCCGGCCGGCTTCGGTTGATCTGACACCCTACAGGGCGAGGCGCTTCGCATGACGGACCTGACCGGACGGATCGCTCTTGTTACGGGTGCCTCGCGCGGCATCGGGCGAGCGGTGGCCATCGCGCTCGCACAGGCGGGCGCCGATGTGGCGGTGAATTATCGGGAACGGGCGACGGAAGCGATCGAGGTCGTCGAAACGATCCACGCGTTGGGCCGGCGCGCGATCGCGGTGCCGGCGGATGTGTCACGCGGCGACGCGGTGTCGGAAATGTTCCGGACGGCCGAGCACGCTTTGGGGTTGATTGATATCCTGGTCAACAACGCCGGGATCGCGATCTTTCATGACATCGATGCGCTGACGGAAGAGGATTTCGACCATACGATCGCCGTCAACCTGAAGTCGGCCTTTCTGTGCATTCGCGCCGCCATTCCACATATGCGGGAGCGTGGGTGGGGCCGGATCGTCAATATCTCCTCCGGGGCGGCGCGTGGGGCCGGCGGCATCGGCCCGCACTACAACGCGTCGAAGGCCGGGATGGAGGGGCTGGCGCGAGGCTACGCCGCGCGGTTGGTCAAGCACGGGATCACGGTCAATTCCGTGGCACCTTCGCTGATCGCGACGGATATGGTGCAGGCGGGCCTGGCGGCCTCGTTATCGCGGATTCCGGCGGGACGGTTTGGCACCAGCGAGGAAGTCGCACAGGTGGTGCTGATGCTGGTTGGCAATGGTTATATGACCGGACAGACGGTGGCGCTGAGCGGCGGGATGTCGTTTAACTGATCATGCACCATCCTCGGTCGCGACCCGAGGACGACGGCGGCGAAGTCACCGTCCCGTGCTGCCAAACCCGCCCGCGTTCCGCGCGGTGACGTCCAGATCCGCCACCTCGTCCCACGTCACCCGCACCACCGGCGCCAAAACCGCCTGAGCGATCCGCGTACCCCGCTCGACCTGGAACGGTTCGTTTCCGGTGTTCAGCACGATCACCTGAATTTCACCGCGATAATCCTCATCGATCGTTCCCGGACTGTTCGGCAGAACGATCCCATTTCGTAACGCCAGTCCCGAGCGAGGCCGGATCTGCAACTCATACCCAGCCGGCAAAGCGATCGCCAACCCGGTCGGGATCAGCACTCGTTGCCCAGAGGCAATGAGCACCGGTTCGTCGATCGCGGCCAGCAGGTCCATGCCCGCCGCGCCCTCGGTCGCGTAAACCGGCAACGGCAGATCCTGATTGTGCGCCAGGCGGCGGACGCGAACGGGAACGTTCACGACGACAACGCCTCCGCGATCCGGGCCGCCAGGCGCCGCGCCACTTCTTGCTTCTCCATTCTGGGCCAATCCTCGACTCCGGCAGCGGTGATCAGGTGAATTTCATTCTCGACGCCACCCATGATACCGGTTTCCGTTGAAACATCATTGGCGACGATCCAGTCCGCGTTCTTCCGCCGCAATTTCCCCTGAGCGTTCGCCATCAGATCGTCGGTTTCGGCAGCGAAACCGACCACCAGCCGAGGCCGCGCCGGCCCGGAAGCCGCGATCGTGGCGAGAATGTCTGGGTTCGGGACAAGCTCAAGCGACGGTGCCGCCGTGCCAGGCTGCTTCTTGATCTTACCCTCGGACGTATTCGCCACCCGCCAATCGGCGACCGCGGCGGCGAACACGGCTGCATCGGCGGGCAGTGCGGCCTGACACGCGGCGAGCATTTGCGCGGCGCTCTCCACCCGCCGCATCGTTACGCCGGCGGGATCCGGGATCGAAACCGGACCGCTCACCAGCGTGACGCGCGCGCCAAGCTCCGCCAAAGCGGCCGCGATCGAATGCCCCTGCCGGCCGGACGAGCGATTCGCGAGATAACGCACCGGATCGATCGGCTCATGCGTCGGGCCGCTGGTAACGATCACGTGACGACCCGCCAGCTTCTTCGAAGGCAAAAGCGCCGTTTCGATCGCGGTCAGGATTTCCGCTGGCTCAGCCATGCGGCCGGGGCCATATTCGTTGCAGGCCATCGCGCCTTCGTTGGGTCCGATGGCGGCAACACCCCTTCCCTTCAGTGTCGCCATGTTCGCCCGCGTCGCCGCGTGCAGCCACATCCGGACGTTCATCGCCGGCGCCACGAGCACCGGCTTGTCGGTCGCCAGCAACACGGTGGATGCCAGGTCATCCGCCAAACCGCACGCCATCTTCGCCAGAATGTTCGCCGTCGCTGGGGCAACCACCAGCAAATCGGCCGCGCGGGACAGTTGAATGTGTCCCATTTCGTTCTCGTCGGTTAACGAGAACAATTCGGTGTAAACCTTGGCCTCGCTGAGCGCCTGCAAGGTCAGCGGCGTAACGAACTGGCCGCCGTTATCGGTCAGCACGCAGGTCACGCCACAGCCGGCGCGGCGCAGCAGACGGATCAGTTCCGCCGCCTTGAACGCGGCGATGCCGCCGGAGATGATCAGCAGCACGCGTTTGCCGGACAACCCGCTCATAACCGCCACCCCGCGTGAATCGCCGCGATGCCGCCTGACAGATCGCGCACCGTGACGCGAGAAAACCCAGCCTCCGTCATCATCGATGCCAGGCGCACCTGGTCGGGGAATGTGCGGATGCTCTCGGCCAGGTAAACATAACTCTCGGAGTCTTTCGCGGCGAACCGGCCCAGTCGAGGCAGGACCTTGAATGACCACGCGTCATAAAGGGGACGCAGAGCCGCGACCTGCAATCGGGAAAACTCCAGACACAGAAACCGTCCTCCCGGTTTCAGCACCCTCCGCGCCTCCCGCAGCACCTGGGCTTTGTCGGTGCAATTGCGCAGGCCGAAGGCGATCGACACGCGGTCCACGCAACGATCCGGCAACGGGAGTTGTTCCGCATCGGTCACCAACGGCAGCAGTCCGCCGATCAGGCCGCGGTCGATGGCCCGGTCCAGGCCAACTCGCAGCATCGACGGGTTGATGTCGGACAGGATCGCCGGCCCGCCGCCTCGGCGCAGCCACCCGAAACTGATGTCGCCGGTGCCGCCGGCGAGGTCGAGCAAGGTGTGACGCGGCCTCGGGTCGAGCGCGGTCACGAACACGTGTTTCCACGCCCGGTGCACGCCAAGCGACATTAGATCGTTCATCAGGTCGTAGCGCGGCGCCACGCTATCGAAGACGGCGCGGACCATGCCCGCTTTCTCGCGGCGTCCAACCTGACGGTAGCCGAAATCGACCTGCTCGGGATTATCGCTCATGATGGGGTGTTTATAGCGTGTGGAACCCTGATGCCGGAACTCCCCGAGGTCGAGACAGTGATGCGTGGCCTCCAGAGGCGCCTGGAGGGACGGCGGATCGTGCGTGCCTTCATCAATCGTCCTGATCTGCGCTGGCCGTTTCCGAAGGGGTTGGTGGAACGGCTGACCGGCGCGACGGTGCTCGGGTTCCGGCGGCGGGCGAAATACATCCTGATGCGGATCAGCGGGGGCGACTCGGTTTTGATCCATCTGGGGATGTCGGGGCGGATCGTGTTGACCCCTGGGACGCCCAACGCCGAAACCGCACACGAGCACCTGGTGCTGGAGATGGATGACGGCTGGCGCGTGGGGTTCGTCGATCCGCGGCGCTTCGGCTCGGTGGATCTGGTTCCGACGGCGCAAGAGGATGCGCACCGGTTGCTGGCCGGAATGGGGCCGGAGCCGTTGGACGACACGTTCTCGGTCGCGATGTTGAGTGAGGCGTTGCAAGGTAAGCGCACCCCGATCAAGGCTGCATTGTTGGATCAACGCATCGTCGCCGGACTGGGCAATATTTATGCCTGTGAGGCATTGTTCCGGGCGCGGATTTCGCCGCTACGGCTGGCGTATACCGTGCCGGGGGCGCGGGCGGCTCGGTTGGTGCCGGCGATCAAGGCGACATTGACCGAGGCGATCAAGGCCGGCGGATCGTCGTTGCGGGACTATGTGCGGCCGGACGGGGAACTCGGCTATTTCCAGCACGCGTGGAAGGTTTATGGACAAGAGGGCGAGCCATGCGAGGCATGTCCGGGGGAGACAGTGTGTCCCACCGGAGTGCGGCGGATCGTGCAGTCGGGGCGGAGCACGTTTTATTGTGCGCGGTTGCAGCGGTAAGCGGCGGGCGGCCGCTGGTTCAGATCAACTCAATCTGCCCGACAACGGCGCCGGACCTGATCTGGCCTCGCAGCGTGTCCAGAGCCGCCTTGCTGAATTCATCGATACCGGGATTACGTGACAGAACGAACACCTCGGTCCTGAAGAAGATCTTGGCGTCCCTGTTTGGCACGTCCGCCGCCAGCAGCCGAACGCGACCGGTCGCATTCGACATGGAAATTCCGGAGAGCGTGCGCCAGATGACAAATCCGTCTGGGTCCCACGGCACCTCCACCTGAGGCGTCCGGCCGCCGTCGCCGGTTATGAAGTTGACGTAGTCCAGCATGGTTTCGATGGCTGGCCCGGTCACCAAGCCGACCTCCGCGAACATATCGTTCGGAACCGCGATGCGCCTGAGGATGTCCGACAGCATGTAGAAGTTATTCGTTTTGGGATCGCTGAGCTGAAGATGCAGCAAGTGGTGCCAGGCCGGCTGGCTGAGATAGGAACCGACATAAGCGACGGTTTCATCTTTCGGGGCGTGAATTTGATCGCGAAACTCTGGGTGAGTCCGCAGGTACCTCTGGAAACCCCGGGCTGGGTTTCGCAGGCCGACGGGGGGAACTGACACGGCGGCTAATCCCATGGCTGGAGATGGCGCCCGATAGCCGATAGGGTCGCGGGAAAGTAGCTCCGCGGGCCGGGCGATCATCTCGGATCGTTTCGGAGTGCGTTGACGAAGTATGCGGCCGGATCCGGATTTTCGCAACTATCGACACTATCGACCACTATCGACCAAATCGGGCTCGAACCAATCAGTTTCGCGATGACCGGAAACGCTTCTGTTGACGCGACCGCCGCCACTCTTGCCCTCACCCACCCCTCGGGCCAAAACCGCCCCAACATTTCCGCCCAAAGGACGGCCCGCATGTTCGAGCTCCCCGAAGAACACCGAATGCTCCAGGAGCTGGTGGCGAAGTTCGTCGACCGCGACCTGATCCCGCTGGAAAAAGCCACCCTCGCCCGCGAAATGGCCGGCCAACCCTCCGGCCTGACGCGCGACGAGGAAGCAAAGGTCCTCGCCACCTGCAAGGAACTCGGTCTCTGGGGCCTCGACGTGCCGGAGGAGTACGGCGGCGCCAACCTGCCTTACTCCGCGCTGGTCGGAGTGTATGAAGAGCAAGGCCGCACCTGCGCCCCGTTCACCTTCCCGCCCGACAGTCCCAACCTGCACATGCTGATCGCGGCCGTCAACGACGAGCAACGGAAGAAGTACCTCGAACCCTACGCCCGCGGCGAGGCACATTCGGCCATCGCCATCTCCGAGCCAGGCGCGGGCGGCGATCCCGCCGGCATGACCACGCGCGCGGTGAAGGATGGCGGCGACTGGGTCATCAACGGCCGCAAAATCTGGGTCAGCCGCGTGCCGCAAGCCGATTTCGTCATCGTCATGGCCCGCACCGGCGAGGGCAAGCGCGCCGAGGGCGTCACCGCCTTCATCGTCGAGCGCGGCACCAAAGGCTTCATCATCGAGCGGGAAATCCCCATGCTCGGCGGCCAGCGCACCTACGAACTCGTGTTCGAGGACTGCCGCATCCCCGCCTCCCAACTACTGGGTGTCGAGGGCAAGGGCTACGCACCGATGCAGCTCCGTCTGACGGTGCGGCGGCTGCAGATGGGGGCGTGGTCGGTCGGCATGTCGCGCCGCGCGCTGGACATGATGGTGGAGCACACCAAACAGCGCGTTACGTTCGGGCAACGGCTGGCCGACCGCCAGGCGATCCAGTGGTGGATCGCCGACGCCGCGATGAAAATCCATGCCTGCCGGCTGATGGTTTACGACGCCGCCGCCAAAGCCGACGCGGGCAAGGATGTGCGGATGGAGGCCTCCATGGTGAAGCTGTATGGCACCGAAATGGCGACCGAGATCATCGATCACGCCATGCAATCCTTCGGCGCCATGGGCGTCGCCAAGGAACTGCCGCTGCAACTGATGGCGCAGAAAGTGCGCACCATGCGCGTCTATGAAGGCCCCTCCGAGGTACATCGCATGGCCATCGCGCGCCGCATCATCGGCAGGTAACGCGCACCTCAGAGATGCACGAAGTTGTTTGTGGTCAACGCGACGGTGCCCAGAAGCTCGATCTTCATGTTGGTCGCGGTCAGTTTCTCGCTCGAAGTGCTGGAGTTGACATACACGAAGGTGTTGCCACCGCTGGTCTGGAACCCGATCGAGGCGGCGGCGAGCGCCGTGCCGGTGCTGGCGATCGCGCCGGCATAGCTCAACTTCGTGCCGATCCCGGTCAGGTCGATCAGGTCCATCGCCACGTTGAAGTTGGTGATGATGTCCATGGCCGTGCTGGTGGAGTCGGCGACGGCGCCGTACTCGTAGTCGTTGACGCCGCTGCCTCCGGTCAGCGTATCGGCGCCGGCGCCGCCATCGAAAAACAGCTTACCGGTCATCCCGGTCCCTTTGATCGTGTCGTTTCCGCCCGACCCGTAGATAAAGGTCGGTGCCGAGGCCACGATCCCGGACAGCGACGGCAGCCTGATGACGTCGCTCCCATTGGCGCCAACGACGACGTTGACCGGAACGGTGACCGTCGGATTTCCCGACGCGGTCGCATCCGTCACCGTCACGGTCAGCGCGTGGAGTGTACCGCCGCTCGCACCGGTCGCTCCTGCTGGACCGGCCAGCAAGGCCGCGCCGCCGGTCGTCGGAACAAGGTCGAAGGACGCGGCGTCGGCGCCGTTGAGCGTGTAGGTGAGAGTGTCCCCGGCGGTGCCACCGGCCGCCGCGACCGCGGCCAGCGGGCTGCCGGCCGATAATCCGGCACCCCCCTGAACATAGGCCAGATATTTTGTTTCGGCCGCGAACGTGAGGCCCGTCGGTGGCGAGGACGCCAGCCGCGTGGCCGGCTGGGTCGGCGTGGTCGCGGTAAACGGTACGAACGGTGAGAAGGGAGAAAACAGCGGGAAGAACGGCGATGTGAACGTTGGGGTCGTGGGCAGTGCAATGGACGGGAAGGCCGGCGGCGTCTGGGGCGGAGTGACCGGCGTGGTCGATCCCCCCGATCCCGCCGGCTTCCAGCCAAGCGCGTTCATCTCGGTCAGGTCATTGGCCGAAGCGGCCTCGAGGACTCCCGACGTCGCGAATGCATCGAATGGATCATTGGGCACCGATGAAGCCCAGTCGCCGGCATCGCCTGGGGCGTTGGTGTTGAACGCGCCCAGATTGGTGGTCCCGCCGTTCGCCGAGAAATATCCAGGCGTGAACTGGGATAAATCGCGCGCACCGGGTGCGGAGTAGTGCAGCAGGTCCAGCAGGGTGTAACTGTTCAGTGACCCGTTTTCGGCCGCGCCGGTCAGCATCTGGCGGCCCATGACCTCGGTCAGTTCATGCAGCGCCGTGGCGAAGAAGTCGTAGGTGCCGGCCGCCACGGTGCCACCGGCGTTGGTGGCGCCATAAGTGAACTCCGAGGCCGGACCGAACCCGATGCTGCCATCCACGGTGCTCCCGTTGGTGCCGCCCAGGGCCGAGGCCGGGATGCCAAGCGCTTTCGCCTGAGCCGTGGTGACCCAGTCGTTGCTGCCACCGATCGGATTGGTGGCGGGTAACGAGGCAACGACGCTCGCGTCCGTCGCGGTCGTCGCACTGGCGGCCACGGCGCGGGCGAGGTCAGCGTAGCTGACGCTGGCCATGTTCGACAGGCTCTCGCCCAGATCGCCGCGGCCCAACGCATTGCCGGCGACTTCCTCGTAACCGACGTCGATGGTGATCGTCGCGGGATTGGTGAACTGGGTTTCGAGGAAGTTCACCGCGGCGAGGATATCGCTGGTGAAGCCGCTCGGCGCCAAAGCGACGCTCGCGTCCCAGTTTACTGTGATCGTGAACGCCGTGGGCGAAGCCGGCTCGGTCGGCAGGGAGACCGGGGTCGTCGCTATCGGCGTAGTGGTGCCGGCCCGCGGCGTTCCACGCCGAGCTTCCGGTTCGGCCAGTGACAAGGATCCGACCGTGCTGTTGGCGAGTAACTCCGCCGCCGTGCCGGCATCGACGTTCAGGCCAGGCCACCCATTGTCGTCCCCCGGCGGCGACGAGGACCCCTGGTCGTCGAACAACCCCGAGATCGGCTTACCGAATGGCCGCATCGCTGTGTCCCGTATTGGTTCTGCTTCGCCGCACGCGGTCGAATTCCACCTCATTACCTTGCCCTTGGCCCAGCACGCAGATACCAGCGTTATGCACGACAATCCATGGTTCTATTGTTACGAAACCGCGGTTCGGTTTGGTGTCATATGAAAGCGTGTTGTTACGGAATGAGACAAACCACGTCAGATCCGCCCGATTGGTCGCCCGCGTCATCTGAGCGCCTCACCTGAGTGCCTCGTTGGGGGGCGCCTCATCGGGGGACGCCTCACGTTGGGGTGCCTCATCGGGGCGCCATGCGTAGCGCCCCATCCAACCGAATGACCTCGCCATTCAGAAACCGGTTGCCGATGATGTGTAGCGCCAAAGCGGCGTACTCCTCCGGCATCCCCAGCCGCCGCGGGAATGGCACACCATCGCCCAGGCTTTTGCGCACGTCGGCCGGCAGGCCATCGACCATCGGCGTGAGGAAGACCCCCGGCGCGATGGTCATCACCCGCACTCCGGCGCGGGCGAGTTCACGCGCGATCGGCAGCGTCATTCCAACCACGCCGCCTTTCGACGCCGCGTACGCCGCCTGCCCAACCTGCCCGTCGAACGCGGCGATCGAAGCAGTGTTGATGATGACGCCGCGCTCCTCATCCCCGGACGCGTCGTCAAGCGCGTCCAGCGCGCTCATCTCGGCGGCCGCGAGGCGGATCATGTTGAACGTGCCAATCAGATTGATCCGAATGACGCGGTCGAACGCCTCCAGCTTCATGGGTCCGTCCCGCCCGATGACGCGGCCGGCCACCCCGATCCCGGCACAATTGACCAGCACCCGAGCCGGCCCATGCGCCGCGCGAGCCGCCGCCATCGCCGCCTCGGCGGAGGCGGCGTCGGACACATCGCAGCGGATCCCGACCCCGCCAAACGTCGCCGCATGCGCTTTCGCCGCCGTGTCATTGATATCGAGCAATGCGACCTTGCAGCCCTGGGCCGCCAATAGCGACGCCGTGGCCGCGCCCAATCCAGAACCGCCACCGGTCACGACCGCCGCCTGTCCGTCCAAGTTCATTCGCCGTACCCCTTTTTCGCCGCTTGACCGTTGGCTCAGCGGGTCGGACATACGGAACGACAAGTCAACAGAGGAAACACCGCGATGAATACCGCCGTGTCCTATGATGAGGCCTACACCGACTGGAAACGTGACCCCCAGGCATGGTGGGCGAGCGCCGCGGAGGGCATCACGTGGACGAAACGCTGGGATCGGGTGTTCGACCCCTCACTCGGCGCTTATGGCCAATGGTTCGCGGGCGGGATGCTCAACACCTGCTACAACTGCCTGGACCGGCATGTGGAGGCGGGCCGCGGCGCGCAGCCGGCGCTGATCTGGGACAGCGCGATGACCGGCAAGATCGTCACGCACACGTACGCGGAACTGCGCGACCGCACCGCCAAACTGGCCGGCGCTCTGGCAGATCTTGGGGTCGGTCAGGGCGACCGGGTGGTCATCTACATGCCGATGGTGCCGGAGGCGGCGATCGCGATGCTCGCCTGCGCGCGGCTTGGGGCGATCCACTCGGTCGTGTTCGGCGGCTTCGCGGCGGCGGAGCTGGCGACGCGCATTTCCGATGCGAAACCGAAGGTGATCGTTTCGGCGTCGTGCGGACTGGAGCCAGGCCGGGTGGTGAAGTATAAGCCGCTGCTGGATCTGGCGATCGAACTGTCGTCGCACAAACCGGACGCGTGCCTCATTCTGCAACGCGAACAGGCCATCGCGCCGATGACGCCGGGCCGCGACCACGATCTGCTGGCGGCCGAGGCCGCCGCGGCGCCACGGGATTGCGTGCCGGTGCTGGCGACCGACCCGTTGTATATTCTTTACACATCCGGAACCACCGGCCGGCCCAAAGGGGTCGTGCGCGACAATGGCGGGCATGCGGTCGCGTTGTGGAACTCGATGCAGATGATCTACGGCTGCGATACCGGCGACGTCTACTGGGCGG
>CALFNB010000264.1 GCA_937902425.1 uncultured Acetobacteraceae bacterium | reverse complement strand
CATCGCCCTGTTGCCGCTTCTCCCCAAGGAATCGTCCAGCAAGTTCAAGGCATGGACGCGGTTGACGAAACATCGCCCCGCCGTCGCATTGATCGGCGACGATGACGGCTTCGACCGTGGCCCTGTCGGTTGGGCGCAGGCTCGTCGTGCGGTGGCCTGGGCACGGTCGGTCATGCTGCACGGCGCTGGCGCCGAATTATTCCATTACGAAGCGGCGATCATGGCGGCGGAACTCTTCCACCGTACGCTGATCGTCGAGTGTGGCACCGCGACGCTTCCGGCCTGGATTGATCTGGTCAAAGCCGCGCATCACGCGCCGCGCACGTTGATTATTCAGCCTCACGATGGCGTGCATCCGCTCGCCGTTCGGAAGGAGGGATTTCATTGAGCGCGCTTCCCGCCGAGGCCCGGACGCGGCTCGCCAAGCTGCTCGGATTGCTCGGCTCCGACCATGCGGGCGAACGCGACAACGCCGCCGTGGCCGCGCACAGGCTGGTCACACAGGCCGGTGTGACGTGGCGCCAAGTGGTTACTCCGCCGCCGATCGAAAAGAAGCTGCCTGAGTTGGGAACGTGGCGCCAGACCTGTGCCCAGCTTCTCTCGCAACCTGGATCGTTGCGAAAATGGGAAGTCGGTTTCCTTCAGGATTTACCTGGATTTCGGCGCCTTAGCGTGAAGCAAAGATACGTTTTGAAACAAATCGCTGATCGCGTGCTTGGGAGGGCGGCAACATGAATGCCATCCGCCATCAAATTGAGATCACCGGACTCGCGAAAGCGGACGGCCCTCTAACAAAACGAATCACGCTCGCGGCGGACGGATCGCTGCATAGCGATGGGTCTGCGTGCATAATGTCAGAGGGGCAGGCATGCCGCGCGACGTTCGATAATCTCGAAGCGTTTGCGGCCTGTATCGCCAGCCTTGATCCAAACGAGGCCATCGCTCTCGGCCGACTGCGTGACGATCTTCCCGATCTGGTCAAGATCGTGACAAAGGATCATCTGGAAGCCAGGAAGCGTGTACGGTCATCGTTGAATGGGTCAGTGCGTCCCGACGTGATCGCCCGCACCGGCCAGCATATCAGTTACCAGCCCGATCGACCCGCACTTGCACTGATCGATGTCGATACCAAAGGCATGCCGGCCAGCGTCAAACACAAGATCGACGCCATCGGCGGATTCTGGTCGGCGTTGGTTTCCGTGTTGCCGGAACTGGAGTCGGCTGGCAACGTGAGGCGGAGATCGACAAGCAGCGGTCTGTCCCGAACCGACACGGGCCAAGCCCTCCCCGGATCGAACGGTTTGCATGTGTTCGTCCTGGTGACGGACGGAACCGACGTGGAACGGTTCCTGCGGACCTTGCACGATAGGTGCTGGCTTAACGGTTATGGTTGGCTGATGGTCGGAGCGGGTGGCCAGTTATTGGAGCGCTCAATCGTTGATCGCATGGTCTATGCGCCGGAACGATTGGTGTTTGAAGGGCCGCCGAACCTGGAATCGCCGCTTGTGCAAGATCAGGCGAGCCGTGCGCCTGTCGTCACGGACGGCGCGGCGTTGGACACGGTCGCGGCCTGCCTGCCTCTCACGATCGTTGAACAGTCCAAACTCCGCGAACTACGCGCCAGGGAAGCGCACCGGCTCGCGCCCGACGTCGCCAGGGAACGCGACGCCTTCATCGCGCGCCAATCAAAGCGGCTGGCCGAGCGCACCGGCATGCCGGCCGAGGACGCCGCGCGAATCATCGCCCGCCAGTGCGGTGGCATTCTGTTGCCGGACGTGGTTTTGCCTTTTGACGATGCGAAACTGACCGGTATCACGGTCGCCGACGTGCTGGCCGATCCCGCCCGTTTCGAGGGCGAGACGTTGGCGGACCCGTTGGAAGGCGTGGAGTATGGCGTCTGCAAGGCGAAGATCATGCGGCGGGCGGACGGCTCGCCATGGGTTCATAGCTTTGCCCACGGTCGAACCATCTATGAGTTGCGATTCGATGCTCGCGCCATCGCGGCGGCCATCGCGAAGGCGCCGGATAATCAGGTTGTCAGCCACTATATAAAGATGGTGCTCGCCGCAACGCTAAGTCAGGACGAAGCGGAGACGTTACGGAACACGATCGCCGAACGATCTGGCACGGGCAAGCGGATACTCGACAATCTGTTGAAGGAGGCGAGGCGGGAACAGGCGGGCCAGCGGGCACAGGAAGCGCGCACGAAACGCGCGGCCGAGCGGCTTGACCCGCGACCGCAGATCACGGCTCCCGCACCGGACGCGCCATGGCTGCCCGCGATGTCCGTGTTGAACGATGTCCTGGGCGCTTCCGCCGCGCCGGAACCGCCGATGCGCGATATCGACGGTGTGATCGCACAGGTGCGGGTCCGGCGCGTTCCGAACATGCACGCACTGACGCAAGCGGGATCGAATGAGGATGAGGCCAACGAAACGAGGCTCCCGCCACCGGAGCAACCACTATTGACGCGCTTGGCTGAACCACAACTCGCCGAACTAATGGAGCGGCACATTGATTACATCGACGAGGACAGCCGATCGGTCCACCTCGCCGCGCCGTTCGTCAAACACTTCCACACTCGTACCGATGACGCACTGCCAACCGTCGCCGCCATCGCGACGCTTCCGATCGTGCTTCCCGATGGAACCTTACTCACGAAACGCGGCCTTGATCGTGATCGCGGCATCGTCTTCCGGGTGCCGGACGAGTTGCTAAATCTCATGCCGAAACCCGAGGACTGCACACCGGCCGCCGTGGTCAAGGCGATGCGGTTCCTGACGGATGATTTCCTTGGCGATGTATCAACCGATTTCGCTGGAAAGTGCATCCTGATCGCCGCCGCACTGACCGTGATACAGCGCGCGCTGCTGCCAGAACGTCCCGCGTTCTTCGTCACGGCTGGCAGGCGCGGAGGCGGCAAGACCACGACCCTTATCATGCTGCTGATGGCGGTGACCGGGGTACGGCCCTCCGCCGCCGCCTGGTCCTCGAACGAGGAGGAGCGACGCAAGGCGTTGCTCGCCTATCTGATGGAAGCGCTGCCCGCCATCGTCTGGGACAATATCGTGAGGGGAACACAGATCAGTTGCCCGCATATCGAGAAGTCATGCACGTCGGCATTCTATTCCGACCGAAGGCTTGGCGTCAGTGAAATGGTCGCCGTCGCCGCCTCCGCCATCCATTTTTTCACCGGAAATAATATCGGACCGCGTGGTGACCTCGCTTCGCGTAGTCTACAGGTCAGACTCGAAATAGATCGCGCCGATCCGGAAAACCGCGAGTTCAGGCACCAGGACCCGATCGGCTGGACCGAAGCGAACCGGGGGAAGATACTGCACGCGCTGTATACGATCTTGCTCGGCAATCCAGTGCTGGCGCCAGGATCGAACGTCGCGCCCCAAACACGCTTCAAGGCATGGTGGCGACTTGTCGGATCGGCCGTCGAAAATGCCGCCGCGACATTGCATGCCGAATACAAGAAAGCGCTTGTTGATGACGCCGATGCTCCATGCCAGCCCCATAAGATCAATTTCCGCGATCTGTTCCTGTCGCAGGAGGAAGACGACGAAGAAACGGCCAGCCTCGCCGATGCACTCGCCGCCCTCGCCGCCACTGAATGGCCGCAGGAGAAAGCACCAAAGAAAGCCGGCCCGTTCCTGGCGGCCGATGTGGCGCGCATGGTGAACGATCAGAGCGAATATACATTGGAGGAACAGCGCCAGCGGAACGTCACGGTCCGCGAGTTCCTGTTCCCAAACCTGCCCGCCGGCCAGACCGTCACGCCAAAGGCCGCAGGCAAACGGCTCAAGCGGCACCATGGCGAACCCGTCAAAGCGGGCGAGCAAACCCTGTGCCTGAAGGTAACGACGGACTCGCATTCGAACGCCGCGAAGTTCTGGGTGGAGTCGAAGCCATGAGAGTGAAATTGCGGCTTTGCGGCTTTGGCGGGTTTGTTTCAGCCCCCGCCACACCGGCCAATGAGTGTTTTGGAGGAATGTGCTATCCGCAAATATGCTCCGCGCGTGTGTGTGAAGGGCTCAGAGAAATCCGCCAAACCCGCAAACCCGCAAATCGAGATGCGCCAAGAGCCTGAAAACCCGCGCCAACCCAGTCGCCGCCCGCCGATCCGATGCTTCCGAAGCCGAGGTGGTGCTTTCCATGGGAGCAATCGGTCTAATACCGCTTGCCCGTATCGGATAATCCATTGAGATACAGCATAATTTCCTTGAAAAATCGCCGCGTGTCCTATAGGGGACAACATCAGGACAACAAATCGGCGCCGTAAGCCTATGAACCACCATACCGTCACCGTCCCCGAGATACCGTCAGGACACCGCGCCACTGTCGCGGCAATCTGTCCCGCTTACCCCGCCGATCCCCGCCACTCTCACCCCTGAAAGCACCTCCCTCATGGTCGATAGACTGTTCGTACCAATGCCGAGCCCGCGACCGGGCGCCCCCCATGACGGCACCCTACTGGATGTAACCGGCGACCAATGGGCCGCCTGGCGCCGCCACAGCCCCCACCCTGTGATGGCCTACGATGCGCGCGAAGGCGCCGCTGGCCATGGCATTGACGAACCGGACAGCCCCGAGGCTGAATTGCTCGACCTTCTGAAGCGCGTTCTGTCCGGTTCCGATCTTCGCGAAGCCGAAAGCCTCGTCCGGCGCCTCGCCGATCCCGACGCTCCGAACCCAGATGATTTTGACACCTCTGGCCGGCGCCTCCCCGGCCGTGAGCCCGATACTCAGGACCGGCGCCGCACCGCCAGGGACGCCGAGGAAGAAAGCCCGGATGAAATGGCCGCCCGGCATGGCCGCGAGCGCGAAGCATTCGACCGCCGCAACGCGCGTGATGGCCGCCGGCCAGGCCATGCGATGGACGCCGCGTTGAAGGGCTTCAACGAACGCCACCCGGAAGCGGCCAGAATTCGAGTGATCTGACCATGGCGAACGTCACGATGTTGAAACACTCGGCGCCATCCGTCCCGGCGCTGTCACCCGAACGGGAGACTTTGGCCAGGCGTATCGAGGCGCGCGACGCCGCCCAGGCACGGCTCGCCGGTTTGCGCGGTGTGGCCGATCGCGGCAACGAAGCGGGGTGGCGGGGGTGCGCGAAGCCGTCACCCTCGCCGAGGAAGCGATCAAGGCCGCCCCCGCCGTTGATGCCAAGGCGGCGGCCACCGCGCTGATTGCTGGCGAACCCCAACCCGTCCCGACCTCGGCCGCCGCACGCGCCGCGCTTTCGACCGCCGAGGAAACCCTGGCCGCCGCCGAATTCGCCCGCGACTCGGTGCACGCGGAGATCGCGGAACTGGAACGCGCGGAACCCAACCGCGAGCGTGATATCGCCGACGCGATCGGCGCCGTTGTCCGCGCCGAGATGATGGGCACCGTGCTGGCCGTCATCGCCGAAGTGGACGCACTCAATCGACAAGTCGTCGACAAGATGCTGGCGATCAACGCGCTGATGCGGGCCGGTTGCATCACCGATCGCGGTCCCGATGCCGTGCCTGGTTTGCTGACACAATCGGTTCGTTTTCATAACATGGCGCTGCATTGGCCTTTCGTTCAGCAGCCCGACGCCTCGCCAACCGCCGCCACGTGGGAGGCCGTCCTGGCCGCGCTGAAGGCTGATCCCGCCGCGCTGGTGCCGCGCGAGGCCGCGTAAGAAATTCGGAGACCACATGTCCGCAACCACACTTCACGCTGTCAATCTTACCCCAGGCCAGACCATCAAACTTGAGTCGAGCAGTTTGCCAGGCGGCGTTCTGATCCTTCAAGCATCCGCGCCGCTATTCCGCCAGGCCGCTGGTACGACCGACACGATCCTGTCCAGCGACAACTTGAGCGGCGTTCAATACAATAACGCCTCGCCTATCACGGTCACAGTTCCGGCTCGACTCGGAATTTTCTCGTGCACGATCAGCCAGTTTACCGCCGCTCAGGTGACGTTGAACGGGGGTCCGGGTGTGACAATCAATGGCTTATCATCGGTCACGCTCGCGGCAGATCAGTACACGTCGGGCCTGTTGACCGCGACGGCGCCGTACATCTTCACGTTCAACGTTGTGTATCACGCCTGACATGGCAACGATCACGCCGGTTATCGGTCTCGGAATGAAAACCGCACCGCGCCCCGGCACGCTCGCGCGCATAGACCGGCGGACCCGCGAGGGCCGCTTGCTTGCTCTGGCTCGGGCGGAACTGATCGCTCATGTCGGCGGAAACCCAAGCGCTACACAAAAGGCTTCCTGATTACCCACTTTCCTCAGCCACATCCCACGGCCAATAAACCGGGTGAAATCAGCATGTTGAGGCTTCCGCCTCTTGCTATCGGCTTACCCTCGAACGTCCTCCAGACCACACACGCCGGTGGCGGTCACCTCAAACAGCGCCGGGCCGGGCCGGATTCGCCGGCTCACCGACGGTTTCGGCGATGGCGGTAGCTGAGGATGGTACATAATCAGGAAAGGCTTTGATCGAGCAAGCCGCGCAAATTCGCCTCAGACTGGCAGGCATGGACCGCAAATTCATGGAAGCCGGCGGGATGGTGGAGCACGATTCCCGAGTTTATCTCGCGTGGTCCAATTCGCTGTCACGGCTGATGCGCCAGCTTGGCACACAAGGGCCGCCCCCCCGCGCGCCGACCTTGACTAATTATCTCGCTGAAAAAAGTCAGGCAGCGTGAGCGTCAATATCCTCGCCGCGTTGGACGATCCGAACCTGTTTGCCCCGTTCTTCCGTGGCACCTCATGGGGGGCCTGGAAGGTATGGCTGGCAGCGCTGTTCGCCCTGCCCATGACTGATGACCAGTTGGCGTTGTATCGACTCCGCACCGGCCGCACGGCTCCGCCAGATGCCCCGTTTAAGGAAGCGGAACTGATCGTTGGCAGGCGTGGCGGCAAATCGCGCATCCTGTCGCTCGTGGCCGTGTATCTCGCGACGTTCCGGGACTATGAACGATACCTCGCGCCCGGCGAAGTCGCCACCGTCGCGGTGATCGCGAGTGACCGCAGACAGGCCCGTTCAATCTTCCGGTTTACGATCGGTCTGTTGCGCGAGGTGAAGCTTCTGGAGCCCCTGATCGAGGATGACAGCACGGAGGTCATCACGCTCAACAACCGTGTCGTGATCGAAATACACACGGCATCGTTTCGGGTGACGCGCGGTTACACTTTCGCAGCGGTCCTGGCGGACGAAACCGCGTTCTGGCGTGATGAGACCTCGGCGAACCCGGACGTTGAAATTTTCCGCGCGCTGCGTCCCGGCTTGTCATCGATCCCCGGCGCGATCCTGTTGAACGCTTCAAGCCCCTATCGGCGGACCGGTCTCTTGTGGACAACCTATCAGCGGCACTACGGAAAGGACGACGCGCGGGTGCTGGTCTGGAAGGCGTCAACCGCCGAAATGAATCCCGGCATTGATCCGGCTATTATCGCAGAGGCCTACGAGGACGATCCCGAATCCGCAGCGTCAGAATATGGGGCCGATTTCCGAACCGATATCGCCGATTTCATAGGCCGCGCAATCGTTGAGGCCTGCGTTGAAGCCGGCTGTCACGAACGCGCGGCGGCCCGCGCCACCGGGCGCCGATACGCGGGTTTCATTGACGCGGCGGGCGGTAGCGGTTCCGACTCCATGACGTGCGCGGTGGCGCACCTGGAAGACAGCATCCCGACCCTGGACGCGATCCGGGAACGCCGCCCTCCATTCTCCCCCGATGATTGTGTCGCGGAATTCGCCGCGCTGCTCAAATCCTATGGCGTCAGCAAAGCGGAATCGGATCGGTGGGGCGGCGACTGGGTTGGCGAGTCGTTCCGGAAGCGCGGGATCACGGTTGTCCCGAGCGCGAAGCCGAAAAGTGATCTGTATCGGGAACTGCTCCCGCTGCTGAACGCGCATCGGTGCTCATTGCTCGATCACCCGCGCCTGATCGCTCAACTTTGCGGCCTGGAGCGGCGCACGGCACGCGGCGGGCGGGACAGCATAGATCACGCTCCGATGGCACATGATGACGTGGCGAATTCGGCGGCGGGGGTTCTGATACTCGTCGGCACCGGCCCCCAACCGATGCGCATTTCCGGCGAGGCCATGGCCCGCTTTGGCGCTACGCCATCGGGGCGCGTTGGGAACGGGATGCAGATACGATGAGCCTGGTCCCGGCGGAATACATTGGCCTCGCGCGAGCGTTCCGCAGCGCCGCCATGAGCGAACACCCCCGCGCCGTCGCCTTGATGGACCGCATCGTCGCGCCGCTGCGGGGACGGTTCCACGCCCGGCAGACGCCAACATCTGGCGCCTTCGCGCGTATCGCCTCGTCATGGGCGGCACAGGTTCCCGAGGCCGGCCGGCTCAGTCTCGCGACGAACGCGACACCGCGCCGGTTGACGATTACCGAGACGCGCCTCGCGCCGTCGAAATTCAACTTCGACCATTGGGCCGATGGCGACAAGGAAACCGCCGTCGTGATCACGCGAACCGACCTGACCGTGACGTTGGATCGGTTCCATTTTGATATGGCGCCGATCGCGTCGGTTCCGCTTCATGGCCTGGCCCGACGCTATCAACGCGGATGGACAAATTCCGCCGCCGCGATAAAGGCCGATTTATGCGCACTGGCGACGACGCCTGAACATGTCTTCATGGCCGGTGGGGATTTCAGCGTTCCGGCCGCCGACGATGGGAAGTGGGTGGGTGTGGTGACGGAAATCGATCACCAGGGAACGCCCTGGCTCCTCCTCGTCGTGCGCACTTTCCGCGATGCTGGAATGTCCGCGCGGGCGACACAAAACCACACCGAAACAATGGAGTTAAGCGTATGAGCGATGCGCGGCATTCTCCGGCGGCGATACCGTTGTGACGAGTTTTATGATGAAACGGGAGAATTGAAGTGGCGACAGTCATAGACGCGCTAATCGTTACATTGGGCATCGATGCCTCGGCCTTCAAAAAAGGCCAGCAGGAAACCCAGGACGCGCTGAAGTCCACCGAAGCCGCCGCGACCCGCACGGCCAAGACGATGCAGGCGGAGGGTGGCCGCGCATCGGAGTTCTTCACGGCCGCGAAGGTTGAGGCTCTGGCGCTCCTCGGCGTGCTCACGGGCGGCGCAGGGTTGATCGCCGGCTTCAAGGATGTTGCCACCGGCCTGAACGAGATCAAGCGCGCATCGCTGCTATCCGGCGTGGACACGCAATGGATGCAGGCGTTCGGAGCGGCGATCGGGCGCACTGGCGGCAACATCGCGGGGGCTAATCAGCAACTCATTTCGTTTGCCAATACCGTTACGGAATTCAGGTTGCGTGGTGGTGCGCCCGGGCTGGCGCAGTATTCTCAGATACTCGGCATCGATCCCACGAAGGCGACACCACAAGAGGTTATCGCTGGCATCATGCGGATGATCGAAGCGAATGGAACGAGTGCGCAGGGGCGGCTGGCCAGCACGAATGCCATGGGGCGCATGGGTGTTGGCGCCGATTTACAAGCGAGCTTGCTTCAGATTGGCACGCTGGCGAACCTACAGGCGGCGATACAGCAATCGATCAAATTGGGTGCGGTGCAGACTAAGGAGCAAATTGAGGAGGCGGCCCATTTCAATTCCTCTGTTGAAGCATTTGGTCAGGCGGTTAAGGGGTTTGAAAAGGCAATGATTCCGTTCAAATTCCTTGCCACGCATCTTGATCAAATAACTGAAAACTATTTTGTGAAACCAGGATCGGTAACGAAACGCGAGGACGATCAAGGCACGCCGACAGACCTTTCCGACCCAAGCCATATTCATCTCAATCTCGGCGAGTCTGGCAGATGGCTCGGCAGGCATTGGCCGTCATGGGCGCCAAGCGGATCGGCACCATCGGGCGGTATCGGGCCTCGCGCTGATGGTACGGGGTCTTTAACTTCGGCTCAACGATCGTGGGCCAGCGCCATCGCGGGCGGCGAGGCGAGTAATTACAATATCCGTTACGGGGAACGCGCTGGCGGCGGCACGCTCAATCTCGCGGGACCACATCCAGGCATGGATGCGGGCGGCCATTCCGCCGCCGGTCGTTACCAATTCATTCAATCGACATGGATGGAAGGTATCGGCGCCCTCGGCCTTCCCAACGTCATGTCGCCGGCAAACCAGGACGCGGTTTTCGCCTATCTATTGCGCAAGCATGGCGTGACCGATGCCATGTTGGCCGATCCATCCCAACGCCAGGATGTGCTCAATCGTCTGCGCGGCGAATGGCCGTCGCTGCCTGGGGGCTCACAACAGAATACGACCATGAGCCAGTTATACCAGGGGCCCTTGATCTTGACTCGTGAAGCCTTGCCCGAATCCCCTGTCCATGAGTCGCTGCGTTCGACGTTCAATTCATGGAGTA
>CALFNB010000263.1 GCA_937902425.1 uncultured Acetobacteraceae bacterium | reverse complement strand
GGCCAACCGGTTCGGCGGGTCTGGCGATCTTCCTGCAATTCGCGTTGCTGCACGCCGCCACGCCCGCTCAGGCCTACCATTGGGCATTTTTCGCGCTCGCGGCGATCGCGGCGGCGGGTCTGCTGGCGGCATCTCGGTTGCCAGGCCGGCTGGCACGGTGAATCCGTGGCTCAGTTCCAACACGCTGTCGTCTCCCGATCGGTGCCGGATCATGGTCATCGGTGCGGCGTGCGGCGTCCAGCCTCGACGTCCCCACGTTTTCAGGCATATGCTGCGGTGAAATCAGCCCTTAGGAGCGCCAGGCCATGAGCGGAGAAAATTGTCTGACCGGTATGAAAGTCCTCGATCTCACCCAGTTCGAGGCCGGGCCATCGTGCACCGAAGCGCTCGCCTGGATGGGCGCGGACGTGGTCAAAATCGAGAACCCGAATTCCGGCGATCCCGGCCGTACCGCCGGCGGCAAGCCCGGTCAGGACGCCAATTACTTTCTGCAATACAACGCCAACAAGCGGTCGGTCGCGGTCAATCTGAAAGACCCACGCGGCGTCGAACTCGTCAAGCAGATGGCGAAGCAGGCCGACGTGATGATCGAGAACTTCGCCCCTGGTGCCGTCGAGCGTCTTGGCCTCGGCGCGGATGTCATCCGGGCGTTGAATCCTTCGATCATCTACTGTCAGGTCAAAGGCTTCGGCACCGGCAGCCCGTATGAGAAAAGTCTCGCTTTCGACATGATCGCGCAGGCGGTCGGTGGGCTGATGAGCATCACCGGCGAGGAAAACGGTCCGCCCTGCAAACCGGGCGCGACGATTGGCGACACCGGCACCGGCATGGTGATGGCGATCTCCGTTCTCGGCGCTTATATCCGCAAACTGCGGACCGGCCAGGGCGAGCATCTGCAACTCGCGATGCAGGATTCGATCCTGCATTATGTTCGCAACGCCTTCACTTTCATGGAACGCAGTGGCGGCAAGGCGGCACCGCGCGCCGGTTCGAAGACGGTCGGCGGCGGCAATCCCCCGATCGGCGTGTATCCGTGCAAGGGCGGTGGACCGAACGATTATGTCTACATCTACACCAGCCGCGCCAATCCCGAGCACTGGACCCGCCTGCTGAAAGTGATGGGGCGCGAGGACCTGATCGGCGATCCGCGTTACACTGATCCCGATGCGCGTACCCAACGGCGCGAGGAGGTGGACGCGATCGTCTCCGATTGGACCATCAAGCATGACAAGCATGAGGCGATGAAGCTGGTCAGTCTGGCGACCATTCCATCGGGCGCCGTGCTCGACACGGCGGAGCTGGCGGCTGACAAGACGTTTCAGGACCGTGGCATTCGCCAGACCATGAAGCATCCCAAAGTCGGCGACTATGTCATGAGCGGGTGGCCGGTCCGCTTCGGCGGGAAGACACCTTCGGTGGCGTCCGCGCCGTTGCTTGGCCAACATGGCGAAGAAGTCCTCGCCGAGTGGCTGAAACTCGACAAGGACAAGATCGGCGCGTTGCGTAATGAGAAGGTGGTCGCCTGATGGCGCATCAGTACTGCACGGTTCAGGACGAAGGCCGGCTGCGGATCGTCACCCTCAACCGGCCCGAGGTGCTGAACGCACTGCATGCCGACGCGAACGATGAACTCTCGACCGTATGGGATGAGTTCGCGGCGCGCGACGATCTTTGGGTTGGCATCGTCACAGGTGCCGGCGCGCGGGCGTTCTCCGCCGGCAACGACCTCAAGGTCCAGGCGGCCGGGAAACGCCGGCCGAACGGCCCGAACGGGTTCGCCGGGCTGTCGCATCGTTTCGACCTCGACAAGCCGTTGATCGCGGCGGTGAATGGCGTGGCAATGGGCGGCGGGTTCGAAACCGCGCTCGCCTGCGACATCATCATCGCGGCTGAGAACGCGGTGTTCGCTCTGCCCGAGCCGAGGGTTGGATTGATCGCCGGCGGCGGCGGCGTGCATCGGTTGCCTCGCACGATTCCGGTCAAGAAAGCGATGGGCATGATCCTGACCGGCCGGCGCGTGCCGGCGCGGGAGGGATTTGAACTCGGCTTCGTCACCGAAGTCGTGCCGGAAGGTCAGGCACTGGAAACCGCGAAGCGATGGGCCGGCATGATCCTGGAATGCTCGCCCAAAGCGGTGCGTGCATCGAAACAAGCGTCGTATCGCGGGCTGGACGAGCAGAAACTGCAAACCGCGATGCGCACGGTCTATCCGGCGCAACAGGAAAACATCGACAGCCAGGACTACATTGAAGGCCCGAAAGCGTTCGCGGAAAAGCGCAGGCCGAACTGGCGGAATAAGTAGGGAACACGATCCATGGGCATTCGGGTGCACAATCTGTACTGTGACGCCAGCGGCGAATCGCACTGGCGCGACGTCGACATCGAGTGGGAGAATGAGGGCCCGGGGGGCAAGACATCGGCTCGGCAGTTCGCGAATGGCATCATTTTCCGGCAAACCCAGGCGGAGCACGACCGTCCCTGGCATCCGGCGCCGCGGCGGCAATACATCATCAATCTCGATGCGGGCGTGGAACTGACCGCGAGTGACGGAGAATCTCGCAAGATCGGCGCCGGGGAGATCATCCTGGTCGAGGACACCAAAGGCAAAGGCCACCTGTCCAAATCCATCAACAATCAGATGCGGCACTCGATCTTCGTGCCGATCGAATAAGGGAGAACCCTGAGGATGCGAATTCATAACATCTATGTCGACGACGCCGGCGAAACCCACTGGCGGGATGTTGAAGTCAAATGGGTCGAGGAGCGGAACGGCAGCAAGCTTTCCGCGCGGCTCCCCGCCACCGGCATCATCTTCCGCGAAACCGGCGGCGATTATGATCTGTCATGGCATCCCGCGCCACGCCGCCAGTACATCATCAACCTGGACGGTGGCGTGACGATCACCGCGAGCGACGGCGAGGCGCGCGATATCGGCGCCGGTGAGGTCATCCTCGTCGAGGACGTGCGCGGCAAGGGGCATCTGTCGAAGTCGATCGGCGGCAAGATGCGTCATTCCATTTTCGTCCCGATCGAATGACGCGTTGATGTAGATCAATGCCGATGCCTCATCCAATATGGTACCGTTTCCTCGAATTCATCTGGGAGACGCCAGGATGTCCGCGGCCACAAACTCAAACCTTCTGTCGAAGGCCATTGACTGGATCAAGGCGCGCGCGGCGCGCGACAATGAACTGGCCGCGATGTCCCACATGGATCTGCATTATCTTGCCGCTGACCTCGGCATCACGGAAGCGGATGTGCGCGATGTGGTGCCCAGGATCACCGACCATGGCGATCTCATGGACAAGATGATGCGTGCGCGGGGACTGGACCCCGCTGTCGTCCGGCGCTCGTTCAGTGCTCTCGTGCGCGATATGGAGGTCACGTGCTCGCGCTGCCGTGAATCCCGCATCTGCCGGCGCGAACTCGATTCCGGAACGGCGGCGGTATATGCGCACGACTTCTGCGCCAATGTCGACGCGATGGACAGGTTGCGCGAAATCCGCGCGTAGCGTCTCAGTCCGGCCGGCCGGAGCGGTGGTACGGATGGCCCGCGGCGATGGAACGCGCGCGATAAATTTGCTCGGCCAGCATCGCGCGGGCCAGCAGATGCGGCCAGGTCATCCGTCCCAGCGACAGGATGAAGTCCGCCCGAGCAAGCACCGGCCGGTCCAGCCCCTCCGCGCCACCGATCAGAAAGCGGATCGGGCGTGACAGAGTGAGCCAGCCCTCCAACCGCGCCGCGAAGTTCTCGCTGTCGAGCATTTCGCCGTCGAGGTCGAGTGCGATCGTGAACGCCTGAGCCGGCAAGGCGGCCAGCAGCGCTTCGCCCTCCCGGCGTTTGATCTCCGTCTGCGCTCCCTTGCCGTCGGCGATTTCCGTCAATGCCAGGGTGGGGCGGATGCGGGCGCTGTAGCGTGCGAACAGGTCCGCCTCTGGTCCACCGCGTGAACGGCCAATGGCGATCACCCGCATCATTAAAGGTCGGCCAATAATCGTAGCACCGCCTGTTGCTGCCTGGCCAACCCATACCGGTCGGCGACCCACTCGCGATACAGGCCGGGACGGGAGGATCGGATGAGCGCGACGGCGTGGTCGATGCTGGCGAACAGGCATTCCTCCGGCCACAGACGGTCCGCGCCGGGAAAATCGTGCACGACGGGGAACGCGCCCACAGCCATCGCCTCGCCAATGTTCAAGCCAAAGCTTTCATACATCGAAGTTGATAGCAGCACGCCCTTATCCGCGTACCAGGCGGGCATGTCGGCGATCCCGCCCTCGAACCGCACGACCCCGGCCAGGCCCAGAGAGCCCATGAGCCGCTTCACATAGCGCGCGGTGCGCAGGTCCGTGAACACGCCGGCGACATGAAACACGTATCGTGGATCGGCGCGATGCAAGGTGTGCGCGATCTGCAGCAGCAGCATCGGGTTCTTCTTTGGCTCCAGGTGGCCAACCCAGGCGATGCGGTGCCTGTCACCGATCCTCGGTGCGAACCGGTCCAGGTCGATGCCATTGGGGATGATATCGGGCTGCAGATGCCTCGCGATCGCCGGGTTGTTGCTGAGCAGTATGTCGGTGATGTCTTCCCCTACCGTGATGAGGCGGTCCACCTTTGACCAGTCCACATTGGCCGGGAAGCCGGTTTGCAACGCCTCGATCGAGTGGAGACGTATGACGGCTCGCTTGCCCGTCAGGCAATCCGAGTTGGTAGCCCAGACCGCGTGATCCCAGCACCACTCCAGCCAAACGATGTCGGCCCATGCAATCGCTTCCGCCAGTTCCGGACCGGGAGCGGCGCATATGAATCGCACGTCGTGTTGCTGCTTCAAGGCCGGGATCAGCGGAGCGAGGAACGTATCGTCCGGCCCCTTGACCCGGTCAGCCAGCAGAAGTCTTGCCATCTGTGGGTTGCGGTGCCGGCTCTCCAGGCGGTGTTGCCTGATGGTCGCGGTACGCCGCGAGTTGCTTTTGGCTTGGAATCGAGCTGGTCAGAATGCCCTTGTCGTCGTGAAAACCGATCACCACGAGGCCTACGGTAGGATCGAACTGGAAACTCGGGTTAACGAACAACGGCACTGGCTTCGCCGCCGGCGCCTGGACCGCCTCGGCAGTCCGGGTTGGCGGGATGACGTCGCCGGAGCCCCCGACGGGCAGACCGGCCTGAATCGCCAATTGATTCGACATGACTGATATCTATCAAAATCGCCGCGCACGATTGCGCTGCCCGACGTTTTACCGCCGAAGTCTTAATATCAGGTTAACGGTCCGCGCTATCTGACCAGGACAATGGCCTCGATCTCCACCGAAATGTTCCCCGGCAGGCTGCCCATGCCGACCGCCGAGCGGGCCGGCCGGCCGTTATCGCCGAACACCGCGACGAACAGGTCGGTGCAACCGTTAATGACCTTTGGGTGCTCGATGAAGTTTGGCGCCGCGTTCACCATTCCGAACACTTTCAGAACCGTATCGACACGGTCGATCGAGCCCAACGCGGCCTTCATGTTGGCAATCAGGTTCAGCCCGCAGAGTTTCGCGGCCTCATAAGCCTGATCGATCGTCAACGCCTGGCCGACCTTGCCAATCGTCGAAACTCCGTTGGCGTTACGGGGTCCGACGCCCGACAGGAACAGCATATTGCCGCCCAAACGCCAAGGCACATAATTGCCGATCGGCTCCGGCGGCGGCGGCAAAGCGAGGCCCAGTCGGGCGAGGTTCTCAGTCGCGCTCATGTTTTATCTCCTTTCCGCCGGCTCAGGCCGCCTGGGATTTCGGGTTGGGATAACGCATCAGTGTTGTCAATTCCGTTACTTCAACCACCTTGGCAATGGATGAAAGTTTGCTGAACAATGGCGCGATCGCAGCTTTCGGTAACGACCGTTCCGCGCAGTCGGAGAATTTCGTCCAAAGTTCATCTTGGCTCATCATTTGTCCACCTGGGCCGCACCGCTCATAGTCGTCGACCCGCGACGCCAGGCGGCGTCCGTCCTTAGTGTGCACAACGACTTCGGCACCCCACTGATCAGCGCTGTCCGCCGGCATGTCGGGATGCGGGCGCGCCTGAACCCGCGGCAGCAATGCGCGGACGGTCGGATCGTTCTCCGCGCCGTTCTCGAAATGAGCGAGCCGTACCGCGCGATCCGTCAGGGCGCGGGCGACACAGTATTGAATGCTGAACTTCGCGGCGAGCGGTG
>CALFNB010000262.1 GCA_937902425.1 uncultured Acetobacteraceae bacterium | reverse complement strand
CCATTACGGGCCTCGATCACCGGGTTGGCGATGTTCAACGCCAGAAATGAACGTCTGACGGCCATTGTGTCGACTTTGTCGTCGTCCACCAACAGAACAGTCACGGTGGTATCCTTCACGCCCCTGGCTCCTTTCAGGTAAATATGATGGTGGTGCGACGCGCTGGCGGCGTGCTTACCACCCAGGTCCGTCCCTCATGGGCTTCGACATGCTGTTTGACGACCGCCGGGCCAATACCGTTCGGCTCCATATCGTCACGGCTCTCCGGCGTCTGAAAGTTCAGGAAATTCCACGAACCTGTCCGCCAGTGTCACGGCAACGGCGACACGGTGCCGGTGGCGAAACCGCTCCGGGATCGAGATTTCCAAATGATCGTTCGCCATCTCGACCAGCCCGGTTGGTCCGGCCAACACCAGGGCGGTACGCGACGCTTCCACCACTGGAGCAATACGGTTCTCCACCACGAAATCCTCAGACTACTCACCGCGGCGTTTTACCAGAGCAAAATTAACGAGGTGTGAAGACCGGGCATTGCCTTTTCACAATGACGCCCTCCGGCTTTAGCGACTTATTAATTTTCAGCGTGTATCTCGATTCGAGGGAGCGGCATCATCATGGCCCAAACGGAACGTGTCTATCGCTTGCTCATCGTCGACGACGACGAAACCGACCGGCGCCTGTATGGTTGGCTGTTGGCGCGCCAGGCTCCTGGGCAATGCGAGATCCATCAGGCGGCCGACGGTGCGGCCGGTATCGCGGCATTGCGCGCGCGAACGTTTGATTGCGTGTTGCTGGACTTCAGTCTGCCGGACCTTACCGGTCTCGAGTTTCTCGTCGAATGCGTGATGAACGGGGAGTTGCCGGCCGCCTTCGTGCTCATCACCGGCCATGGCAACGAAGCGGTCGCCGTCGATGCGATGAAGCTTGGCGTGCAGGACTATCTGGTGAAAGACCACGTCAATGAGGGCCGGCTGTGGCGGGCGATCGTGCGCGCGGTTTCGCAGCGGGAATTGCGCCAGCGACTCGCCGATTCGATGCATGCGCTCACGGCGGCGAATGCCAGCCTGGAGCAGGAGGTGGCAGCCCACGAAATCACCGAGGCGGAATTGCGCGCCGCCAAGGAAAGCGCCGAACGTGCCGGTCGTGCCAGGTCACGTTTCATCGCCACCGTGACCCGGGAGCTGCGTGCTCCGCTCAATGGGGTCCTCGGATACGCCCAGTTGTTGGAGATGGAAGGGGAGCTTTCGGCCAGACAAAGCGCGCGGGTCGGCGCGATGCTGCAATCGGGACAGCAGTTGTTCAGGATCATTGAGCGCGCGTTGGATTTCGCCAGCATTGAATCCGGACGAATGGCTTTGCATCCGGTGCCGCTGTTGGTGCGTGACCTGACCGAAGCCTGCATCGCGTCCATCGCACCGCTGGCCGACGCGAGGGAACTCAGCCTGCACCTTGTCTTTTCGCACGACGCGCCGGGGCGGATCGTCGCCGATCCGGGCCGCCTTAATCAGGTGCTGCTCAATTTGCTTGGCAACGCGGTAAAGTTCACCACCGCCGGTTGGGTGGAGTTGCGTGTTCTGGCCAGCGAGTCATCCGACAGGCTGCGCATCGAGGTCGCCGATACCGGCCCGGGCATCCCAGAAACCATGCGCGATCGGCTGTTCCTGGAATTCGACCGCCCGGACGCTCCCAGCGCGGTTGACGGCGCCGGCCTGGGCCTTGCCATCGCCGCGCGCTTCGTCGACCTGATGGGTGGTACGATCGGTTATCGCGCCAACCCTGGCGGCGGTAGCATCTTCTGGGTGGAGCTGCCGCGAAACGAAATCGCGCCACCGCCGCCGGCCGATGAGATAACGCGCGTGCCGCCGCGGCCAGGCTCACGCGTGCTGCTGGTCGACGACTTCGCGATGAACCGCGACGTGATCGGAGCATTTTTGCGCAACGCGGGCCACGAGGTACGGCTCGCGGAAAGCGGCCATGACGGTGTTCGTCTCGCCACCGAACAGAGCTTCGATCTGATCCTGATGGATATCCGCATGCCCGAAATGGATGGGCTGGAGGCGACGCGCCGGATCCGGGCGTTGCCCGATCCGAACGGTCATGTACCGATCCTCGCGCTGACCGCCTGTTGCCTGCCGGAACAGATCCTGGAATGCCGGGCCGCCGGCATGGATGGTCACGTCGCGAAGCCGGTGGAGCATGCGACGCTGATGCAGGCGGTCGGCGGCGCGATCGCACGCTCCCCACAATGGGTGGATGGCGCCCCGTCGCCGGAGCAGCCCGCCGAACCGCCGGTTCCCTGGATTGCTCGCGCCGCTGAAGACCAGTCGCTCGGGTTCACACCGGGGTAAGGGGATAAGCAAGCCGGATCACCACGATTTGCCGGGGTCCTGTTCGGGATTGACGTATTCGATGGTGAGCGGACCTTTCCCGGGCACCTGAACGGCCGTTTCAGCACAGCGGGCGCAAGCGACGGTGATCGCCGGCCGTCATGGCGACCCGTTGCTCGCTCACGCGATCAGGAATTCGCCGCGATCGCCGCGTTGAGCGCCTTCACTCCCGCGGCCGGCCCGTCGGGATGGTTCCAGATGCAACCAACCACCGCCAGAAAGTCCGTGCCCGCCCGCACCAGAGGCCCGCTATTCTCCGGCGTGATGCCGCCGATGGCACACGACGGAAGCTCCATCATCTCCGACCACCAGGCCAGGATTTCCGGATCGAGCAAATTCGTTACGTCTTTCGTGGTGGACGCAAAGAACGCGCCGAACGCGACGTAATCCGCGCCGTCCTCACCCGCCTGCATCGCGAGGTCGCGGCTGCCTTTGCACGTGACGCCGAGTGTGAGGTCCGGGCCGATCAAAGCGCGCGCCTGGCGGGCGGGCATGTCGTCCTGCCCGACGTGGACGCCATCGCACCCGGTCGGCACCACCAGATCGGCACGGTCGTTCAACAAAAACGCCACATCGCGTGCCTGCGTCACCGGCCGCAGCACGTCGATGGCACGCCGCCACGTGTCGTCATCGACGTCCTTGAGCCGTAGCTGCACCGCCGCCACGTCGCCGGCATCAAGCGCGGCGGCGAGGCGGTCGGCGAACGACATCGGTTCCAGCAACGGCGGGGTGATCAGGTAGACCCGGCAGCCCTCGCCACCCCCGCGTTGACTCATCGGCGGCATCAATCGCCGTTCTTGTAGATGTCGATGATCTTGTTCAGCATCTCCAGCGCCTTTTCCTTCGGCCGCTGGAACGTATTGCGCCCGATGATGGAACCGTTGGCGCCGCCGTCGCGAACGCCGCGGACTTCCTCGTAAACGCCGTCCAGATCCTTCGCCTCGCCGCCCGAGAACACGACGATCCGTTTGCCGTTGAACGCCGCCTGCATCACGTGCGCGACGCGCTTCGCCAGCGTGGAACCGTCGAATTTCTCATAGCTTTTCTTGGCGGCTTCCAGGCTGACCACGGCGCTTGGCGGCTTCAGCTTGATGATGTTGGCACCCATCAGCGCCGCCATCTGCGCGGCATAGGCGCAGATATCGACCGCGGTTTCGGCGGCGCGATCGAGGTTCGGTCCGCGCGGATAGCTCCAGACCACCACGGCGAGGCCGGAAGCTTTGGCTTCCGCGGTCAGTTCGCGCAGTTCTTCCATCTGCGCGAAGGCGTATTCGCTGCCCGGATAAATGGTGAAGCCGATGGCGGCGCAACCCAGCCGCAGCGCGTCCTTGACGCCGGCGGTGACGGCCTGGTCCTTGTTGGTCGCCAGGCTGTTGGAGTTGTTGCACTTGAGAATCGTCGGGATTTGTCCCGCGAACGTATCGGCGCCCTGCGCGATCATGCCGAGCGGCGCGGCATAGGCGTTCAGCCCGGCCTCGATCGCGAGCTGATAATGGTAGTGCGGGTCATAGGCCGGAGGATTTGGCGCGAAGCTGCGCGCGGGTCCGTGCTCGAAGCCCTGATCGACTGGCAGGATCACGACCTTCCCGGTGCCACCCAGCCGGCCGGTGCACAGGATACGCGCCAGATTGGCCTTCACGCCGGGCGGGTCGCCTTCATACCAGTCGAGTATTTTTTTGACTTTTTGGGTAACGCGCATGGTGGCTTTCCTTTTCCTGGAAACGTTCGTCCGTGGGGTTATAACTAGCCTGGCGGCCGGCGTTTGTCACCGCTTCCCGTTGGCCCGGTTTCGGCCGAGCCGCCGTGGGTTGCCGAAGCGGTTCGGTGGTTTGCCCGCACGGTGGCGGCCGGTGGTGCCGATGCCAACACGAATCCGCCCATTGCTTCAGCGATCGCCACGACCGCGTCCCGGCCCGGCGCATCCGGCCAGAGCACCAACCTGGTCACCCCGATCCGCAACGCCGCCAGTGCCTGGCCGGTCCCGTCGCCGCAATCCAGGATGTCCATGCAGGGCACATCCGGGTGTACGGCTCGCGCGGCTTCCACCAGGGCTCGCCACCAGCCGCAGCCGGCGAACAATGCCGCTCCTGGCGCCGAAACCAGAGTACTGGGCGAACCTTCAGACAGCGCGGCGACGGCGTCTTTCATGCCATGCACGATCACGGCCGGGTAAATCTCCATGTCCCCGTTCAAACACGGTCCTTGACCTGCGAACAACTGCCAGGTTCATTCGCTACAGGTACCTGGACTGGAATCGCAATGGCGGAGGACATCATGGCCTCGGATACCGGCGGCGTCGACCCGGATGGCCCGGAAGATCTGGAGGCGGTCGCCGACCGGCTGGAAGCGGCGCTGGAGCGGATCGCCGCGCATCTGGCCGCCGTCAGGCCAGGCCGGCCGCCGGCTGAACTCGCGGCGCGGTTGGACGGGTTGATTGGGCGGCTGCGGGAGGTGCTGGATAGCGCGCCCACTGCTTCTGAGGATTGAATGACGCTTCTGAGGATTGAATGACGCAAGGGGTTGACGCGAGACGGACCGGACCGCGGCGAACTGACACGACGGCGCGGGCGGGACCGCTGATGGCCCAGGGCTGAATGACACAGGGAAGGATCGCGCGGAATGGCGCAGGTATCACTCCAGATCAACGGTTATGGCTACATCCTCGGCTGCGCGGACGGGGAGGAAGAACATCTGAGCGCGCTGGCGGCCGACCTCGACCGGCGGATCGATGACATCAAGGTTTCCACCGGGCCGAGCGGCGAGGCGCGGATGCTGCTGATGGCGGCGCTGGTGCTGTCCGACGAGTTGCACGATCTGCGCGAACTGGCGAAGCAGGGGGACGGCGTCTCGGCGTCGAAGCCGGAACCGAAAGGCGGCCGGCGGTTGCGGGGACTCGCCAAACGGGCGGAGGCGATGGCCGACTCGGCGGACGGATCGCTGTTGGCCACACCGGCGGACCCGGCTTCGACCACTCCAGCGGACCCGCCGTCGCCCCCCCTGGCGGCCTCCCCGTCGGCCTCCCCTGGGGACGCGTCGGCGGAGCCCACCCGACGGGACGCGTGAAGCGGACGGGACCGCGCCATGCATCCCGTCAGGCCAAAACCAAAACCCTCCGACTCGCGGAATTGATTGCCGCGAGAGCCCGGCCGCCCTACATAGGAAAGGCGGGGCTGCCGGGTGCGTCAGGTCATACATCCCCAGGGCCAGTAAGCATCTCCCTAGGGAACTGGCTCTGCCGGGATCTTGGTCTCGGTATCTGGTGCCCACCTGCACACGCAGGCTCTGGGAGGATGAAGTACCAACGGCCATGGCGGCTCCGCACGTTCTTTCCGCCATCGACGAAGCGAAACGGGCGATGCGTGTCGAGCGCATGGCGGCCCGCTTCGGGCTCGATCCGCGAGCCGCCGGGGAGGCGGTGACCGGACTGGTGCTCCGCGATTGTCCGCCGCCGCCTGACGCCGTGGTGTCGGGCTTTTGGCCCCTGGACAATGAGATCGACATCCGCCCGCTGTTGCTCGCCCTGCACGCGCGCGGCCACCCCATCGTCCTGCCGGTCACCCCGAAACGCGGCCTGCCTTTGAGTTTTCGTCTCTGGCGGCCGGGCGACACCATGGTGGCGGAACGCTTCGGCACGATGTGCCCCGCTGGGTGTCCCGCTGGGCACCCCGCCGGGCGCCCGGCCGGCGAGGGACCGTCACCGGCCTTTCTGCTCGTCCCGTTACTCGCCTTCGACCGGCGCGGCGGCCGTCTGGGCTA
>CALFNB010000261.1 GCA_937902425.1 uncultured Acetobacteraceae bacterium | reverse complement strand
GCACGACGATGCCGCGTGCATCCGCACGACGATGCCGCGTGCATCCGCACGACGATGCCGCCGGTGCCCGCCGTCCGTCAAACAAACCGGCGGAGGCGGCGAAGATCATCGGCGCCCATCCGGCCGGCCGGGAAATCCGCCGCCCGCGGACGATCTCTGAGGTCGGCTCGGGGCACAGCCGGCGGCGGACGATCTCGGAGGTCGGCGCGGAGCATACCAGCACCACCGCGCTGATCATTCCCGGCGAATTCCTGGCCGCCGCTTCGGCGTTCGCGAAGGCGCGAATGGACCAGAAATCAGCGTCGTGAGGTTGCGAACCGCTCGCGACACCCATATTGAGGACTCTTTCCGTCTCGCCCAACGGTCTCAGCCCGCCACGTCTCAGGCCCACGTCTTCGCCCCACGTCTCAGCCCCACGTCTCAGCCCAGGAACAAGGCACACAGTGAACGAAGCCATCCAGACCACCCGCCTGGCCTCCGGCCTGACCATCGTGACCGAGCGCATGGACCGGGTCGAGACCGTCTCCTTCGGCGCCTATGTCGCCACCGGATCCCGCAACGAGACCGCGGCCGAGAACGGCGTCTCGCATTTCCTGGAACACATGGCGTTCAAGGGGACCGAGACCCGCTCCGCCGCCGCCATCGCCGAGGAGATCGAGGCGGTGGGCGGCCACATCAACGCCTACACCGCGCGCGAACAGACCGCGTATTACGTCAAGGTGCTGAAGGAAGACACCGCGCTCGCCGCCGACATCATCGGCGACATCCTGACCCACTCGACGTTCGAGCCGGAGGAGATGGAGCGCGAACGCGGCGTCATCCTGCAGGAAATCGGCCAGGCCAACGATACGCCGGACGACATCATCTTCGACCACTTCCAGGAGGTCGCCTATCCGCTGCAATCCCTCGGCCGGCCGATCCTGGGGACCGAGGAGGGCATCCGGGAGATGCCGCGCACGATCCTGACCGGCTACATGAAGCGGCATTACGCGCCGCCGAATGTCGTCGTGGCCGCCGCCGGCAAGCTGGAGCACACCCAGATCCTCGATCTGGTGCGGCGGCATTTCGCCGATCTACCGGCTCAGGTGCCGCCGGGCATGGAGAATGGCACTTATCAAGGTGGCGAATTTCGGGAGGATCGCGATCTCGATCAGGTCCACATCGTGCTGGGATTTCCCTCGGTCGGGTATTCCGATCCGGATTACTATCCGACGCTGCTGCTCTCCACGGTGCTCGGCGGCGGCATGTCGTCGCGGCTGTTTCAGGAGATCCGCGAAAAGCGCGGGCTGGTTTACTCGATCTACTCCTTCGCGCAGCCCTACATGGATGGCGGCCTGTTCGGCATCTACGCCGGGACCGGCGAGAGCGAGGCCGAGGAACTGATGCCGGTCACGCTGGAGGAACTGCGCAAGGTGCAGACCTCGGTCACCGAGGTGGAACTGGCCCGCGCCAAGGCGCAGGTGAAGGCGAGCGTGCTGATGTCGCTGGAAAGCACCGGTAGCCGGTGCGAGCAACTCGCGCGGCAAATCCAGGTGTTCGGCCGAGTGCTGACCACCGAGGAAACCGTGCGAAAGATCATGGCGGTGACCGCGCAAGACGTCCAACGCTCGGCGGCGCGCCATTTCCGCGGCAAGCCGACGCTCGCCGCGATGGGGCCGGCGAATCGCGTTCCAGGCCTGACGTCGATCGCGGAGAGCCTCCTCTCGTAACAGCCGTCTGGTCATGCCACCGCCGCCTCCTGGGCGTTGATCCGTCCGAGCATGGCGGGGACCGCCTCCGCGCCATTCATTCTCGCGAGGATCCGCGGTACCTCGGGCGCCGGGACCGGCCGGCTGAACAGAAAGCCTTGCACCTCGGCACAGCCTTCGTTCCGCAGCCGCCAGAGTTGTTCGTCGGTTTCGACTCCCTCGGCCACGGTCGTCATGCCCAGACCGCGGCTGAGCGCGGTGATGGCGCGGACGATTTCGCTGGTCCCACCCTCGCGGGTGATGCCGGCCACGAACGACCGATCGATCTTGATCTTGTCGAATGGGAATTTGTGCAGATAGCTCAGAGACGAATAGCCGGTGCCAAAATCATCCATCGAGATGCTCACGCCAAGGCCGCGAATGCGGTGCAACATGGCGAAGGCCCGCGCGTTGTCATTCATCAGCACTGATTCGGTGATTTCAAGTTCCAGCCGATGCGATGGCAAACGGCTCTCATGCAGGGCCTGGGTGACCATCTCGTATGGCTGATCCCCCTTGAATTGAACGGAGGAGAGATTGACCGCGACCTTGATGTCGTCCGGCCAGCTGACGGCCTCGCGGCAGGCGGTGGCGAGGATCCACTCGCCAAGCGGGACAATGAGGCCGGTTTCCTCGGCCAGGGGGATGAATTCGGCGGGCGGGATCATGCCGCGCTCGGGATGATGCCAGCGGACGAGTGCCTCGAACGCGACGACCCGGCCGCGGTCGAGGGCAACCAACGGTTGGTAGTGCAGTTCGAACTCCTGGCGCGCGATGGCATGGCGCAGGTCAATTTCCATGACGCGGCGCCGTTGCAGATGCTCGGCCATATCCAGCTCGAAAAAGTTAAAGCGCCCGCGCTCCGCTTTCGCGAAATACAATGCGATATCGGCGTTTTTCAGCAAGGTGTCCGCCGAGGTGGCGCTTTCCGGTGCCATGGCGATGCCGATGCTGGTACCGGTCGCCACCTGATGCCCATCGATTTCATGGGTACCGCGGATGACGTCGATGATCCGCGTCGCGAGCAGCGCGGCGCTTTTGGCATCCTCGACATTCTCCTGAAGGATCGCGAACTCGTCGCCGCCGAGTCGGGCGACGGTGTCGACCTCGCGCACGCACGCCTGAAGACGCTCGGCGACGGTGCGCAACAGCGCGTCCCCCACATCGTGGCCAAGCGTATCATTGACTTTCTTGAAGTGATCCAGATCGAGGCACAGCACCGCGAAGCGCTCGCCGCGGTCAACCCGTGCCAGGGCCTGTTCCAGCTTTTCCCGAAACACACGGCGGTTCGGTAGCGCGGTCAGCGGGTCGTGACGGGCAAGGTAGGCAATGTGCTTCTCACTCCGTCGTAGCTCGGTGGTGTCCTCATAGGTCGCCACCCAGCCGCCTTCGGGCAGCGGTTGCCGGCAGATCATCACGCTGCGTCCATTGGGCATACCGGTTTCGAGACGCGACCGCGCCCCTCCCGCCAGTGCCGCCTTCAGAAGTTCGTCGGTCCGCTCCACGTCGGACTCGGGTACCAGGCCAGCGGCGGCGGCTTGTACGAGCAGGTCGCGGTATGGCAGTCCTTTCCAAATCTTGTCCGGCGGTATGCCCGTGACTTCGTGGACCTGGCGATTATGGAGTTGTACTCTGCCTTGATCGTCGAACAGACAAAGCCCGTGGGACATATTGTTAAGCGCGAGGTCCAATTGCCAGTGCGCGTGCGACAATTCCGCCTCGGCGACCTTGTTCGCGATCGCGTTGTTCCGGAATACTTCGACCGCGCGCGCGATTTCTCCGACCTCATCGCGGCGTTCGATGTCGAATGGCGCCGCGGCGGTATCGCCATCAGCCAGCCGTCTGATGATGGTGGTCAGTCCGGAAATCGGCCGCGCGATGCCACGTCCAACGGCGATCGAGCCGAACAGCGTGAGGACCGCCGCCAGGAAGCCCAGACCAATCATGGCGATTTCCGCCAACCTGGCACGCTGGATCACACTCTCCGTTCGCGTCGCCAGGCGTTCGGCCAACGCGTCGAGCAGCCGATCGAACACCGGGCGCAACTCACCAAAACTGGCGTCGGCGCCGATCATCATCATCTCACCGTAATTGGCGTTGCTGGCGGCTATGTCGATCGCGTTCAGGGCGGCGACGGAATAGAGTTCGTACGCCTTCGTCAGCGCATCCAGCCGTTCGTCTGGAACCAGTCCACGCACGCCGTCCGTCAGCGCGTTCAGTGAAACTCGTTGCTGGGCCAAGGCCCGCACGCTTGACGCCGCCTGGCGTTTCCATCCGACGGGGTCGTCTTCGGTCGCTCGCTTGGATAGCAGAGCGAACAACTGGCCATGGACCGAACTCATGTGGTCTTTCAGGACCAACCCACGGTACAACGGCGCGAACGCATTATCTTTCTGGTGTTTCAGGCTCGTTATATGAGTGGCCGCATCGTTCACTGCGAGCCCGAGGATCGATCCCAGGAGCAGCAAAGTCAGACCGGGGATCAGGAGGACCTTGCGAGCGAGCGGCAGGTTCCGGAAATATCGGATCACGTCGGGCTCACGGCTCGTAATAGCCGGAGCCGCAGACCGTATGGTCATCGACCTTAATGACGTAAGCGACCTTGTTGGCGATAAGATTGGTCGCCGGGTTGGGCCAGCGGAACCTTACCCAACCGAAACCGTTGTCCAGACCCATGCGATTGAGTTCGACATTCGGATAGCGGCCATCGGGGTCCCGCACTCCGCCCAGGTTCTTGCCGACGATCGCCGGGTTGGCACCATGCGCCAGGACGACGCCGCTGACGTCCTGGCAATACACATAGAGGTCCCCATCGACGAAACCGCCATCGGTGCGGCTGAAGTCGGCGAATGCGCGATCTCGTCCGACCTCACGGACATGGGCGACGGCGCGTTCGGCGAAGGTCCTGGCTTGCTCAGGTGTGCTGGCGGAGGCCAGTGCACTGAGCGCCAGGCAGGCGGCCACCATAACGCCGGTTGTTTGGGCGGCATGCGCCATTGATACCTCCGTTCACCACCGGAAGCGTCGCATGGATATGTTAATGAACGGTTAAATACCCTCGATTTGTTCGCCGCCGGTGGCAACGCCTGAGGGCGCCCGGTCGCGGATTGACGCGAGCAGCGCAACGGCTGCGGCGATGAATTCGGCTGGTTGCGCGGCCATATGTGTGTCCCAGGAATCCTTGGGACACGCATATGGCGGTCGATGAAACGTCCCGGGGCAGTTCATTACGTCTTAACGGTTCGAAACGTCATGGATCGCGGCGAAATCCTTGGACCGAAATGCGCTGAAACCGGCGCGCGAGGATCAAATGAGCCGTGGTTCGACCGCCCGGCCCGGAATGGGCCAGCAAATCCTGGAAACCCCTCACCCACCTGTGCTTAACCTCCCGGGCACCCGCGAAAAGGATTCTCCCCCGTGCGCATAACGATGATCGGTGGCGGCTATGTCGGCCTCGTCTCCGGCGCCTGCTTCGCTGAATTCGGCACCGATGTGACCGTGGTGGAAGCCGACGCCGGGAAACTCGCCGCGCTGCGCGACGGGCGGATGCCGATCTACGAACCGGGTCTGGAAAAGCTGGTGAATGAGAATGTGGCCGCCGGCCGACTGGCGTTCACCGGCGACCTGACCGCGGGCGTGCAGAACGCCGAGGCCGTGTTCATCGCCGTTGGCACGCCGACTCGCCGAGGCGACGGTCACGCGGATCTGACCTACGTCTACGCGGCGGTGGAGCAGGTGGCGCGCGCGCTGACCGCACCCACGGTGATCGTCACCAAGTCCACCGTCCCGGTCGGCACCGGGCGGCGGATCAAGGAGATCGTCGCCGCCGTCCGGCCGGATCTGGAAATCGACGTCGCCTCCAACCCCGAGTTCCTGCGCGAAGGCAACGCGATCACCGATTTCATGCGCCCCGACCGTGTGGTGATCGGCGCGGAAACCGACCGCGCGCGGGAGGTACTGGGCCAGCTTTATCGTCCGCTCAATCTGATCGAGACCCCGATTGTCCATACCGGGATCGAAACGGCGGAACTGACCAAATACGCCGGCAATGCCTTCCTCGCGATGAAGGTTACCTTCATCAACGAAATGGCCGATCTGTGTGAGAAGGTTGGCGCCGACGTGCATGACGTCGCCCGCGGCATCGGCCTCGATGGCCGCATCGGCCGCAAATTCCTGCATCCGGGGCCTGGCTATGGCGGGTCGTGCTTCCCGAAAGACACGCTGGCGCTGGTGCGCACGGCGCAGGATTTCGGCGCGCCCTCCCGCCTCGTGGAGGCGACCGTGCTGGTCAACGACGCGCGCAAATCGAGCATGGCGATGCGTGTCATCAACGCCTGCGGCGGCTCGGTGCGCGGCAAGACGATCGCGGTGCTTGGGCTGACGTTCAAGCCGGAGACCGACGATATGCGCGACTCGCCAGCGCTGCCGATCGTGTCGCGGCTGGCTGGCGATGGCGCCGTGATCCGCGCCTTCGATCCCGAGGGCATGGACCAGGCACGGCCGTTGCTGCCGGAGTCGGTCACCTGGTGCCGCGACGCGCTGGACGCGGCATCCGGGGCGGACGCCGTCGTTCTGATCACCGAATGGAACGAGTTTCGCGCGCTGTCTCCCACCCGGCTGCGCGATACGATGCGCGGCCGCGTGCTGGTGGACCTGCGCAATGCCTGGGACCCGATCGCGATGCGCCAGGCGGGGTTCGCCTACCAGGGTATCGGCCGGCCAGGCTGAGCCGGCGGCCCGATGGACGCGATCGTTCGAATCGCGACGGGCGATCACATCCGCGCGCGGTATTAACCTTTCCTCAACCGTCCAGAGGTATGCGTCGGTCATGGACCTGACTGTCTGTATCTGTACCCATGACCGTCCCCGCTACGTGCGCGACTGCCTGCGAGGCCTGCGCCGTCAGACAGTGGCCGAAGACCGTTTCGCCACCTTGATCGTCGACAGCGGCTCGCCGGAGCCCGCCCGCTCGGAACTCCGAGACCTCACGCGTCAGCATCCGGGCGCCCGCCTGATCCGCGTCGATGAACCTGGCGTCAGCGTGGCGCGCAATGTCGGAGCGGACGCCGCGACGACGGACTACATCGCCTATATCGACGACGACGCCATACCCGCCGAGGACTGGGTGGCGGCGATCACCGACGCGCTCGCGGAGCGGAATGACCGCCCTGTGGTGCTCGGCGGTCGAATTCTGCCGAAATGGGAGGCGCCACTGCCGCCATGGTGGCCCGATTCCCTGCGCGGCCTGCTGTCGATCATCGAATATGAGGGCCTGGGCGAATTCCGGACCGCCGATCTCCCCTCCGGGATGGAGCCGTACGGCTGCAACATGGTCGTGCACGTGGCTTCGCTGTTGAACACCGGTGGTTTCGGACGCGGGATCGGCCGCGTCGGCGGGGTGCTGCTGTCGGATGAGGATGTCCAGTTGGCGTGGCGCCTGCAGGACGAGGGACTGTCCGCGCGATACGATTCACGCATCGTGGTGCACCACCAGATCCAGGCGACGCGGCTCAATCCGGAGTGGCTGTTGTCGCGTCTCTACTGGCAAGGGGCCTCGACAGTCCTGACCCGCCGGTTGCTGCGGGACAACGATGCTGTCTGGCGCGAACTGCCGCGCCGAATGCTGGTCGCCACCCTGTTCGCGCCGGCGGCTCCGTGGCCTGAAACATCCACCCGGTTTCTCGCGGCTCGCTGGCGACGGGCCTATTCGGCTGGCTTCGTCCGCGCCGCTCTGGGCTGGCGCGTGAGCGACGCGGCCCGCCGTGCTGGCCGGCCAACCCCTTCCGGCGCCTCGGCGCGGGCTGCTTCGTGATCCTTTACCAATGGCGCGGATCGCATCGGAATTTCGGCGACGAGTTGAACGGTCTGCTGTGGCCCAGATTACTGCCCGACTTCTTCGACCGGAACGCGGACACGCAATTCCTCGGCATCGGCTCAATCCTCGACGATCGTCACGATCCGAAGGTGAGGAAGGTGGTGGCGGGTTCGGGTTATGGCGGATATCAACCACGGATCGCGCTCGACGAGACCTGGGTTATGCATTGGGTGCGCGGCAGACGCACGGCGCGGCTTCTGGGCCTGCCGGCCGCGATGGGCATCGGCGATCCGGCGTCTTTGCTGCCGCTGGCCGGACTGACGCCGGCGCGCGAAAGTCGTGACATCGGCTTCATGCCGCATTTTGAAAGTGCCGTCCGCGGCGCCTGGCAGGACGTGTCGGCGCGCGCCGGCGTCACCTTGATCGATCCACGCGACGATCCGCTGGCGGTGATCGCCGCCATCGGCAGATGCCGCGTGCTGATCAGCGAGGCCTTGCACGGTATCATCGTGGCCGACGCGCTGCGGGTGCCCTGGATCGCGATCCGGCCGCTGGCCCCCATACACCGTCCGAAATGGATCGACTGGGCGGAAACCCTCGATCTGGATATCGCGTTCCGCGCGCTGCCGCCGTCGACCGCGCTGGAGCAGGCGCATCTCACGCATTTGTCGCGTTTCCACATGGGCAGGAAGGTGCTGCTCCGGCAGGCCGCGTGGCTGCGGGGCTTCGCGCGGGAACGGTATGTTGACCGGGCGGCCTCGGGGTTGCGCACGGTCGCTCAGGTGGAGCCGCGGTTGTCGCGAAGCGCGCTGCTGGATGAAGCGCAGTCACGGATGCTGGAGGCGATTGAGGCGTTGCGGCGGTCGCCGATGCGGGGTTGGCCGCGGGCCGGTGGGGACTGTGGCCAGGATGCGCGGGGCGTGAGTGGGTTGGTTCAAATGTCGCTGACCGACCTGGCGCGGACCTCGGTCTACTGAGGTTGGCCAGGAACAGGTGCGGTATTGAAGGGCCCCTGTCTCACGCATGATACTGAAGAGCGTTTTTCGCCTGGTGGCACGGCGCCTGGGCCACTCCGGGAGGACTCCAGAGCTGGAGTCCGCACCAGCGGCGCGCAAGCCCGACATCATTCGCGGTACGGGGCGGCTTGCCCAGAGGTACGATCGGCAAACAGAACAACCGCGGGCGGTACACCGGGCATGGTCAGAAGTCAGGCCATCTGACGACGAGGCTACCGCAAATATACGCAACTTGTCCGAACGAAGCGGTTCGCGATTTCCTCAGCCCCTGCCTCACTGTTTCCGACAGCGATGACATATCCGATGCGATCGCCGTTGTTCACCGGAGGATGAACGGCATCGCCCGGTTCCTTGAACAGCACCACGCGCCGTACCGCGGGATCGAGCGGTTCGGGTATCTCCACCGAGTGAAGCACACCCGGCCGGTCCGCCACGATCCAGCGGATGGCACTGAACCAACTCGGTTGAAGCGCGTGCAATTCTGTCAATGGCAGACCCAGATGAAGGTTGATCAGATCAGCGTAGATCGACCTCTCCAGCGCATAGCCCATCTGAAATGGAATTTGCGCACTGACCAGGCGAGGATTGACCTCGACCAGACAGGGACCATCCGCGGCGACGATCATTTCGATGTGGGATGCACCAAAATCGAAGCCGATCGCGTCCAGGACCCGAAACGCATAGTCGCGAATAGCGGCGGTGTCATGGCGGTCCGACGGAAAGCAACTGCCGCGCATCGCGAAAGACGGTGGCGGGAACATCAACTTGTCGTTGATGCCCAGAAGCACACGGTCATCGATGTTGGAAAAGACGTCGCAGCCGATCATCGCACCCTGAACATATTGTTCGACCGAAAATCGGTTGCTCGCGTGGACGCCCAGGCCATAATCCGCGGGCGCGCGCGGCATGTTCGCCAAAGCCGCGGTCAGATCGGACTCGGTTCGCAGCAAGCAAACGTTCTGCGACCCATATCCATCGGAGGGCTTCACCAGAGCCGGGTATCCAACCTCGGCGACGGCACTGCGCAGATCCTCCATCGTGTCGGCGCGGGCGAAGCGCGGCTGCCGAACCCCGGCCCGCGCCAGGGCCTCCCGCACCGCGACCTTATCGCGCGCCATCCGCGTGGTCGCGGGATTCAGGAAACGCAAACCCAGCTTCGCGGCCAGATCGCTCGCCTCAATCATGCGAATATCGAGAATGCAGAGAATCGCGTCGAACGGAAGACGGGCGTGGATCTCCAGTGCCGCACGTTCCAGCGCCGGATAATTGAACGGGCGGACCTCCACCACCTCCCGTGCCATCCCGAGACACAAGCGGGTCCTCTCTCCCTGGGCTTCATATTGGGAGGTATCGCCGGTGAAGAAGGTCACCTGGTGGCCCATCGCCACCGCGTCCTCCAGCACCGTGAAATCGTTGCCGCCAGGGACTTCGAGCAACAAGATATGCCCCATCAGCCGATATCCTCGGCCAGACGGAACCCCATCGTATAGGTCGCGGAGCGCGGGTTGCCGCCGTGCCGCCGCCGCGTCCTCGCCAGGTCCCGGAATCGCGCGAACCCGCCGCCGCGTGCGACGCGGTAGGCGCCGTTTATCTCCACCAGATGATCGCTGACCCAGGCTCCGCCCGGATAAGCGGAATAGAGCCCGGAGACATACTCCTCTACGTTGCCGGCCATGTCCGTTACGCCAAAAGGCGAGTTACCCGCAACGAAGATGCCTACGGGACTCGACTGAAACAGGCCTGTCTCGGCGGTATTGGCGCGATCAGGCTCGAACGTCTGACCCCAGGGAAACTCCAGACCCTCGAAGCCGGCGGCGGCGAACTCCCATTCGGCCTCCGTGGGCAGGCGGAACCGCCGTCCCGTCGTCCGCGCCAGCCAGGCGGCATAGGCATCCGCGTCCGTGGGACTGACGGTATACACTGGGTGATTGGACCGTTCCCGGGGGAACCGGCGGAAATGCCAGCTGTCAGGTATGCACGAATGGCCGGTCGCCAGTAGAAAGTCCCGATATTCCTGGTTCGTGACGGGATATTTTCCGATCGCGTATGATCGCAGTTCAACCGCGTGCCGGGGGCATTCCTTGGCGATCCACGACCGGTCGAGCCCGAGTCCGGACAGGCTCCGCATCACCCGTTCCAAATCGCCGGGATCGAGCCCGATCTCCACCGGTCCGCCGGGCAGCGCGATGACGGTGGGATCAAGTGTGTTGATCCGCGGGTCACCGAGCAGGGCGAGCATCTGACCGGCCGCGAAACGATCCGTCAAAGACTGCCCCGGGTCTTCGCACATGATAGCCAGGGCGGTGACGCCGATGCCGCGCAGTTGATTGAGCACGGCGGGAAACGTTTCGGCGAAGCGCGGATCGACGAAACGATCCGGCAGGCCAAGCCGTTCCCGGTCCGTCATCGTTCCGCACAAAATCCGATCGAAAATCGGCCAGTGATATCCGGGCCGGGATTGTTCAGGCAAATGATCCATTGTCGGAGTCCCTGGTTTTCAAGGCGGCCGCCAGACGGCAGAAATCGAGCAACGTGCTCGCGATATGGTCCGCGAACGCCGGTTCGAAGCGGAACGGTCCCTCGGAAGCCCAGTGCGCGGCGTCGGACACGCAAATTTGGTCGGCTTGCACAAGGCATCCGAGATAGCCAAACAAGGTCCGCGCGTCCCGCAGGCCCAGAAGCCCGCCGGTCCATCCGGTCGAGGCGCAGGCGAGCAGCAACGGCTTGCCGCGGAAGGGGCGGGCGTCCGCGAAGCGCGCGTCGACCCGGGCCAGGCGCGAAACCCAGTCCACGGTGTTCTTCACATAGGGCGAGACGTGGCCGTTATATTCCGGCGACGCGACGATGAACCCGTCCGCCGCCACGCAGCGCCGGTGCAGCGCCGCGACCCGCTCGATCACCCCGGCATCCTGCTCCAGGTCCTGATCGAACAAGGGAAGATCGGCCACCAACATATCTGGCTCGCACCGGTCCCCGATCAGCGTCAGAAAATACTCGATCAACCGCCGCTGATATGCGTCCCGGCGCAGGCTGCCGGGGAACAGCAGCAGTCTGGGTAGGCCGGACTCACGCGGCGGCATAGATATGTCCGTCGTAAGAGCTGGCCAGGAACCGCCGGTTTCCGCCGTCATAGGCCAGGCCGGAAATCCCCGATGCCGTGGGGCGGGTAAACGAAATCCAGCGTCGCGAAGCCATGTCGAAACCCGCCAGCGTGCCGGTATAGGCGCCGGTCATCAGCGTTTCCCGGTCATCGCTGGCGCAGATGCATTTGACCGAGTTCGGATGCGGCGTCTGGTAGACATCCTCATGATTGCCGGTCCAGATTCGCAATTTCAGATCCCGTCCGATGCTCGCGAAGCCGGTGGGACCGGCCAGGCTACAGCCATTGGCGATTTTCTCGTGCGCCCTGGGAACGAGGCGGATCAGCCGGAAGTCGTCCGTGTCGTGCCAGGCGATATCGGTCGAGGCGCAGACGGAAAAGATCCGCCCGGCCGTCGCGACCAGGCCTTTGATGGCGTTCTCGAAAATCTTCAGAACCGTCACCAGGCGCGGCGGGCCGTCATCCTCCAGCGCGAAGATCAGCGCCTCGCCGGTATAGGTGCCGATAACCGCGTGCGGCGTGCCGTCGCGCCAGAAGCAGGCGCCGCAATTCAGCGGCGAATGATGCTGGTAAAGCGTCTCCCCGGTCCTGGCGTCGTGCAGGCTGCCCATCTGCCCCCCGGTCAGCAGGCGCCCCCCTGCCGGGAGCAGGAAATTGCACAACTCTCCCAGGTTCGCGGCGGGTTCGCCGTCGCGGAACAGGACACCCGCGTCGCCGATCGCATACCGTGCCCCATCCATGATGGCGACCGCGTTCAGACTGAGATCGGGTTCGACCCAATCCAGATCCCACCGGTTGGCGGCCCAGTCGAACACCGCGTAGCTCGATCCGAAGGTTCCCATCGCCACCAGCCCTGGGCGGAGCAGGACCGCCGCCCGCGGCCAGACCTGAGCGGGCAGAGAGGCGCGGGCGAGTTCATGGATTTCGTCTGCCTTGCCCACCGACCAGATCGCGATCGTGCGGTCGTAGCTGAGGGTCACGAGCGTCCCCGACGCCTCATCGAATGAAACATGCTTGATCCCGGCGCGGTGCGCCTCGGTGAAGCGGACGACGCCATGGACGATCAGGGCGATCCGCCCCAGATCGTCGCCCGCGAGAATGCGGCCATCGCTGGCGATCGCGATCGTGTCGGTGCGGACCGCCAGGTCCGTGCGGTCAAGTTCGTCACCCGAGGCCGCGTCCCAGACCCGAACCGTGCCATCGACTCCCGATGAGACCAGGCGGGTGCCATCGCGGGTCCAGGCGACTGACAGGATGTTTCCGGTATGCCCGCGCAGGACGTTCGAACAATGGCCGGACAGGTCCCAAACGCGGATCGTGCGATCGAGCGCGCAGGTGGCGATCCGCAGTCCGTCGGGGGAAAACACCGCCATATCGACGTCGTCCTCATGCCCGATCAACGCGGCGCGCAGGCGCAAGGACGGCACATCCCAGATGCGCGCCGAATAATCGCTGCTGGCGGTCGCGATCAGCGTGCCATCGTCGTTGAAGGCGCAATGATTGATCAGGTGATCGTGCAGGCTGCGCGCGAGCGCGCGTTTGCTGGCGGCGTTCCACAGGATCAACTGATTGTCGTATCCGGCGGTCGCGACATAGGCTCCCGACGCGGCGATGCCCGCGATCGGTCCCCAATGCTTCATGCTGGGCATGATCATGCAGGACTTTCCGGCAATCGGGAAAATTGGCCGGAGCCAGACCGCGGCGCGGCGCTGGCTCCGGCCTGTCTCAGGCGTTTGTGTTGACTTTCGTACCGCGCGGTCCGTCGCTGTTCAATAACAGCGCCGCGGCCGTGCCCGCGTTGCTCGGCGGTGGCGGCGGGGGAGGTGCCGCCGCTCGGACCGGCATTGAAATCGGCGCGCTGAAGCCGCGACCAGCACCAACTGGCATACCCATGTTGCTCTCCGTATCCTTGTTCACCACTAAACCGCATGCTTCGCACCAGAACGGGGCGAAGATGCGGTCACGACCCGCCGGACGGTTGGCTCTCCGAACAACAAGAGAGCCGAAATCCTGTTTTGCTGGCCACCTGGCGCGATGATGGAGCCGAAACCCTAACAATTCTTTAAGGGTGGGCTGAATATCGGCGGCGATTTGCCATTTCGTGTGTGGGCTTGAAGCAACCTGGAAAACACTTCCGAAAAGACAAGTCGCGGAGGGCCATGCCGGCGGAAGCCGTCACGGTATCAACCGCGATCCCGCCGGCCCGTGCGGTCAGCCGCATCAGTTCCCGATCGCTCATCTGGATTACCGTCATCGCACGTCGCATCCGCCGACCCGCCGCCCTTGCACCACCCCTCCCTTTCCGCCTACCACCAGACGCCCCGCCGGCTCACCGCCTGAACCCGCGGCGTCGCCACCGCCTGGGGAGTAAACGCCGCTGATGCCGCCCGTGCCCGACCTGTCACGGCTCATTCCGCTCAGCGCTCGTGTGGTCCTGGATGTCGGCTGCGGGACCGGCCGGTTGGGCGCGGCCTACCGGCGGCTGAACCCCAATGCTCGGCTGCTCGCGATCGACAACGACCCGGCCATGGCGGCGGCCGCGCGCGAACATTTCGACGAATGCGTCGTCGCCGATGCGCGAACCGGCACCCTCCCGTTCGACACGCCGCAAGGCATCGACTGCATCGTCTACAGCGCCGTCCTCGAACATGTGGCCGATCCGTTCGCCATGCTCGCCCGCCACGCGGAGGCGTTGTCGCCGGACGGCATGATGCTGATCTGCGTCTCCAACGTGGAACATTGGCGACTGACCGAGCGCCTGCTGCGCGGCGCGTTCCGCTATGAGGATGCCGGCCTGCTGGATCGCCGCCACCTGCGCTGGTTCAGCCATGACAGCATGGCCCGCGGCCTGATCGAAGCCGGCCTCGTGCCCATCGATGCGCAGCCGCGGATCTTCGACGAGCAATCCGGCCTGGCGTTCGTTGAGGCGATGCTCCCCGCACTGCGCAATCTCGGCATCGATCCAGCCGATTACCTGCGCACCGCCATTCCGCTCCAATACGTCTGGCGAGCCCGGCGGGCACCGGTTCGGCGGCTCGTGGTCGCCGGGGACATGCTGCGGCCGATCGGTGGCGTATCGCATTTGCGGGTCATTCATCCGTTGGCCGCGATGGCCTCCGACCCGGCCGTGATCACCCACTTCGCGCCGGTGGCCAACCCGCCCGAGCCGCGCGACATCCTGGGCTCCGACATCGCGGACGACGATGTGCCGCGCATCTTCATCATGCACCGGCCCGCCATGTTCGGCGCGGATGGGCAACGTCTGATCAACAACATGATCGACAAGGGCTGGCTGGTGGTCACCGAGTTCGACGACCACCCGGATTTTCTGCGTGGCCTGAACAACCCGGCTTTGGTGTCGTTTCGCGGCGTGCACGCGGTGCAGACCACCACGCCGGAACTCGCCGCGTTGTTGCGCGAACGCAATCCTGAACTCGCGATGTTCCCGAACGCCATCGCCGAGCTGCCCCCGGTCCGCAACTTCACCGCCCCGCGTGTCCTCACCGTGTTTTTCGGTGCGCTCAACCGCGAGCCGGACTGGCGTCACCTGATGGGGGCGATCAACGCGGTCGCCGCGCGGGCGGGTGATCGGCTGCGGTTTCGCGTGGTGCATGACGAGGGGTTTTTCCAGGCACTGGAAACGCCGAACAAAAGCTTCACCCCGCTGTGCGACTACGACACCTATCTGGATTTGCTTGGCACGTCGGAAATTTCGCTGATGCCGCTGGACGATACGCCGTTCAACCGCGCGAAGTCCGACCTGAAGTTCATCGAGGCGGGGGCCTGCCGCGTCGCCGCGCTCGCCAGTTCCGTCGTCTACCGCGACACCATCGAGCACGGTGAAACCGGTCTGATCTTCAATGATCCCGACGAATTCCACCGGCATTTCCTGCGTCTTTCGGCGATCCCCGACCTCGCGCTGGAGCTTGCGAACAACGCGCGGCGCATGGTGAGCCGGGATCGGATGCTCGCCGACCAGGTGGCGCCCAGGATCGCATGGTATCGCGATTTGTGGGAACGGCGGGCGGCGCTGACGGAGGCGATCCGGGCGCGCATTGGCGGACTGCCATTGCCGGTGGGATGATGGTACGCGAGGGACCGTGCCATGCCGTTCATCGCCATCGCCATTTGTGTCGCCGCCGCACCGGTGACCGCGCTCGCCGTCATGGCGCTGGCGGGTCTCGCGCCGGCATGGCCGGTGGTCGTGGCTATCGCCGTAACGATTCTGTCCGCGGCGGCGTTCAGTTTGGTGTGGGCCCGCGACCTCGACGTGCTGACGGCGGCGGTGCAGCGGATCGAGGCTGACGACGCCGGCCCCGATCCGGCCGGGGCCGTGGGTCCCACATTGATGGAGCCGTTGGGTCTGGAAATCGCCCGTCTGTCCCGGCACCTCGCGGCGCGGTCGGCACGGATCGAACAGGAGCGGCGGGCCGATACCCTGATCCTGGAGCGGTTGCCGGACGCGCTCGTCGTGTTGCGCCAGGACCGTACGGTCAGCCGGCGGAACCCGGCGACTGACGCGATCTTTGGGGCGGATCTTCCGGCGGTCTTGCGTCATCCGGAGCTGCGCGCCGCGCTCGATCAGGCGATTGGCGACGACGTGACGAAAGCGGCCGACCTGACGATCGCGGGCCCCATCGCGCGAGAGCTGCGGGCGACCGTCGTGCCGATCAACCCGCCGCTGCAGGACGGTGGCCGTGCCGTGGTGTTGCTGTCCGACCGCACGCGGGAACGCAGCAGCGAACGTTCGCACGCCGATTTCGTTGCCAACGTAAGCCATGAATTGCGCACGCCGCTGGCATCGCTGATCGGTTTCACTGAGACTTTGCTCGGGCCAGCCGAGGACGACCCGCCGGCGCGCAAGCGCTTCCTGACCATCATGGCCGAGCAAGGCGCCAGGATGAACCGGCTGATCGACGACCTGCTGAGCCTGTCACGGATCGAGATGATCGAGCATCAGGTGCCGTCCGATACGGTCGACCTCGCGGGGTTGCTGCCCAGGATCGTGGCTGGGTACGAACCGCGGCTGGCTGGAGGCGGGACGCGGATCGTGGTCGAGATCGCTTCGGACACCCCGCCGATCGTTGGGGATGCTGACCAGATCGCGCAGGTGTCGCAAAATTTGCTGGATAACGCGGTGAAGTACGGCCGCGAGGGGGGCACGGTGCGGCTGACCGCCGGCATCGCCGAGCCAGGCAAAACGTGGCCGTCGCGCCCCGGCGTGGTTCTGGCCGTGGCCGACGAGGGCGCGGGGATTCCGCGCGCGGACATTCCTCGGGTCACGGAGCGATTTTATCGCGTGGACAAGGCGCGGTCTCGCGCGGCCGGCGGTACCGGGCTCGGACTCGCGATCGTCAAGCACATCGTGAGCCGCCATCGCGGGCAGCTGTCGATCGAGAGCGAGCCGGGCAAGGGCACCACGGTCAGCGTGTGGCTGCCACTGGCGCAGCCAGGCGCGTCCGGGCGCGACGGGGATTGAACGGGTCTGGGCTGGAGCGTGGTGCGGTAAGAAAGATTGGGCAAAATCAACAACCCTGAATCCGGCGGTTCACTAATTGCCAACATCGGGCGGATCATTGGATGGGGGCATACCGGGGGCACCAAACGAGTGGATATCGCACTGGTGGACGGCACGACGCGCTGCCCTTTCCGGTAGTCTGTTAAGCCCATCCTAACTTCTCCGCGCCAGCCAAGATCGGTGCGGTCGCGTCATGCCGCCCGCTCGCCGCCATGGGGTAAGCGATCACCCGGCTGGCCGGCATCGTGCCCGGAGGACGCACTCGGCGGCGCCACACGTTAGTCCTGAATTCGTAAGCAGGGTGCAAGCTTCTTAAAGGATCAACCGCATGTCCCGCATGTCCATCGCGTCCACGCTTACGAGCCTCAACGTTCGCACGAAAATCTTCATTGGATTCGGTTGCGTGCTGACGATCCTCGCTCTGGTCGGCCGAGAAGGAGGGCGCCGTCGTGGTGAGGGAGCGACGGACAGCACAGCTCGACGCGCTGACGCGGACGTTTGAGGCAAAAGCCGGGGAATTGGTCGGTCAGGTGTCCGCCGCGGCCACGGAGCTGCAAGCCACGGCCCAATCCATGACCCGCACCGCCGCTCAGACCATACAGCAGGCGACCAGTGTTGCCGCCGCGGCTGAGCAAGCCAGTGCCAACGTACAAACCGTCGCCGTCGCATCCGAGGAACTGGCGTCATCGGTCGCGGAGATTTCGCGCCAGGTGGCACAGTCCGCGAAAATCGCCGGCCGCGCGAAAGCGGATGCGCAGCGCACCGATGGCGTCGTGCGTGCTTTGGCCGATGGTGCCCACAAGATTGGCGAGGTCGTTGGCCTCATCAATGACATCGCCGGACAGACCAATCTGCTGGCGCTGAACGCGACGATTGAGGCGGCGCGGGCGGGCGACGCCGGCAAGGGCTTTGCCGTGGTTGCTTCCGAAGTCAAGAGCCTGGCGACCCAGACCGCGAAAGCGACTGATGATATTGCCCGTCAGATCTCGCAAATTCAGACCGCGACCAAGGAGGCCGTGGTCTCCATCCAGGGCATCGGCGCGACGATTGGCGAGATCAGTGAGATCGCCGCCGCCATCGCTGCCGCGGTGGAGGAGCAAGGCTCCGCGACACAGGAGATCGCCCGCAATGTGCAGCAGGCGGCCGCTGGCACACAGGAGGTCAATTCAAACATCGCCGGGGTCAGCGCGGGCGCCAGCGACACGGGTACGGCGGCCAGTCAGGTTCTGGGCGCGGCGGGAGAATTGTCCAGGCAGGCCGAACAACTCCGCGGCAAGGTCGTTCAGTACATCGCTGGCGTAAACGCGGCGTAGCCGTCGTGGCCTCTGTCGAGGAAAGCGAGGCGGGCGGGGTTTGGTCTCGGTCACCTCCCCGGCGGCGCGCGGCCCGAGGGCAACCATGCGCGGCTATGGGGTGACGACGATCGGTGTGAGATCCTGGAACCAACTGCGTGCCTGCACGAATCCTTTCAGCTTCGGCGACAACGCGCGCGGGTTGAGGTCGTGCGCGACCCAGATCATCACCGCCTGTTCGTTCATCACTTCATGTAATTGAGTCAGCAGGACGTTACGCTTCGCATCGTCGAACTCCGAGAATATCTTGCCCACCAGTGCTTCGGTCTCCGGCGACTGGTAGTGTCCCCAGTTCCCGCCGACCGGTGCCCATTGCCCGGTCCAGACATGGCGAACCAGGCCGTTGAAGGGATCCACGAGATTTCGGCTGATGTTCACCCCGGAGAATTCGGGAAACTTATCAACACCGCCGCGCGCTACATTCAGCAGTGCGTTCCAGTCCATTGACGCCAACGTGACGTCGAACCCCACGGCATCGAGCTGCGATTTCACCAGCTCATTCATCGGCAGCGGATGCATCTGGCCAGAGCCTGACGTCGAAATCGCGAAATTCACTTTGCACGGGTAGCAGCCGGCTTCCTTGAGCAGGGCGGTGGCTTGTTTCGGATCGTACTCATACTTCACCGGATTGCCGTAATATGGCATCCCTGGCGGCGCGGTGCTGTAGCCAGCCATCGCGGTGCCGCCAAGCAGTTCGACGACATCGTCGCGATTGATCGCGTGATTGGCGGCGCGGCGCACTCTGATGTCGGTGAACGGACCGTTGACGAAGTTCAGTTGGTAAGCCCAGTTGTGCGGGTAGGAATTGACGATGACGTTCATGCCGGCGGATTTGAGCCGGGGAATCGCATCCGGATCAGGTGCTTCGATGAAATTGACCTGACCCGCCAGCAGAGCGGCGGTGCGCGTCGAGGCCTCGGGCATCGGCAGCAGCACCAGCCTGTCGTGTTTCGGCACGCGGCCCTTGTCCCAGTAATCGTCGTTACGCGACAGTTCCAGCCGCTCATGCGGCACCAGCCGCTGGATGCGGTAGGGGCCGGTGCCGGAGGGATGGAACATCAATGCATCGCGGTCGTATTTAAGCGCCTCCGCGTTGCATGGGCTGATCAGCATGACCTGCGGCAGCAGGCCAGGAAACAAAGCGTGCGGCCGATCCATCGTGATGGCGACTGTATGATCGTCTGGCGTATCGACCGAGGCGACGTTGCCAACGTAACCACGGCCAAGAGCGAACTGCAATGGATCGAATTGAGGTACCGTCTTGTCCATGATGCGTTTGAAGTTCCACACGACGTCGTTGGCGGTAAAGGGGCAGCCGTCGTGCCACTTCACGCCCTCGCGCAACTTAAAGATCCAGCGCTTCGGATTTTCCGGATCGACGGTCCAGGAGGTGGCCAGGCCAGGCCGAAGCTCGGCCGCGCGATCGGCGTGCGACAGGTCGAACAGGATCAGCGCGTCGTAGAGTGAGTATCCGACGAAGCGGACGCCTTCGCTGCCTTGGTCCGGAATCCCTGTCGTGATCGGGATATCGCCGGCCGTCATCGCCACCGTCAGCACGGTTTCCGCCCGGGCTGTGACGACAATGGCACAGGAGAGCAACAGGGCACGGAGCAGACGCATCATGATCTCCCGGGTTCAGGCGGCGAGGCGCGCGGCGGTGGACAGGCGCCGCACCAGCAGGTCGGTGTCCATCACATCGCCAAATGTCAGGTAGAAGGCGGTCAACGACGCCTCATGTTCCACCCGCGTCATGGCGGCATTGCCGTCGCTCACCATGATGACGCGGAAATTGCGCATCATCGCGTCACGGGCGGAGGACTCGCAGCAAACATTGGTGACCGTGCCGGTGATCAGTACCGTATCGAAGCCGCGGGCGCGGAGCCGGTCAGGCAGCGTCGACGCGCCTGGAAGAAAGGCGCTGAAACGATACTTCTTCACGATCTCGTCGTCCGGGTGCACATCCAGCGTGGGCCAGAGTTCGTGGCCTTTGGTGTTCTCGCTCATCGCCGCCGCGCGCCGTGCCCGTCCTTCCGGTGTCGAGATGTCCTGCATGACGGACCATTCGGTCAGACATGTTTCGTCGAACGTGTTCTTGATCCAGAACACGCCGCCCCCCGCGTCGCGTGTGGCACTTGCCAGACGGTTCACGGCGGGAACGATCGCGCGGGCGTCCGGGCAGACCGCGTGGCCCACCGCGTCGTCCATGAACGCATTCTGCAGATCGATCACGACCAGCGCGGTGCGGCGCGGGTCGAACTCGGAGAATACGTGTTCGGTGCCGCGGCGCGCCACCACGCGTTCGACGATGGAAGGCGGAAAAGTAATACCGTTCATTTCGGATCCTCCTGGCGGTCAGGCATAAGCGGGTACCGGCGCGTCAACGCGGATGCAGCGCGCCATGCGTCCGGGCGATGGATGCCTCTCTTCCGGAATGCCGGCGCGGCACTGCGGAATGGCCATTCCGCATCGCGGCGCGAACGCGCATCCGGTGGGCACGATACGCAAATCCGGCGGGCTGCCTGGAATTGCGTCGATGTCGTGATCACGACTCTGCCCATGCACCGTCGACGCGAGCAGGCCACGCGTGTACGGATGCAGCGGCGCGGCGAGGACATCCGCCACCGGTCCTTCCTCAACGATGCGGCCGGCGTACATGACCGCGATCCGATCCGCGATCTCACTCGCCACGCCCAGATCGTGGGTCACGAAAATCGTTCCCATACCGAGTTCTTTCTGCAACCGGCGCAGCAGGATCAGCACCTGGATCTGCACGGTCGCATCGAGCGCCGTCGTCGGTTCATCGGCGAGTAACAGCCGCGGCCCACAGGACAGCGCCATGGCGATCATCGCCCGCTGCCGCAAGCCACCAGACAGTTCGTGCGGATAATTATCGAGCCGCCGCTCCGGCGACGGAATTTTCACCAGTTCCAGCAGTTCCAGCGCCCTCGCCCGTGCAGCCGCGTGCGTACCGCCCTTATGTTCGCGTATCGTTTCGACAATCTGGTGACCGATCGTATAGACCGGGTCGAGCGCCGTCATCGGCTCCTGAAAGATCATCGACACGAGGCCGCCGCGCAAATGGCGCAAACCTTTGGCATCCAGAGCGAGAACGTCTTCGCCATCCACCCGGATTGAGCCGGTGATTTGCGCGCGCCGCGGCGGAAGCAATCGCATCAATGCTCGCAACGTAACACTTTTGCCCGATCCCGACTCTCCCAATATGCACAGCACCTCTCCTGGGCTTACCGAAAAAGTGACGCCATTCACCGCGTGGACGGTCATCTCACGGGTCACGAAGCGTACCGTCAGGTCGTTTACTTCTACCAGCGGAACCATCTCAGGACACTCCATGGGCGCGCGAATGTCCCGACTCAGGATCGTGAATATGGCAGGCCGCGACGTGGGATTCCCGGTCCAACCAATCGCCGAGGACCGGAGCACGCGCCGCGCAAACCGCTTCGGCGAACGGGCATCGCGTGCGAAACCGGCACCCCGACGGAGGATTGATCGGACTGGGCGGGTCCCCCGTGATCGGCGGTTCCTCAATCCGGTGAGCGGGATCCATCGAAGGCCGCGAACCGAGCAGTGCGACCGTGTACGGGTGAAGCGGGCGAGTGAAAATGCGCTCGACCGGACCAAGCTCCACCACGGAACCAAGATACATCACCAGGACACGGTCGCTGATATAACGCACGACATTCAGGTCATGGCTGATGAACAGATATGTCAGATTGAACCCGGCCTTAAGCGCCCGCAGCAGGTTCAGCACCTGCGCCTCAACCGATTTGTCCAGCGCCGACACCGCCTCATCCAGAATGACCATGCGTGGTTCGATCACCAGCGCGCGGGCGATGTTGACGCGCTGCTTCTGACCACCGGATAACTCGTGCGGGTAACGCGGACCGAACAGGTCAGGATTGAGGCCAACCTTCAGCAGCATCTCCCGCGCGACCTCACGCGCGACCGCGCGTGATTTGCCGTGAACATAAGGACCGAACGCCACGGAGTCGCGGACCGGCATCCGCGGATTGAGCGACGAGTAGCTATCCTGAAACACCATCTGCACCTGACGGCGCAGCGCGTTGACCGTGATCCCGCGCGGCGCCGCGACCGGATCGCCATCGAACACAATCTCCCCGCCGTCGGGTTCGATCAGATGCAGCAGCAGTCGGGCAAGGGTGGATTTGCCGCAGCCGCTCTCTCCGACAATGCCGAGGGTCTCACCTTTGAACAGCGTGAACGACACCCCGTCGACGGCGCGCACCACGGCGCCTTTCGGTCCGGATTTCACCGGAAAATGCTTCTTCAGATCGCGCGCGATCATCAATGGTTGGGCTGGTCCGCCGCGATCGCGTGGATCTTGCACCGGGGGCGGTGGCATGGGGGAGAGCATGTTCATCGCATCACATCCGCACGTCCATGGCCGCACGGATTCCGTCGCTGACCAGGTTGAAGCTGATCGAGGTGATAAAAATCGCGACACCAGGCAACGCGCAGATCTCCGGGTTGATGTAGATCGATTGCCGCAACGTACTCAGCATCAGTCCCCAATCGGCGGTCGGCGGTTTCACCCCGAGACCCAGAAAAGACAAGCCGGACGCGAGCAGAATGCCTACACTGACGAGACTGGACGCGTAGATGAACACCGGCCCCAGGACGTTGCCGAGAATGTGAAACCGCAGGATCGTGAACGTGCCGGCTCCCGTCGCCCGCGCGGCCTCGACGAAGTCGAGATTCTTGATCTGCGTGGTCGCGGTCTCCGCGATCCGGCACATCGCCGGTGTGAACACCATCGACAACGCGATCATGCCATTGGCGATTCCACCGCCCATCGCACCGGAAATCGCCACCGCGAGCAGCACCGAGGGAAACGCGTAAAACACGTCCATCGTCCGCATGATCACGGTGTTGACACGTTTGCCGCCGAAGCCGCCAATCACCCCGAGCGTGCCGCCGACCAACGTCGCGATGCAGACCGGAACGACACCCATCAGCAATGAAATTCGACCGCCGTAGATCAGTCGTGTCAGCAGATCGCGGCCCAGTTCGTCGGTGCCGAGTGGGTGGGACCGCCAGCCGAATGGTTTCAATCGTCCGATCACGCTTTCCTTGTAGGGATCAAAGGGGGCAATCAAAGGCGCGAAGATCGCGGCCAGGATGATCAGCAACAGGATGAAGCCGAAGAACACGGTTACTCTGTCGTGCCGAAGCCGAAAGAGAACGTTTCCCCAGTAGCCGCGGACCATCAGCGCCGGTGCGACCTGTTCCTCGAAGTGGGACGACGGCGGTGCCGTGATAATCGTCGGGGACATGATGTCAGTTCCGTCGAATGCGTGGGTCGATCACCGATTGCAGAAGATCGACCACGAGGTTGATGGTGACGAAAATCAAGGACAGCAACAGAATGGTTCCTTGCAGGACAGGAATGTCGCGGTTGATGATCGCTTTGCTCAGCAGGAAGCCGCTCCCCGGCCAGGTGAACACGGTCTCCACCAGGATCGAGCCGCCCATCAGATAGCCGAACTGCAGTCCCATCACCGCGAGCACCTGCGGCAGTGCGTTCTTCAGCACGTGACGCACGATGGCGAACTCGCTCAGACCCTTGGCCCGCAGCGTGATGGTGAAGTCCTGATTGAGCACCTCGGCCACCGCGGCACGCGTGGTGCGGGCGATCACTCCGATCGGCACCATCGAGAGCGTGATGACGGGCAGTATCAGGAAGCGCGCGTCCGCCCACCGGAATACGTTGAAGTCGGCCGATCCACTGCCGCCCATGCCGGTCGCGGGGAGTGCCATGAGTTGCACCGCGAAAATGATCACCAGCACGATGCCGAACCAGTAATTCGGCAGGCTGACTCCGAACACGGCGGTTCCTGTTATGACCCGGTCGAGCACACGGCCGGGAAAGCAGCCGGCGATCGCGCCCATCACGTAACCCATGGTGAACGAAATCGGGATCGCGAACGTCGTCAACGTCGCCGTGTTGTACAGTGCGCCCGAGACCTCCAGGATCACCGGGCGGCGCGTCGCGATCGATTCACCGAAATCCCCGGTCAGCACGTGACCCAGCCATTTGAGGAACTGAATGGGAAGTGGCTTGTCGAAGCCGTAGGCGGCCTTGACCAGGGCGATCGTTTCGGCCGAGGCATCAGACGGCAGGATGGTCTGCAATGGATCGCCCGGCGCCAGGTACACCAGGGAGAAGCACACCACGCTGACGCCGAACGCGATCGGTATCGCATAAAGAATCCTCCGGATGATGTAATTGATCATTGCCGCACCACGATCGGTGTCAGGTCCTGGAACCAGTTCCTCGCCTGCACGAAACCCGACAGCTTCGGCGAAAGAGCACGGGGATTGAGGTCATGCACGACCCAGATCATCACCGCGCGGTCGCTCTCCAGTTCGTGCAATTTCGTGAGCATGGCAAGGCGCTTCGCATCGTCGAATTCATTGAGGATCTGACCCACGAGGTCCTCGATTTCCGGATCGTAGAAGTGTCCCCAATTGCTGCCCGCCGGCGACCAGTGCAATTTCCACACTGGCTTGATCAGCGCCGAAAGCGGATCGAGCAGCGCACGCGATCCGTTATAGCCATCGATCTCCGGGTATTTTGCCACGCCCGACCGGCCGATCTCGATCAATGAGTTCCAGTCCATCACCTTTAATTCAACCTGGAACCCGACCTCCTCAAGCTGCGCCTTCACCAGCTCGTTCATCGGCAGAGGCTGCATCTGGCCGGAACCCGAGGTTGAGATCGCCAGAGTGATTTTGCACGGGACGCAGTTGGCTTCCTTCAGCAACTGCCGCGCTTTGTCCTGGTTGAATTCGTATTTTACCGGATTGCCGTAATATGGCGTGCCCGGCGGCATCGTCGCGTAGTCCTCGGTCGCGAGGCCACCCAGCATCTCGACGAACTCGGCGCGATTGAGGGCGTGATTGGCGGCGCGGCGGACGCGAATATCGGTCATCGGGCCGCGCACGAAATTCAGGATATACGGCCAGTTGTGCGGGTATTGGTTGGTGACGATTTGCATCCCCGCCGCTTTCAGGCGAGGGATCGTGTCGGGCGCGGGCGCCTCGATGAAGTTGACCTGACCGGCCATCAACGCCGCCGCGCGGGTCGTGGCCTCCGGCATCGGCTGCAGCACCAGACGGTCATGTTTGGCAATTCGTTTTGGATCCCAGTAGTCTTTGTTTGGCACCATTTCCAGCCGTTCGTGCGCGACCATTCGGTCGAACCGGTACGGGCCTGTCCCGGACGGGTTGTTCGCGTAAGCGGCCCAATCGTATTTCAATGCCTCGGCGCGACAGCGGCTGACCATCAGCAGGTAGGACATCGAGTAGGGGAACAGCGACTCGACGACCTTGGTGGTGATCGCGACCGTGTGGTCGTCAATTTTTTCGGCTGATTCGAAATTGGTCACGTAGGTGCGGGACATTGCCATCTGCTGCGTGAAGTATTGCGGCGCGTCCTTGTTGGTGACACGGGCGAAATTCCACAGTACGTCGTCGGCGGTGAACGGGCAGCCATCGTGCCATTTCACGCCCTCGCGGAGTTTGAAGATCCAGCGCCGATGATTGTTTGGATCGACCTCCCACCCGGAAGCGAGCCCAGGCTTGATGTCGGAGGGCGCGTCGGAGCGCGAGAGGTCCCAGATCGCCAATCCATCGTACAGGTTGTAGCCGACGAACCGGAAGCCCTCGAAACCCTGATCCGGGTTGCCGGTCGTGAGCGGAATGTCTCCGGCGGTCATGCCGACGCTGAGCACGCTTTCGGCACGAATCGGCGAGCAGATGGCTGCGAACCCGAGGAGTATGGCGGCCCGGAGCGCCGCCGCGAACAGAGAGACCATTTTCATCATGCTCAGACCGCCTGATTTGTCGCATGCAACCGATTGTGCGATGCAGCATAGGATTATGGCGACATAACATGCAATACCCCAGGCTATGACTGATGGACGGGGTCATACGCGCAGGTTGTGCACAATTATTATGCAGTTGAACGTGATCATCCCACGGACAGTCCCGCGCCGGAGCAACCGGTCGGCACCCGTCCCGTCATGCGAGGCGGTAATCGTTACGCTTCCCGGTTCGAAGTTAGGCGTCGCCGCGAAGTCTTCCGTGCTGACCCGGGTGCGGTATGATCCTGGCCATCGAGGGGAAAATTGATGCGCAAGTTCTTCGGACCGATGGGCTCCGTCAGCCGCCTGATCATCGAAAGCGACGTCCTGAGGGGGAATATTCTCGGGGATTCCATGGCGCGCGCGGTCGATGTCTATATCCCCGCCGATCACGACGGTCGCGGGCTGCCGTTGCTTGTCGACCTGGTCGGCATAACGAGCAGCGGCCTGTCCCAGACCAATTGGGCCGCCTTCCGCGAGAACATGCCGGAGCGCCTCGATCGACTGATCGGTGAGCAGCGCATGCCGCCGGTTGTCGTTGCCTTCCCAGACTGTTTCACCAGAATTGGCGGCAACCAGTATATCAACTCCGCTGCCACGGGCGCCTGGGAAGATTTCCTGATCAAGGAAATGCTGCCCGCCATCGAGCAGCGCTTCGGTTGCGGCGGCGCGGGACGTCGCGGCGTGTATGGCAAGAGCTCCGGCGGGTATGGGGCGATCACGCATGCTCTGCGCCATTCCGACATCTGGTCGGCGGCGGCATGCCATTCGGGCGATATGGGCTTCGAGCTATGCTACCTGCCCGATATGCCGGCCACGCTGCGATCGCTCTCCGGAGCCGGCAATTCCATCGAGCAATGGTGGCGGAAGGTCGAGGAAGCAACGAAACGCCCCGACGGCACCTTTGCGACCATGAACATTCTCGCCATGGCGGCCAGTTATGATCCGGATCCGGCTGAGTTCCTGGGCATGCGACTTCCGGTCACATTCGATACCTGCGAGGTGATCGAGGAAAGATGGGCGAACTGGATGCGCCACGACCCGGTGGTCGCGGTCGAGACGCTGGGGGATAATCTACGGAACCTCAAGGCTCTGTATATCGATTGTGGTGAAAGGGATCAGTTCAATTTGCTTTATGGCGCCCGCAGGCTGGCGCGGCGCCTGCGGGAGCTTGGCGTGGCGCACCGCTATGAAGAGTTCCCCGACAATCACAGCGGCGTCGAATACCGGATGGATGAAAGTCTGCCGTTCCTGGTGCACGCGCTCGTTGCGTGAGATCAGGTATCGCGCCGGGTCTTTGTCCTCCCGGCAAGGTCCGCGAACGGAACCGGCTGGAAGTCCCACACGTCCACGCCAACATCCAGCTGGCGCGGCCGCGGCTTAAGCCTGCCATGACCATGGCCATGCAGGTTGATCGCGCCCTTGCCCATGTTCCGCCAGGTTCGGAACGGATAGTGGCAGACTTCGCGAACACGTTGACGATCCGATCCGTCGCGATCCGCGCGATTCCATCAGGCGACACCCCCAGACCACCACCATGCCTTGGACCATACTGATCGTAAAGCACAGTTGAATACAAGGTCGGGGTGGAGCGCCGTTTCCGAAAACCGCATGCGGCGCCTGTGTCGGTGGAGATTCAGTTGACGGCGTCAGGGCGGTGTATACGATCAGCCCAGGCAAAAATCGTTTACTCGTGCCGCGCGAGCGTAACGTCTGGGCTTCATCCAGGGAGACCGCACATGATTGGCTGGACACGCCGTGAGTTGCTCAAGACCGGGACGGCCGGCCTCGCGGGTTCGCTCGCGGAATTACCGTTGTCCGCGTCCGCGCAGGGTACCGCGCAACCGAAGCGAGGTGGCACGATCACGGTCGGGCTGACTCAGGCGCCGCCCTCGCTGGATGCGCAGCTCACTTCCGCGCAGGTCGCGCGCGCCATCAACCTCCACATGTATGAAACGCTGTATGCGCGCGATGAGAATGCCGGTGTTGTCCCTGATCTCGCGCAAGGTGCCGACATCGCGAAGGATGGCCTCACTTACGTCCTCCAGCTTCGCTCGGGGGTAAAGTTTCACAATGGCAAGACAATGGATGCCGGCGACGCGGTCGCCTCGCTGGAGCGTTATCGCAGGATCGGTCTTGCGTCGATCCTGTTGAGCGGCGTTGACAAAATGGAGGCGTCTGGGCCGTTGGAAGTGACGGTCAGGCTGAAGAAGGTGCAGTCGAACTTTCTCGACACCCTGTCTTCCCCAGGCACCCCCCTGGCCATCTATCCAGCCGAGGAAGCCCGCAAGGACCCAAAGGACTTCAAATTTGTCGGAACGGGGCCGATGAAGTTCGTCGAATACGCGCCGGACAGCCACGCGACGCTGGAGCGGTTCGCCGACTACGTTGCCAATCCAAACTACACGAAACGCGATGGTTTCGCCGGCCGGAAGGAGGTGTTCATCGACCGCGCCGTGTTCCGCTTCATGCCCGAGTCCGGTGCCCGAACCGCCGCCATCCAGACCGGCGAAATCCTGATCAACGAAACGACCGACGGGCCGACCGCCAAACAGCTCGCGGGCGACAGCAAGGTTCAGGTTCTGAAGCTGCTGCCCTTTGCCCTCAATATCGCGAAGTTCAATCATGCGCAGGCTCCCTGCGACGACGTGAACTTCCGCCGCGCGGTCGCCGCATGCCTCAACATGGAGGAGACCATGTCGATCGCCTATCCGGACATCAACAAGCTGGATGGCGGCCTGGTCTACGGCTACTCACCGTACTATACGACTGCCGGGACGGAACTTTACAACATCAACGACGTCGCCAAGGCCAAGGAGTGGCTGGCGAAGAGCAAATACAAGGGCGAGACGCTGACGTTCATCTGCGACACCATCCGTCCGGTCGTCGACACCGCCACCGACATCAAGGAGCAGCTTGGCCAGATCGGGATCAAGATTGAAGTGAAGGTCTCGGATTGGCCGACGGTGTCCACTTTGGGATTCAAGCCGGACGGCTGGCATTTCTGGACGCATGGACTGGGCATCGAGCCCTACGAAGGGCCCGCGAAGCTCATGAGCATCTGGGCCAACGGCATTTCCCAGATCAAGGACGATCCGGCGATCGACAAATTTTACGCCGATCTGCTGGCCGAACTGGATATGGCCAAACGCAAGGAGATCTTCGCCTCGTTCCAGCGATACATGTACGAGAACGCGGTGACCGTGCCGCTTGGCAATTACGGGATGTTCCAGGTCGTGTCGTCGAAAATCAAGAATTTCGTGCCATACCGCGTGCCACGCCTGTGGGGCGTCTGGCTCGACGCATGATCATGCAGTGGGCGGACTGATTGCGACGCTTCGTCATTCGGCGTCTGCTTATCGCGGTGCCGGTGCTGGCACTGGTTTCGCTGATGTCGTTCGCGGTGATCTGGCTGGTTCCGGGCGATCCCGCATCCGCTTTCGCCGACGCCGGCGCGACGCCGGAGCAACTCGCGCAAATCCGCCACCGGCTCGGTCTCGACGAACCATTTTACTTGCAGATCATCGCCTGGTACGGCCGCATCCTGCACGGCGATCTCGGCCAGTCGATCCTGCTCAATCGTAGCGTCTCGGCCGCGATCATCGAACGCCTGCCGGTCACACTGTCGCTCACCGCGCTGTCGCTGATCTTCGCGGCCGTGATGGGCATCATCGCCGGTATCCTGGCGGCGATGCGCCACCGAAGTTGGGCCGACCAGTCGATCATGATTGTCGCACTGCTTGGCCTGTCGATCCCGGAATTCTGGCTCGGGCTGTTGCTTATTTTCACATTCGCGGTCCGGCTGCATTGGTTCCGGGCAGGCGGTTTCGTCCCAATCACCGAAAGCTTTTCCGGTTGGTTTCTGGGCCTCGCGTTGCCGGCCTTCACGCTGGCCGCGGTGCAGATGGGGTTCATCGCCCGCATGACCCGCTCGGCGATGCTGGAGGTGCTGAGCCAGGATTTCATCCGCACGGCGGACTCAAAGGGCCTGCCCTGGAGCGTCGTTGTCACACGGCACGGGCTGCCCAACGCGCTGGTCCCGATCCTGACCGTGCTCGGCATCGTCACGGGTTCCCTGCTCGGCGGAGCGGTGGTCGTGGAGCAAGTGTTTTCGCTTCCAGGTGTGGGACGGCTTGTCATCGGCGCCGTGCTGAGCCGCGACTTTCCGGTGATCCAGGGAACTTTGTTGTTCGTGGCGGTGATTTATTTGCTGGTCAACCTCACGGTTGACATACTGTATGCCGTGGCCGACCCGCGGGTGCGCCTTGAATAGCGCCGCGCTGCGCCGGCTGTTGCAAAATCGCTCCTTCGCCATTGGCGCCACGTTGACGCTGTTTATTGTCCTGGTCGCGGTTTTCGCGAACCAATTGGCGCCGTTCGATCCGACGCGCAGCAACTTCCGCGCGCGGCTGGTCGAACCCGGCGCGGAGCACTGGTTCGGCACCGATCATTTCGGCCGCGATCTGCTGTCCCGGGTGATTCACGGCGGGCGGATCTCACTGCTGATCGGCTGCTTCGTCGTCATCGTGACCGGCATCGCCGGCACCACGATCGGTGCGCTCGCGGGCTACTTTCAACGGCTCGACAATCCACTGATGCGCCTGATGGACGCGCTGATGGCGTTTCCCGCGATCCTGCTGGCGATCGTGATCAGCGCGACACTCGGCGCCTCCATCGTCAACGTCGTGATCGCATTGAGCATCGCCACCAGCCCGCATACCGCGCGCATTGTGCGCGGCTCGGTGCTCGTGGTGCGCGAGATGGAATATATCGAGGCCGCACGGGCACTTGGCGCGAGCGATCTGCGACTTTTGTTCGGCCATGTGCTGATCAACGCGCTCGCGCCGCTGATCGTGCGGCTGACTTATGTTTTCGCCACCGCGATCCTGGCTGAGGCGGTGCTGTCCTACATCGGCGTCGGCCCGCCGCCGCCCACGCCGACCTTCGGCAACATCATCGCGGGCGAACGCGATTTCATGGAAACCGCGCCCTGGACAATGATCTTTCCCGGACTCGCGATCGTGACGTCGGTGCTCGGGTTGAACCTGCTTGGCGACGGATTGCGCGACGTGCTCGATCCGCGCATGCGACTCTGACGGGATGCCGGACGCGCGCGCGAACGATGTGCTCGCGGTCGACGGGCTGACCGTCCGCCTGGCCGCGCATCCCGATCAGGCAACGATCCTCGACGACGTTTCGTTTACGGTAGCCCAGAGCGAAGTGCTCGGCATCGTCGGGGAATCCGGCAGCGGCAAGAGCATGCTGGCCTTGTCCGTCATGGGTTTGCTGCCACCCGCGCTCAGCATGACGGCACGCACCATCGCCTTGCTGGGGAACGAACTCCTGGGGCAGCCGCGTGAGGTCTGGCGGGCGCATCGCGGCCGCGACATGGCGATGATCTTTCAGGAGCCGATGACCTCGCTCAATCCGGTCATGCGCGTCGGCGCGCAAATCGAGGAGGTGTTGCGCTGGCGTGGGCGACTGCGTGGCACCGAGGCCCGGAAGCGGGTGCTTGAATTGCTGGAGCAGGTCGAGATCGCCTCGCCGCGGAGCCGGCTGAACGCGTACCCGCACGAACTGTCAGGCGGCATGCGCCAACGCGTCATGATCGCGATCGCGCTCGCCGCCAATGCGAAGTTGCTGATCGCGGACGAGCCAACCACCGCGCTGGACGTCACCGTGCAGGCACAAATTCTCGATCTGTTGCGCGGGCTGCGGCGCGAGTTCGGCCTGTCGTTGATCCTGATCACGCACGACCTGGGTGTGATCGCGGAAATCGCCGACCGGGTGATGGTGCTGTACGCCGGCAGGGTGGCGGAAATCGCGCCGGTGCGAACGATCTTCGATGCGCCGGCGCATCCTTATACGCAGGTGCTGCTCGCTGCCATTCCCGACATCAACGAACGCCGCCCGCGGCTGGCGACGATTTCGGGAACGGTGCCCAATGCCGCGACCATGCCCCCGGGATGCCGCTTCGCGCCGCGCTGCTCCTGGCGCCAGGAAGTTTGCGAACAGGCGCCCCCGCCGGTGCGCGCCCTGTCGCCAGATCATGCGGCTGCCTGCCCGCGACCGTTCGGCGAACTCCCCGCGGAGACACCGAAATGACCGGACCGGTTTCAGGCGAAGTCCTGATCGAAGCGCGCGGCGTCAGCAAATATTTTCCCATGCGCGGCGGCACCGCCGTGGTGCGCGCGGTGGACGGTGTCGATCTGCTGATCCGCAAGGGTGAGACGCTGGGACTGGTGGGCGAGTCGGGTTGCGGCAAATCTACTCTGGGACGTCTGTTCCTGCGTCTTATCGAGCCGACGCGAGGAGCCATTGTGCATAAAGGCACCGATCTCACGCATCTGGGCCGTCGCGCGTTGCGTGAACGCCGGCGCGATCTTCAGATTATCTTCCAGGACCCGTTCGGCTCCCTCAACCCACGCAAGACGGTCGGCGCCATCATCGCCGAAGCGTACGCGATCCATCGGCTCGGGAACCGTGCCGAGCGGGCCCGTTGGGTCGCCGAGACACTCGATCTCGTCGCGCTGCCGCGTGAGGCGGTGCACCGCTATCCGCATGAATTTTCCGGCGGCCAGCGCCAGCGCATCGGCATCGCGCGGGCGTTGGCGTTAAAGCCGGAGTTCGTCGTCTGCGACGAGGCGGTTTCCGCGCTCGATGTTTCCGTGCAATCCCAGATCATCAACCTGATGCGGGACCTGCAGCGGGAACTGGATCTGACTTATCTGTTCATCTCGCACAATCTCGCCGTCGTGCGTCACATCTCCACGCGGGTCGCGGTGATGTATCTTGGGCGTATCGTTGAACTGGCGGAGGCGGATACGTTGTTCGCCCGTCCGCTGCATCCCTATACCCAAGCATTACTATCAGCCGTCCCGGTTTCGCACCCGGACCAGCCTCGGCATCGCCACGCGCTGCGCGGTGACGTGACGAGTGCGACGGCGGTGTCGAAAGGCTGCCGTTTCGCACCACGCTGCCGCTTCGCCGAGCCACGCTGCGGCGAGATCGATCCGCCGTTGACCGAGCTGCCCGATGGCGGTGCCGTCGCATGCCTGCTCGTATTGGAGGGAACGCCGCCGGTCTCCGGATGAGCAATGCGATACGGCGCGCTGCCAGGCGCTGGTTGGAGCGTTATCGGATCAGGTCGTGTCGTTCTGATTATGCTATAACCTGGCCGGCCGGATTCATACATTCTGAATTTGCTCGAGTCATACCGGCGCGATTGAGTTCTGACCAGTTGTCGCCGGCCTGCCCACGTCATGGGCGGGCCTGACCCACGGCTGTCCGGTTAAAAAAAGCTTGTACGTCAACTATTTATGGAATCGACTCTGTCTCACGGGAATCGCCCGGATCGAGACGGAGGCCATATATCGCCGT
>CALFNB010000260.1 GCA_937902425.1 uncultured Acetobacteraceae bacterium | reverse complement strand
CGATCGTGTTGAAGACCCGCGTGTCACCGGACCAGACCGGAATACCGCGGCCGGCGGCGCGACGCCCGGCAATAAAAGTATGGAGACGTTTGGCGACCACGGTAACGACAGGTCTGGCGCCGTGCGTCTTATGAACGTCGATGGTGCGGGCTCGGGCTTCAAGCTGGTCGAGTCCGGTCCGGGCGGCGAGGATGTCCGGCGCGAAATCGTCAATGTAGCGAAGCGACCAGCGCAGCAAGGCGGCGATCACCGGCTCGGGGATACGCGGCGTGGCGTTCTCCCGGCTGACCGGCGGGCATCCCGCGACCTGCGATACTGGCCGGCCGCGCCACGGCGTGAACGTGAAGCCACCCTGGCTTAACTGATCGGCGTGCACATGCAGATCGGCCGGAATGTCCAGCAATGCCGCGACCTGGTGAGATGCACGCTCGCCGCCCACGCGAAGTTGGACGAGCCAGGCGTCGAGGTCAGCCTGGTCCAACAGGTCGAGCCTGAACTGACCGCGCCGGATCTCAGCGAAGGTCATGAACCGGCGCAGGCGATTGAACACCGTACGCACGGACGCGGGTGCCAGACGCGGTCTGAGGCTGCCCACTGGCTCGCGCAAACGGGCGTAGAGGTATTCTTTGGCCGCCAGCCGCTGCGCCGGATCGAAAAGCTGCGAGAAATCGACGCTGCAATGGCAGCGCCTGGCGTTCTCACGGAACACGGCGGGCGTGACGTCCCATTGATCCTGGCCGAAGAGCGGAAGCGCCGCCGGGGGAATGCCCGGCCGTATCGGCAAGCCGGTCAGCACGCTGTCGCTGTCGCGCACATGACGAGAGACCAGCGAAGTGGAAACGGCGCGGGTAGGTCCGGCGCGGGTAGGTATGGAAGTCATGCTGACGCCTCTGGCGGCAGATACAGCAACTCCGCCTGGCTCTCCGCGACGGTGCGCGCCGCGGCGACGACCGCGCCTGGAAACGCTGGCAGAATTTGCTCGGCGATGCGCCGGTGCGCACGGCCGAATTTGGCGGCCCAGTCGGCTGCGTGAAGCGTCTCACGCTGTGCCACCATGAACGTCAGGAAGGCGATCAGTGCGGGCAGTTTGCGGCTGGTGATCACCGCGTTGCCGCAGTCCAGGCATCCCCAAAAGGGTACCGGGCAGGGCTGACCCTTCGTGCCGAACGGACTCGCGTAGAAACCGCCGCAACTCGCGAGCCAGAGGTCCTGGGCGCCATCGAGAAACGCGATCACCTCGGCCGGCGGCACTGGCAGGTCCGCCTTCGCGGGCGCTTTGCGCATGCGCGCTTCCAATCGGGGCGGTACGATCCGGACGGGCAGCGCCGCGTCCAGCGCGTCCTGCAGGCCGGCGGCGACCGCCGCTTCATGGAGGGGCCGCAGGGCGGGAATGTCAGCGTAATGATTCGCAGCGACCTCGGCGGTGTGTCCGACGGCGAATTGTTCCATCTGGCCGTTGGTTCGCCGGTACCACTCGGCTTTGTGCGTCTTGCGGAGCCGCGACAGCACGAGTTTTGCCGGCTGGCCGTCGTCATCGAGAATGCCGTTGCGCGAGATGAAGGCGGCGAGGACTGTATCGCTGGGATAGCCGATGTCAGCGGTAAGACCGCCGCGCTGATAGTAGCACCACAGGCTGTCGGAAGTGAGAAACCGCCGGGCCCGTTCCGTCAGGCGCAGTATCATGCGCACCAGACCGCCGGGCGTTCCGCTTGAGCCGTCACGGACCCGCAGCCGGTGCCACTCGGCGCCGCGCGCGCGACGCTTGCAGTATTCAATCTCGACGCTGCCCGCCGTGGGATTCTTGAGGCAATTCGTGGTCAGCCCTTTGCAGCACTCGATCTCAATGCCGGTCTCCAGCGAGAGCAGGACGAGGAACGGCACAACGTCGGAGCCGGAAAGATAGAGATGACCATGCAGATCATCGATCAGCGTGCCATTGTCGGCCTCCGCCTCACGGCGCCGCATATACAGAGAGTGATAAATCGAAAGGCTACAACTGATTGTACCATCCTGTACGATGCGTTCCATTATCATTCTGTAAGCGGAGCGTGTCCCGGCATCGCCCTTGGCCGGTCCATCACGAAGAACTTTCTCTCCGGCGACGACGACACGCTGGTGGATGACGAGCACTTCCCGCCGCGCGGCTTCCCGCAGCGACGCCGCGACACGGTCGCTGTAGGCGTCGCGCGGACGGCTCTTGCCGTAATAGTAGCTCCCGACGTGATGTAAGCGCGCGAACAGGCTCTCGGAAATCGCCCCCGGCCGCTCCTCGTGCATGATCCGCAGGCACGCCGTGAGTCTGGCCAAGATCTGGTAGGTGGTGATGTCGCTGTGGCGGCCGTCGCGCAACCAGATCTCGAAGTCGTTGACGTGGCTGGGTGTGAGGTCTTCCGGCCGCCGGATCGACGGGTGACAATCATCGAGATAAGCCCAGAACCGGCGAACCGCACTGACGTAGGTTGTAGCCGTGGAGCGCGCACCGGCCGGACCGCCGATCTGACAGATACGCCAAAGCGTCCCGGTGAACGGCCGCAGCAGATCCGGGCGTCCGAGAGCAGCCAGATCGACGCTGATGTGTTCCCCATATCGCAGGCGAACGTCAAAGCGGAAATGTTCCAGCGCGGCGGCGATTTCCACGTCGGGATCCAGCGTCTCGGGGAACCAGACCCGCCGGCTGGGGCGGCGGTTGGCGGACCCGGCGACAGCCGTCACGATGCGGGTGCTTCGAGATCGTCGGCCCAACGCGATGCCGCGGCATCGACGAGCGCCCGGCTCTCCTCGAGGCTATCGAGATAAATGTAGGTGCTGGCGATGCTGCTGTGTCCGAGCAGCCGCTGAAGCTTCTGGAGCGGATCGCCGATGACACGCCGGTAGACGGCGCCGTTTTGATCCGGCTTCGCTATCACCGCTCCAATCTGGGCCTGGATGAGGAGTGAAAGCATGTGGACGGCGAACGTGTGCCGAAGCATATGCGGCGTTACATGCAGATCGAAACCCCGGCCCCGGCAGCGCGCTCCCGCCCGTAGAAAAGTGGCTTCCCAGGCAGCCGGACGCATGGGGCCGCCGGTGTCCGCGAGCCATAACGCGGCGGGCTCGGCGGGCGTGCCGTCCAACCCCAGAATGACGAGGCGTGCCCGTTCGCCGGGGCGCATGACGTCGAGACGCCGGCGGCCTGTCCGCGTGCCGCCGGTGTCGATCACGGCGCCACGGTCCCGCCAGTCCAACACGCCGATGGGACTCCGGACCTGCTCCCATCCGCGGCGGTCCCGCCACCGGGCGGCGGCATTGGCTCGCTCGATCTCCATATAATCGTCGATCCGCCGCAGGAGGCGGCGTGGAACGCGGATCTCGCGGCTCTTGCCGCCTTTACAGATCGCCGCGGGCAGAACGACCGGACAGGAGCGCGCGCCGCCCAACAGAGGATCGTCATGCCGCGGAAGATCGGCCGGCACCAGGCTTGATGCCTCCTCGAGCCGCAAGCCGGTCGCGGCGAGGAATTCGGCGAAAAGCGCGTCGCGCTCGCCATTGTGCCCGCGCCAGGCGGGATCGGCCTGCCCCTGAGGCTGGTGAGCGCGCAGACCAACGTCACGGAACAAGATAAATCGGTCCATGCCGATGAAGCGCATGTCATGCCGCCGAGCGGCTGGTTCCCGGAACGAGCGGGAACGCCGCTGCATGTGGCGTGGCGCGGACCGGTCCGTTGCGGCCGTCGTACCCCGTGAAAGTGGTGTCGTGGAGACGAGCCCCTCCTCCCAGGCCCAGGCGTAAAACTTTTCGAGCGCGGCGACGGCGCGGTTCCAGGAGGAAGCCGTGATCTGGCCCGGTCCGGCGGCAAGGCGCCGCGTCCGGTGAAACGCGATGACGTCCTGGCGATCAGCCCGCCAGAGACTCTTGCCGCCGCGACGCTCTTTGAGGAAGCGGATCCAGGTCAGGATGTCATGGGCATAGGCACGAACGCTGTTCAGCGAACGCATCCCCATGCTGGGACATTCCCGGAAGAAGCGATTCAGATCGGCATCGTAACTCCCGTCGTCGCCGAGGATGAAGGGAATGCTCTCGACGAGTTCAGGGAACTCCATGGCGTTGACGCTCACGTCCATCGGGTCGGGAAACGCGCCGTCTGGCTGGACCGGATGGACGCAGACCGAGGTGTCGGTGAAATGAAGCTGGGGCACGGGCGTCCTTGGGTCAAAGGCAGGGATTACGGTCCCGGGGCGTCGCCAGTATAGGAAAGTGCAAACAAAGATAATGGGTTGGTGAAGTTATCCCCATTACTCACGTTATTCACAGGCCGCCACAACAGCAGCAAGAAGTGGATAAGTATTTAGTGTAGGGGAAGGAAGAAAAGACAGCAAGCTTCCTGGCCGCGCCACCCGGCCGGTGAGACACATTCGTCGCGTGTGGATAAGGCGCGCAGTTCCTCGCGGGCGTAATCATGCGAGCCGAACCGGTTGCGCAGATCGCGGTTGAGCCGCGTCTCGGCGCCTGTCCAGTGCGATAACTCGTGAATCATCGTCCCGCAAAATCCTGCCACCGTGGCGAAGGCCGCGTGCGGCGGCATTTGAATGTGATCCGTCGCCGGCGAATAAAACGCCTTCTCGCCGCCGAAGCGGACGACAGCGCCACTGTTGGCGATGATGATCTCGGCCGCCTCCGGCGCGCGCCACGGCGCTTCCTCGATTGTCGGCGGAACGAAATCCGGAATGCCCTCGATCTGGCTGGCATGGAACAAACTGAATGAGCGCAGCAACGGGATGCGCCGCACGGTGTCATCGCCTTCCGGCCCGGAGCCGTCTGTCTTGTCGTCGCGCAATTCGAGCTTTTTGAAAAAATACCCGGTCGTGCCGCGTTCGCCCTTGCGAACCTGCCAGCCACGCTCCTCCGCCTGCTTATACGTTGCCCATCGTGGATCGCCGCTGCTGAAGGCCAAGGTGGACATGCCGAGCGTCAGTACATTGATGCCCCTGTAGCGGTGACCGGTCGCCGCGTTGCGCGGCATCGCCGGTCCGCCCGCCTTGTCCGGGTCCCACGGTCTGCGCCAGGGTGGCGTGCCGGCCTCGAGCGCTTCGATGATGCGGTCGGTGACTTCCTGGTAGTGGTCACGCGGCGTGCGGTTCGGTCCTCCGCTCCGGTTTCCGGTTCTGTTCGTGCTGCTGGTTCTGTTCATCGGGGTGTCCTTCCCTCATGGGTTGCTGGAACACCCCTCCCGCCCCGCGTCCCGGCTGACTGGGGCAAGGGCGCGCCGCTGGCGCGAGGCCGCAGGCCGGTCCCTTGCGGCGGGCAACCGGCGATGCGGTAGGAGATTTCATTTCATATTCGTTCGTATGATTCCCCTTCTGGTTTCCTCTGGTTCAGTTTTCTCCTGTTAAAAACAGGAACCTCCGCCGGGGGACGGGAGAGAAGGGCGGAACGTGAACCGGCTTCAGAGCGCTGGCGTCAACGCGCGCAAAACATCGTTCCAATCGTTCAACCCGTCCGGCGGCAAGATCGCCTCAAACCGCACCCCGGCC
>CALFNB010000259.1 GCA_937902425.1 uncultured Acetobacteraceae bacterium | reverse complement strand
GTCCTCGACAAATCACTAAAACGTTGAATCTATGCCGATCCTCTGGATTCGTTTGATGGAGGACGGCAATCGACCAGCCGTTCTAAGTGTGACTGAGTCGCGCTGCCAAATAGCCTGTTGGGCCGAAGGCCGGTCCCCATGAGCCGGCCGCGACAGCCAGGGTAAGTCGAAAATACGGCGGTTCACGGATTTTCGAGGCCTCACCCAAAACGGCTGACGATTTTGCCTGGCGGTGCGGCCGGGTCTTTGACTCGATGGCTCCGTGACGGGCCTGGAGTCCCGGATCGCCGAGTTGAAAGACGTTGGCGCCGGTCTCCCAGACCAGCGCAAAAGGCCACGCCGTGAAGGCGATTGCCCGGCATCCGGGACGTGCCTCGTCAGCCATCCAACTGCCCAAGAATGGCATTCGCATATGCGATTCGATCGGCGTTGCGCAGCATGGCGGCACCATTCACGGCCCGGGTGATCCGGGAGATCGCCCAACTGTCCGCGAGTTGCAGGCAGCCGTGCGTCGCGAGGTACCAACAGCCTGACATCGCGGCGCCCGCGGGCGTGCCGCAATACGCGGCCACTTCTTCCGCCGTCATGCCCACGGCCGTTCCGAATTCAGCGTATTCGTTGCGATGGGTTAGTTGGATCAGCCCGCCGCCACGGAACCGAGAGCCGTCCCCCGACGCGACATCGCCATTTCCCTCCTCGTTGGCATAGACGAAGTCCCCTAGTTCCTCCGGCTTTTCGACATAGGGTTCCGCGGCTGCTTCAGTCGGGAACTTCCTCGCGAATATTTTCGCGATCCGGCTGGCACTTCGGTAGAACATGTCTTCACGAAGTTCGCTGAACGACTCGTTCGATTCGACCATGAACTGCCCGATCGCCGCGGCGATGCGCTTGTTGGTATTAAGCCCGTACTTCGCGAAGGCGGCGTTCAACGCCGGGACCCAGACATCGATCGGAACCCCGGGCGCGACGGCACGCAATGCCGGTCCGAGCTTCGCATTGTCCGCCGCCGCCGGAGCAGGGTTGGCGAGCGGCGCGGCCGCCCCCTCCAGCGCCTCGACACGCGCGCTCAATGTTCGGATGGCGGCCGAAGAAGGCGCCGCGCCGGCGAAAGGCTGAACCAGCGCCGCCCGCTGTACGGCGGGCGGTTGACCTGACAGGCTCGGAATGAATTTCGACATCGCGTTTTCGATGAAGTCGGTCCCCGCGTAACCCGCCGCCGCGATGCCAAGCAGGAACTTGACGTCCATCTTGCTGGCGGCGTCCGCGACTTCGCCCAGGCCAAGGCCAAAGCCCGCCAGGATGCCGGCGATGAAACCGATCATCAGGCTGAGACCGAAATAAGCCGCGTTGAACTCAGCTTGCGGTCCAGGCTTGCCGTCGTCCGCCGCGGCGCTCTTAAGGCCAACCGTGGCCCGAACGCCCTGTCCGGCCATTCCCATCAGGCCGCATAGCAGCAAGATTTCAAGTACGTTCATTGAAGTTTTCCCTTTCATTGCCAGACGCGAACGGACCGCTACCGCGCGGCCCGGTCACGGCGCGAAGTCGATCGGAACGCCGCCAAGACGCAGAATTTCGTTGTTGTTGCTGTCCGTCCAAACGAAGTCGGCCTCGAACCGCGCGACTTGGGTGTCCCAGGTCACCAACGGCAAGGCCGCCGCCCCCACGCCGTCGCGCAGGCTCCCCGCCGGGGCAACGACTTGCCTAAGAGGCAGACGGCCGTGGTTGACGAATTCGGCCGGCCGCGCGGCGCCGTCCTCGTCCGGGTAATAGCTGTCCATCTGACCGGCCAGCGTCGCATAGGTTGTGACAGTGAGTTCGCGGGCTTTCCAGCGCGATCCGTCCAGGTCCGGCTGCAGCAATCCGGGATTTGCCCCCACCAGAACCGCTTCCACCAGAGCGAGAATGGCGATGTCCGCTCGCGCGATTTTCCCGGCGGCATCGATCGGCTCTCCATCCGGACGCACGGTGACTGGTTTGTTGACGCCGACGATCGGCGCGGCCTGCCACAGGAGCCTGCTGAACGCCGGTTGATCGGGCATCGGCTGAACATTGCGGGTCTGCCCGGCCCCGATCGCGTATTGGCTCCAGACATCGCACTCGTAAGTAACGACCAGCACATACGAGGCCGGTCCCGCCGCCGCTGTCCCGCCCGCCACCACGGGCGCGCCCAGTAGCACCGCGTCCAGCGCTGGCGAGTCGGGCGTGAGCGTCATTCGGCCGTTTTGCGCGAGGATGTTCTCGATTTCCCAGGTCCCCGCCGGCACGTCGGCGTCGGAGACCGCGACCATCGCGGTCGCCGCCAGTTTCAATACCGCTTCGGAGACGGTCGTTTCGAGATCCGGGATACCGGCCAGATCAGTGGTGGAACCGAGCCGTTGGAAGAAACCCGCGACCGGATCGCCGCCAGCGGGGCCGGTGTCAGACGGTGCCGCCCCCCCCCGGTGCCGCCGGCACCGTGCCGCCGACCGCGACCTTCAACAGAAAGGCATCGTCGGCGAACCTGTTTCGTTCGTCGCTCGTCACCACGAACATCGCGAAGGCACGGCCGCGGTCCCGTTCGGTCGGCCGAGGCAAGGGATTGTCTCTGATCCGCGCCTTGATCTCCACGGCATCCGCGTCGTCCCGGGGCGCCGCCAGAATTCCGCTTCCCAGCAGACCTGACCGGGACAACCGGACGCCGGGCGTCGCGAAATTCACCCACCATGCGGAGTCGTTGAAAGTCTCGTTCGATCCCGACACGATCTGTACAACCGGCGCCAGAGGCTGACGCGACGGTAGCCAGACCTTGGCCTTCGCGGTGATCGGACCAGGCAAATGCGTGCCCGCGAGAGGAAGCGACGCCGGCGCTCTGGCCGTGCCGGCCGCCGCCACCTGCTCCAGGCCGTGCGGCGCCACACCAGGCTGAGGATCGGTCGCGGCCGGAACGATGAAGAAATCGTCGTAACGCGCGTCGCCCAAAGTTTCGAGAAACGCGATGCCGGTCTTACTCGCGCCGGTCAGCAGGCTCGCGGCGAGGGGCAACCGCACCGATTCCGCATGCGTGGCGGTTTCATCCAGCACCCGGGTCATATCCAGGCGCATGAAATCGCCTGGCACTGGCGCGCCGGACAAGCGCGTCAGCAGCATCGCCCGCGCGGTGCCGAACGTCGCGGGATCGGCCAGCATCGATCGTCGTATGGCGGCGCGCAGCCCGCTCGCGGCGCCATACCCGTCGCCGGCGGCGTCCTGGACCAAGCGTGCGACCTCAGAGCCGAGCCTCGGGTCCGAATCGAAGGCGGGAACGACCAGCGCCTGCGCCGCCAGAAGCAACGCCAGGATATCCGCCTGACCCGCCGACAGCGTCGCGAACCACTGCCGCCACGCGTCGAGGGTCGTCTTGTCATTCCGCCAGTCGCCCGGCGCCGCGTCGATCAGCATGCCAAGCGCCTCGGCATGCCGGCGCAAGGCGCCCGGGGTCACATCCGACTGATACTCCGACGCCAGGGGCCGAAACCCCAGCGGCAGGAGCGCCGCGACGATTGGGGAGCCAGGCGACACCGTCGCGGCCGGGTCGGGGACTACCCACTCGCCGCCGGCATTGCCGGTGGCGGCGCCGCCGTCCCTGGTATATTCGGACCCTCCGCCCAGAAGCGCGGTCAGCCCGGCGGAGGCGTTGGGGTCGGTCGGCGCCACGGAACCCCAGGCGTTGCTCAGCGACGCGGCGAACGTCTTGAAGGCCGGCAGCATCTCGGGCACGGGATCGGTCTTCTGTCCGTCCGGTCCGAACAGCTGATCCAGCGCAGCGTTGCTGGCTCGCACCAGATCCCATCGCGCGTTCGGATCGGGCACCGTCCCGGGCTGCCGGGTCAGATCGAGATGCAGTTCCACCACGTGGCAAGAGGTGGCGGGTGGGGGCAGAACCGTCCCGTCTGGCGCGACGCCAAGATCGATTGAGAACTTCAGCGCGGTTGGCGTCGTGCCGCCGGCGAGCCACGATCGCATGGTATTCATCGTCGCGGCGGGCAGGGGCCACGCTGTATTCTCAAGTGCGCCGACCGCGACCAGCCCGTCGCTCAGCCGCGGCTTTGTTTCGGGGTTCTGTCTGAAGAAGTTGGCCGCCATGGCGAAATCGAACCGGCGGAAGCGCCCCTTCAGCACCGGCGTGCCGTTGACCAGTTCCGCCAATGCGAGCCACGCCGACGTTGGCACACCCGGTCCGGCCCCGCCGTCAGCGGGCGCCAGGAACGCGGGATTGACCGTGATCCAGCAGGTGCGGTGGTCGTCCGCGAATGACCAGGTGAGGAAAGCGGGCGCCGTCGTCGCGCCGGCGCCCAGGCGCCGCAGATCGGACATCAAGGATGGCGGCTGGCTATGCAAATAGGTCCCGCCGTCGCTCCAGATGTCTCCGGATGGATTCGGCAGCGCGAACGTATCGCCGGTCGTGTGTTGCAGCGTGTGTGAAACCCGGCGGTATTTCCCGATGCGGGCGAACCGTTCCGCGAATGCGGCCCTTGCCTCGGCTGCTTCCTCTCGCACGTCCGGGTCGCGCGTCAGATCGAGTGCGTAAAGTGGCTCTCCATATCGATAGTGGAACGTACTCAAATGTGCCGTGGGGTGCGACGCCGGTTGATCCTCCGTATGGACGGCAAAGCACTCGCTCCAGAAATTCAGCGGATCGGTGGACGCTCCGGCGTCGGGCCCGGGCCCATGAGGCGCGGAGGGCCGCGAGGCCACCGCAGCTGAAACGTCGAGCTTGTTGTAGTTCGCGAGCGCCAGCCGGTACTGCCAATCGGGATCGACGTGGTTCGTGATGGCGCTGGCGGGGTCCTCGGCGGGATAGGAAACGGTCATGACGCCCTCGACGCTGGACGCGTCACGCGCCAGGGCGAACAGCTCATCGTCGGCGAAGGCAACGGCGGGAATGAGGGTTTTTGCCGCCCCGTCCGCGCCGCCAACGACAGCAAGGGAGACCGCGTTGAAAGTGGTGGCCGGATTGGGCAGTGGGACGCCGTGGCCGGGTAGGTCCTGAACCCACTCCCACCGCGGTCCGAGTGGCTCCTGAATCGCGTCCGAATGCCACGTGGCGGTCACTGGCGGGGCGGCCGGGCGGACCAGGGTCAGGGGCATGGCGGTGGTATCGGCGGGCGGAACGATCCAGAAGAGCACGGTGGGCAGCGACTGCACGGTCGGCCGCAAGGTGTTCTGATCGGCGAAGATCGTGTCGTCCCAGGCGAAGCGCCATGCACCGACGAAGCCGCCGGTGGCGCCCCGGGGTTGATCCGCGGTGACGAAGGCGGTGCCGTCCGCGCGGTACAGTTCCGCGCCCGCCGGCCAGAGCGTCGGGCCCGGGTCCGGGGTCGCGGCCACCGCGCCGAACAGAGCCACGAACCTGTCGCGAGACGCTGGCGTTGGCGTCAGTTGCATCAGGGCGGCGTTGGGTGCGGCCGCCCCGCCGGCAGGCGGTACCGCCGCGCCGCCGTTCGTGGTGCTCGACGGCGCCTGGGCGCTGCGATACGGCACCAGGGAGACTTCAAGCATCTCGTGAAAAACCGCCGTCAGATTGGCGTTGTTGAAAGGGTTGATGCCGTCCGCCGTGCGCACGGCCAGGCGGTTGATATCGCTCAATTGGCGCCACGAGGGGGCGGCTTGGCCGGCGCGGGCCGGCGTCTCCGGCGGCTTCCGGAACATGTCCGTTTCCTTGCCGTCCACGCCGGTCAGCGTCGCGGGCGCGAACGGGGTCAGGTGCCGGGAGACATAGACCCGCGACGACAGCGCCACTTCGTTCGTCATTGTCACCGCCTGCGCGGGCGGCTTCAGCGCGGCGAAATCAAAAGCCTGGAACCACGCGGCCAGATACCTGTTTTCCTCGTCCGATGACGGCACGGTCGGGATCGGACCAGGCGCCGAGCCAGACTGGTGGAACCACAGATCGACGCCCGTGCAGGTTTTGAGCGTCGCGGGCGGCGCCAGCCGGTCCAGTTGCAACATCAATCCGGCGGCGGAAACGTGGGAAACGCTGACCACGTTCCCTCCCGGCGGATCCTTTGGCAGCACGTCGTCGAGATTCGCCGCCGGATCGACCACGCACAAATGGACCGCGTCCTGCCGCGTCACCGTTTCGGGCCGGAAACGGCGAACGGTGCCGCCAAGAAACGACAACGTCAGCATGTGCGCGATGCGGTCAAAATCGTCGTCGGTCGCCGATTGCGACGATAGCTGGCGAAGCTGGTCGACCATCGTCATCGCGAACGGCCCCGAAGGCGGCACGCGCGCCGTTGCGTTGGCGTCAGCCTCTCGGTCGCTGCTCCGCACATTGTCGAGGGTAAACCGCCGCTGCGCCGTGCCGCCATTGGCGAGGATCACCCCGGTGCGGTCGTTGAGCCCGTGCGCGATATAAGTGCCGGCGCCGGCGCCGCGCAACCCGACGGTCATCGACAGATCGCCGGCCAGAGGAACCGGGACCATGTCTTGCGCCGCACTCAGGTCCGCCGCGGACCCGTTATGAACAAAGTCCGTCAACATACGGTAGTTAAGGCCGAGTAACGATCCGTCGGGCCGCAATCCGTTCAGCCAGTCCTTGAGTTCGTCTCGTTTCACGAACGGTTGTACTGTCAGCCAGATTTCCCGCCGTAGCGGCCTGGGAAAGAGCGTCAGCGAGATATAAACGGTTTGCATCGCGACCTCAGAGCGTCAGCACGTAGCTGGCGCGCATGGGAATGGTGACCGAGATTCCACGGCACAGGTGGACGAAGCCCAGGCGAATACAGGCCGAGGCGGACGCCGAGGCATAGACGGTGAATTCGATACGCAGTTGTGCCTTGCCCCCGCCGGGCGCCCCGACAAGCCCGGCGTAGGCCGCGTCGCTGGCCCAGGCGATCGTGGCGGAGGCCTCGGCGCCGATCGTGATGTCGATCGAAATCGAAATGATCCAGAAGTTCAGTTCGGCGTGCCCGCGGAAAAGAATCCCGACCGCCCCGGTGATGCGGGCGGCGACAAGCTTGTTGCCGTTCAGGTAAACATCCCCGTCCAACGCGACGGTGATCCCGATCGTGACCCAGGCGGTGAGGACCCCGGCGCCGAACGCCGCGCCGAGCCCCGCCTGCACCGCGTAGCCGCCAGCCAGGTGCGTCAGCGTTTGCGGTGTCCCACTCGCCAAAACCGTTGGGCCGTTTATCGTCAGATTACGTCGCTCGATGTAGAATCCGCCACTGCCCTGGAATGGATCGAGGATGGCGCCGAGCGCGCGATTCCATAGCCGGGTCGTGCCGGACGGCCAGGGATAGCCGAGATCGAGCATAAAGCCGCCGTCGACCTGAAAATCGAATGCGACAACGCCGCCCATGAAATCCACCAGCCCAATGGTGAATTGAGGAATCGTCAGGGCGACGGAGAACACGTTCTCACTCGGCTTTGGTCCGCGCGCGTATTGGACGGCGACGGCCAGGTCCAGGCCAAACCACTCTTCCAGGAAGCCCGCTTTCAGCGCGAGGCCGATGGTTCCTGTTTCGTCATAAATAAACCGGCCAATGAACAACCCGCCAAGCGCGCTTACACCTGCGCCGATCAGCCAATTGCCACCCTGACCCGGCAGGGCCGGGATGGGTTCGCCAACGATGGTGGGCGGTTTGGAATCGTCCTCCCCGGTCCCGGGATCGATTTCCAGCAGTTTCATGGTCACGGACGGATCGAGATGGACGTTGTGTCCAATAAGGACCCAATCGGCCTGTATGCCGTCCAGGCTTCCGGCCGGCGTCGGGTCGAAAAGATAGAATCCGCTCTCGCCCTGGCGGGAGAAGAAAAACGCCGTGATATTTTTTACGATCGGGTAATCCAGCACTTTGATCGTGAGGCTCGTGACGTTGATCTTCGTGATGGGCGGGGTGCCGGCGGGCGCCGCGAATTCTACTTTTTCCGCGCTGATTTCGATGAACCGGAACAGATCCAGATCGAGCTTGTCGAAACCCAGCGCGCCAAGCGCGACATAGGCCTTGCCGAGGTCCCAGGACCCGAAACCGGCTTTTCCCGGTAGCCCCAGTTGCAGGTTGAACGTGAGGCGTTCCAGTGTTTTTCCGGCGATCGCCGGCAGTTTCATCAGCTCGATATGCAGCCCGAGCAAAAGCGGTTTCCCGGCCATCGGTTTGTTTCCCGCGATCGGAATCAGCCGCCCCCAGTCGAACAGATTAGCGAAATCGATGCCGATGCTGGCGAACGTGATTTGCAGCGGACCGATGCTGAACTTAGGCCCATCGAAATTCAATTTGAGGCTGGGGTAATCGAGCGACAGCCAACTGACTGGTGGCAAGTTGGATGGCAGCCGCAGCCCGAGGCCCGTGAAGTCGATTGACGAGGAGTCTCCCGCGGAAATCTCAGGCAGACCGGGGATTGAGAACGTGCCGATGTCGACTGACCCGTCCAGCGAAACCCGTGCGACGCCCTTGACCAGCCCGATCGTGCCGCCGCGAACATAAATCTGCCGGATCGGCAGGACCGGATCGAGCGTGTCCGGCAGCAACTTGATCGGCGAATCCGCGCGCGCGGCGAAAGTGATCTTATTCGTTTTGCGGTCGAAGGCCCCGTCCAGCTCGACCTTGGGGGCGGTCGGGCTCACTAGCCCAAACGCGCTTTTGAAACTTAAACGCGTGCGAACCGATAAAGACAGCAGCGTGGTATTTTCCCAGGCGGCTTCAAGCGACAGAACCTGGTACGCCGTTTCGGGCGGCGTGGTGGGATCACCCGGTGCGGGTATCGGACCCGGGTCCTGGTCGGGCTGTTGCATCGAAATGGCCGCGGTGACCGAGAAGCCGGCGGCGCTGCCCCGTTTCGGGCTTAGCGCGACGAACCGGAACGTCAGATCGTCCAAAAGTTGCTTTGGAATGACCGCAGTCAGAAGGCCGTCGACGGTGTTGACGTTCAGATCGAACAGCACCGCGCCGGTCCAGTCCTGACGCTGCAACACGGGCGGCATCTTCTCCAGGACTTTCGCGAAGCCCGCCGCGTAGGTGCCGCCCCGATATGTCTGGAAAATATCCTTGAGCGTGCGATCGCGTGTGAATTTCAGGATGCCATCCGGCATCGGAGGCCGCGACGGGTCCGCCGGCGGGTGCACGATCGCGCTGCCAAGCTGGATCCCGTTCCAGTTCGGGTCGAGAGCCATGGCCGGCAACTGATCTATACGAATGTAATCCTGCCCCGGCGATCCGTGGTCCGGTTCCAGCACAATGAAATCCGGGTCCGCCCCGGCCGGCCGGGTCACGTGCACCTTCAGAACGCCGTCCCCGAAATCATGGTCCAGCGCGAAGTTCCCGAGACTGAACCCGTCGGTGCCCCCGGTCGCGCCGGCTGGGGCGATGGCGGCCATTCTTGCTCTGGCCGGTCCCCCTGGCGCGGTTCCCGGGCCGAAGGCGTTGGCGATCCTGACGTCGCCGGGGGGTGCGGTTTCCTTGCGGCGCGTCTCGTGGAAGACTTCGGCGGGTTTCGCGGTATGCGCCGATACATAACTATTCAGTAACGATTGAAAGTCCGTGAATTTATCCTTGTTGGTGACGCCGAACGCGGCCTCCAGATGTGTCATCGGAACCAGAGGCATCGCCAGCGACGGGCCCTGGAAGGCCAGCCGGTCAACCTCCGTCGCACCCACGGCGCCGCTGGCGACATAGCTCGCGCCGGGCCGTGCATGCTCGAACCAGGTCTTGGTGGCGTCCTGGGGAAGCAATATCAGGTGCGGCGCCGTCGCGTCGGCGAGTGTGTCCGGATGGAAAAAACCCCACCACGGTTCGGTGTCGAAACCATCGGTTGGGTGTGGCGCCAGATGCTGGCAATGCAGATCCGCGGTGGCGGTGGCGGAGGCGGCGACCGCGTCCGAAATCTCGGCGTGCAACCAGCCCGTGTCCGCGCGGCGTAGGTCAGCGAGCTTCGCCGGGGCGCCGCCGCCCGCTGAACCGGCATCCAGCAGCAGCGTCCCGCCGCGCATGGGCGACACGCCGGCCGGGTCCGACGGCGCCAGGTCCGCGATCCGCATGCGCAACGGGAGTCCGTTGGCTGGGAGGTTTTCGACGGTCCAAGCCGCGTTGCCGTTCGCAGCCCCAACGCCGCCGACGGCCGAACTGGTCAGCGTCATCGCCGCGCCGGTGGCACGGCTGTCCGGTTAAAATTTCAGGCATCCCACGCCCCCGAAGATATTCCCAAAGAGCCGCCGCTCCGGCGGCTTTCGAGGACGATCGA
>CALFNB010000258.1 GCA_937902425.1 uncultured Acetobacteraceae bacterium | reverse complement strand
TTCGTGCCCGCCGAGCTGAACGTCAGCGCTTTCGACAAGACCCGCTCCTCGTGCCGCGCCAATGCGTGATCCAGCGCCTCCGACGTGTCCGTCCAGGGCCGATGCGCTGACGTTTCGTTACGGGATTTTATCGCGAACCTCGCGTTCCAGGCGGCAATGAAATTCGGGAAAAAACCATGGGCTGCCTCGATCGATGAGATGTTCTGAAGACGCATCTCTTTCACCAGCCGATCCTGTAACGTGTGGTTCGCTCGTTCAACCCGACCCTTCGCCTGGGGGGTCAACGCGTGGATCGGCACAATCTCCAGCCGCGCCGCCACCCGTCCGAATTCCGTCTTGCCGTCGCCACTTTGGGCGTCCTTGGCATTGACCCGGAAGATGCCGTGACGGTCCGAGTAGAACGCCAGGGGACAGCCGTGTTCCAGAACGTGGTCCCGAAGCGCCTCGAGATAAGCCCGGGCTGATTCAACCGGCGCGAAGCGCAACGCCGTCAGGCGGCTCGTCGCGTCGTCGATGAACACGATCAGAGTGCAACGAGGCGCCCGGCCCTCGAACCAGTCGTGCGGACTGCCGTCGATCTCGGCCCTCGAACCGGTCGTGCGGGCTGCCGTCGATCTGGATCAGTTCACCAAACCGGGGCCGCCGCTCACGCAACTGAAACACACGCCTCACCCGGCGGCTCTTCGGCTTCCAAAGGCCCAATCCGATCTGTAACCGCCGGATGGTCTCCCGCGAGATCGCGATCCCATCCAGTTCCAACAGCTTCTCCGCCGCCAGGGTTGGGCCAAAGTCGTGGTACTGATCCTTCAGAAGCCCAGAGATCCGGGTCCGTTGCCCCTCGGCCAGTTGGTTGTCGGACGCTTGGCCGCGCTGGCGCGATACCAGGCCCGCGTCACCCTCTTCCCTCCACGACCGAACCAAACGTTTGAACTGGCGAACGCTGATCCCGAGACGCTCGGACGCCTCACGCTGACCCAGACGGTGTTCCAGCGCCTGGCGCACCACATGCGCCCGCTCACGCTCCGATCCACTCATCAACAGATCCCCTTCGGCCATACGTCCCCCAATCGCGAACACCGCCAAAAGGGGACATTCTAACTTTGCGCGAAGGGGACATTCCTACTTGGGGCTAACAGGCCCCTCGGCCTAGCCGACATCAGCGACCCCAGACCATACCACAGTCGGGGGGCCCGTGTTTTCGCCCCGGAGCCGCTGGTTAACCTCCACGAACTCCCGCGTGCGGTCGAGGACCCGTTGCTCCATCTCGTTCGTCAGGTGCAGGATCTGCTGCCTGGCCAACCGGAGCTCGGGTGTCTCGATAACCTCCCAGTCCCCGCGGCGTCGTGCGAGAGTGAACTGGTGAACTCGCACGACATCCGTGGCTTCCACGGCGCGGCTTTCCCCTCCCCTGGCCACACGCGGCGTTTGTGATCTGCATAAGATCACGACTCCAAACGGCAAACCAACGTGATATCCGCGCGTCCACAGTCAACAGTTTGCAACAACGTCGAAGAGTTGCGTCCGGCGCGAACGCCCTGTTCGCTGGCACCTCATATGCGATTCGCCTGGTACGAATCCATTTCGCGGTTGACGCGATCACGGGCCGACTGGGATGATTTTCATAATGATCTCATGGAGGCCACGGTGAACGAAGCAATCTCGGCGATCAATCTTACCGAATCGACGGATGCCGACCGATGGATCGGCGTATTTCAGCAGCGTGGCGTTTGGCACCTGACGCCGGACATGATCAATCGTTGGGTCGCCCGAAACAACGCTTTTTTCGCCATGTTGACCCGTCGTGTCGCGCGCGGAAGCAAGATCCTGGAATTGGGTTGCGGCCCAGGGCGTCACGCGTTGGGTGCCGCGTCTCTTGGCTACAAGGTGCTCGGAATTGATCTCGACCCCGATATCGTGGCGCAGGCGCGAGCTAACGCGCGCGAGGCCGGCGCCGGCCACGACATCGCGTTCGAGGTTGGTGACATGTTCAACCTTGAGGCGATCACGCTGAAAGGCACATTTCAGGCGATCACGCACGGCGGTGTGATGGAACACCTCGCGTCAGCGCGAAGCATTCGCGACTCGTTGCGTGACCAATTGGACTTGGCGCCCTGTGTGATTTTCGATGTCCCATTCAATAGCGCGAAGAACCTTGGCTTGTTCAGCCGTGATGACATCTTCCGACAACTCTGGACCGCCGAGGAGTGGATAAACGACGTGTTGGCGGGTCTGCCGGTCGTCGAGACAGCGATCGAGCTGCATCCGGAGGCCAACATGACAGACGATCTCGTGGTTGCTCTGCACGCATAAGGGGTGACGTCGATCGGCCAGGCCCGTCTCATGGACAGCCGCCTCGCGTGTTGGCAATCATAAGTTCCATGTCGAATCCAGTCGCCGCCATGACATCCGAACGTCCAACTCCGCATCGGCCTCTCATATTGGCCGCATGCATGGCGGCGAGTTTCATGGCAGCGGTCGAAGCCACGATCATGGCGACCGCGATGCCTGCCATCGCGACCAGCCTCGGCGGTTTTAGCCTGTTCGCCTGGGTGTTCTCCGCCTACATGCTGGGTCAGGCCGCCACCATTCCGCTGTATGGACGTCTCGCCGACATTTACGGACGCCGGAACGTCTTTTTCGGCGGAGTTTTTCTGTTCCTGCTCGGATCGACGCTGTGCGGCTTCTCCCAGAGCATGCCGCAACTCGTCTTGTTCCGCGCCATCCAAGGTCTGGGCGCGGGCGGCGTGCAACCGATCGCCAACACCATTGTTGGCGATATATACACGCCGGTCGAGCGTGCCCGCGTGCAAGGCCTGCTTTCCGGCGTGTTCGGCGTCTCCGCGGTCATCGGGCCATCGTTGGGCGCGTTCATCGTGCAATACGGCGACTGGCCCGTGGTATTCTGGATCAATCTGCCCATTGGCGTGGCGGCGATCATAATGATCGCGTTGTTCTTGCCGGAAGACATCGAAACCCGGCCTCGCCGCGTGGATTACCTGGGCTCAATTCTGCTGATGGTCAGCACGGGTGCGCTGCTGCTGCTTATCCAGGCCACCGGGGTCGATCCACCCGTGATGGCCGCGATGATCGCGGTCGTCCTGATCACCGGCACCGGCCTGGCTCTGCACCAGCGGCGCGTCACCGACCCGATGCTTCCGCTGGAGCTCTGGCACAACCGCGTCATCGTTGGTGGCAGCGTCGGCAGCCTCGTGACCGGCATACTGATGATGGGCGTGACGGCCTACCTGCCGACATACATCCAAGGTGTCATGGGTGGCGGCGCGGATGATACCGCGGTGATTCTCGCCATCATGTCGGTCGTATGGGTACTTGGCAGTACCACGGCCGGACTATGGCTGCCGCGAGCCAGTTATCGCCGCATCGCCACCAGCGGGGCACTGGCGTTGATCGCGGGAGCGTTCATGCTGATCGTGATGACGCCCGAGCGGGGACCTGTTTGGGCTGGCATCGGCGCGGCCCTCATCGGTGTCGGAATGGGTTTCAGCAACACGACATATATGGTTTCGGTGCAGACATCAGTGGCTTGGCATCAACGCGGGGCGGCGACATCGTCGACCATGTTCCTGCGATTTTTCGGTCAATCTCTGGGCGCGGCTGCATTTGGCGCGGTTGTGAACGCGAGTCTCTTCCGCCAGGTATCCGAAACTTCCCGTCCGCTCGATCACATCATGGATCAGGCATGGCGCGCCCGGGCGACTCAGAGTAGTCTGGCGTTGCTGACTGACACGGTTTCGATGGCGATGCGCAACGCCTATTGCCTCACCGGCATCATGGCGCTGCTGGCGCTGTTGCTGGCATTGAATTATCCCGCGAAACTCGGACCGGCCAATCAGCCGCGTCTCAAATAGGCTCGCGCCCGCGTGAAACAGCGCGAAAGTATGGATCAGGGAGGTGTTAGTTCGTCACGATGACCGCGATAATGAGTTAAAT
>CALFNB010000257.1 GCA_937902425.1 uncultured Acetobacteraceae bacterium | reverse complement strand
CCGTCAATGGCATGTCGAAATCATGCGGGTGCAACGGATCGGTTGGATCGACAGTGATACAAAGAGAGATGAACCCCAGCGCCGCGAGCATCGTCAGCATGTATTCGACCTGAGCTTCGTGTGGTTCCTCCAGGTCCGCGTATTCGCCCGCGTTCGGTCCGACCAGTCGCGCCGCCGGGCGCTGCATCGCCGCCGCGACCAGACGCCGCACGGCGAGGAAGTAGATGTGAGCCATGGTCCGCACGACCTTGAGGTCCGCGGTTCCGAGGGTGCGGACATATTCGAGTACCCGGGGGACATGCAGCAGGCCGGCGAGATATTCCTCGACCAGCGACTGGCGCCTGGTGTCGCCGATATTGCCGAGAAAAACCTCCGACTCGTCGCGGTCGAATTCCTGAGGCTCGATGAATCGCCACCGAGACGCGACCACATAATTCGGCTGACCTGGGCTTCGTTCATCTTTCCAGCCATTCAGCGCCTGCGGACGTCCCGCCATGACAACCGGGCAGGCGCTGAAGAAACCGGTATTCTGACTCTCGATCAGCAGCGGCGGATCCTTCGGGACGTGATCCAGGCCGTCGATGATCAGGACGATGCGGCCCTCCGCGATGTCCGCTCGCAGTCCGACAAGCACGGCGTTCGTTGACCAGTCATCCTCCGACGCATTCGTCTTCCGCAGTAAATGGCGCGCGAAGAAACCGATGAGTTCCGTCTTGTCGGCGACGTCGCGCAGTTCTCCCGCCTGTAGCAACAGCCCCAGCCGGAACGAGGCGTTTTGCGAGCCCAGTCCATTGAGTTTGGCTTCGAACCAACCCAGGCTGGCCGACTTTCCGATGCCGCTTCCGCTGATCAGGAACAGCCGGAGTGGCCGCGGCAATTCGACGGTGCCCAGTACCGCCGCATCCCCCGCCGGCATGCGGAGAACGTCGACGATCTTTTCGCCATCGCTTCGCTGGTCCCCGGCGGCCGGATCCGCCGCGGAGAGCGGTCGCCAGTCGGCGTCTTCGCGGGCGTGCAGTCCGGCATTGGTGTCACGGCCGGTCAGGAAACCGCGCGGGTGGAGGAATTTGAGCTGCTGGCCGTTCTTCGGGTTAAGAATCGAGAACTTCCGCGTTTCGATGAATGGTGCCCGTTGGGCCCGCATCAAATTCTCTTTCGCCTGGTCGCCGATCTCCGGCCTGTACGAGTCCGGGAACATTTCGTTCCACTCGGCGACGGTCTTCCGGCGATACGCGTCCCTGATCTTCAGCCAGTATGAGTCCTGGACCGCCGCGAGACCGTGCTCGGAATCATTGATCATCAGTTCGAAAGAGGTTCGCAGAGCGACCTTGCCAATGTATGGATAAAAGAACAACCCCTTGTAGCTTAGCTTTTCGTCCTGATAAACGCGCTCGCGAAAAGCCGCCTGCCTCGGATCGGCCGGCTCGCGGAGATTTGTCTTGTCGATGAAGACCACGAGGCGTTTGTCGCGGTGCTCCGCGATAAATTCCTTCGCATGGTCATATTCCCATTGCGTCCAGGAGCACCCTTCCCTGGCGTCCGCCGGCCGATCCCGGGGGGGAAATTCGTAGCCGTATCGATGGCCGATCAAACAAACCACGAGGTCCGCCGTCTCGATCGCTTCCGCGATGCTGTTCCCGTTGAACAAGTTGGTCGGATAGTCTTTCTGGACATCGATCACGCCGTATTCTTTGAGGCGGGCGGCAAGTGCTTCCCGGGCGGGCCCGAACTCCTCACTGACCGCGCTGATGAATATGGTCAGCGGCTTCGCGACACCTGTGGTGCGAATTTCCGACATCGTTTGGCCCCCTCGGCACGTTACTTAACCCAGGCCGGCATCATGGACGGTGCAACGTGGAGCGAGTAAAAGCCGCTCACTGGCTCTACATCCCGCCACGGCCGCGAAATTTTCATGGTTGATGGGACGCATCGTCGCCAGATCGGGGCGGCTCGCCGATTCATTCCGTTGTCAAACCGGTGTTGTTATTGCTTCGGCCGAAACCGGTCATACCGAAGGCCGGGAGATCTGGGCCAACAGAATGGTTTCGGGCGCCCGGCGCGCTGTGGCATGATCACGCATCCAAATCGAACACGGACCGCGGACCATGGCCGGCCAACCTGAACCACTGCCAATCCTGATCGGGCTGTCCGGCAAACGCGATCTGCGCGGGCGGGAGGATCTGCTTCGCCGAACATTGGAAGCCACGTTCGCCACGTTGGACGCGGAATTTCCGCACGCGCCAAAGGTCCTGGTGACCGGCCTCGCCGAGGGGGCGGATATTCTCGCCTCGGAGCTGGCCCTCCTGAGGCCCTTCTGGCGCGTCGCCGGCCTCCTGCCATTCGCGTTGGACGATTACGCCGCCACGATGACCGACCACGCCGCGCGCGAACGCCTGCGGGCGTGCCTTGAGCAGCGGCGGGTGCGGCACCGCACGCTCGCCCCGCTCACGCTTCCGCCGCCCGCGGAACGGTCCAAGGAGATCGCCGGCCGGTCCGAGACATCGCTCCACTATGAACAACTCGCGCTCTGGCTGACCGAGCATTGCACCGTCCTGCTGACAGTGCTGCCGGCGGATGAGACGGCGGATCGTCCGGGCGGCACCGGCCGCGTCGTGCTTCACGCGCGCGACGGATCGCCCGATGCATTGGGCCGTGCCGTCATCGATGTCAGCCATGAGCTCGCGCGCCACCCGGTCCTCGACCCGCCGCGTCCGCGACCGGTGTGGCGCATCGACCTCGCGGGAGAACCGCGGAACGGAAAACTGCCATCGGCGATCGTTTCGCCGGAGGGCGGCCTGGCCGAGCCCGAACGCCTGGCCGCGCAATTCCCACTGGCCGCGGACATTGATGACTACAATTACCGCGCCCGGACCGACCCCGGCGCCGGATGGCCCGCCTCCCGACCCGAGGCGGCCAATCTGGTTCGATCGTACCGCACCGCGTTATCCGGCGTGCAGGGTAGTTTCCAGGTATACTGGAAACGATGCATCTGGGTTCTGGCGGCGGCGTTCGTGCTGGCGGTTCTGCTGCTCGAGGCTTTCGCCAAACTGGGCCACGACTTCCCGTTCGCCGATGCGATCCACCTGCGAGAATGGGCCATGCCCGCCTACGTGGCGATCCTGGCCGGCGCGATGGGGCTGTACCTCGTGGCGGTGCGGTTCCGGTGGCAATCCACGCATGAAGACTACCGCGCGGCCAACGAGGTCCTGCGCGTGCAACACATGTGGTGGCAGGCCGGTCTCACGGGGCCGACCCATCGCGCCGACTATTACTATCTTCTGGGCGCCGAGCCGCCGCTCGCCAACCTCCGGTACTGGGCTGCCACGGTCGTTTCATGGGCGCGCATCCTCGCCACGCCGCCGGAGGAGAACTGGCGCGCCCTGCACGCCACCAGGGGCAGTTACGTTGAAGGTCAGCGGGACTACTTCCATCGACGTTCGTTGCAACGCGAGCGGGCGGTGTTCATCGTTTCGGTTGTAAGCTGGTTCTGCTTCGCGCTGGCGTTCGGGCTCTCATTGTGGCTCGCGCTTCACGGCGTCACGGGCGATATCCTCGGGTCAATCGCCCGCGCCATCGGCGAGCGCGCCGGTGGTGCGCCTGTTTCTGGGCTGGTTACTGTCTGCGTGCTGACGGTTCGCCTGTTGTCGCCCACCCAGGCGTATGGCCTGCCGCAAACCGCTGTGCCGGGCGTGCTGCTCGGCGCGTTCGTCCTCTCATTCGCGCTGTACGATCTGGGCGATTGCCTCACGACGAACCATGAAATCGGCGGCAAGGCGATGGTTCTCATCACGACGGTCGCCCTGCTCGCGATCGCCGGCGGCGTTCGTTTCGTTTCCGACAAGCTGGCATGGGAGGCCGAGGCACTGGCCTACCACGAAGCTCATGTCAGGTTCTCGCATGCCGCCAGGCTACTCGCCGATATCGATGGAACGGCTGGTTCCGAAAGCGAAAAAAAGCGCCAGAAGCGGGTCGTGCTTTACGAGTTGGGGCTGGCCGCGCTCGCCGAGAACGAAGCCTGGCTGCGCGCGCACCGGGAGCGGCCGATCGAACCGGTACTGGGGGCGTAGTTCCAGAGTCCGCCGCCCAGTACGTTACCGGTCAGAGCTTCGCCAGCACGCCGTCGCGGAACCGGCGCATGGTGTCGATCGTGTCCGCCTGGGTTCGGCGGAACAGCCGAACGTCGACCGCCGCGACGCCGAGTTCCCGCAACACCTTGATGTCCTCAACCCAATCCGCGTCGCCACCGGTGAACATTTCCGCCTCACCCTCGATGGTCGCGCGTGGCTTGCCGCCCGGCCCGGCGAGCACGCGCAACGCGACCGCGATGTCCGGCGGGTTTCGTCCCGCCTTTTCAACGTAACCGCGGAACCGCTCCAGGCCCTTCCTGAACCGGCTCACCGTGTTCATCGGGAATTGAGGGTTGGTTCCGACCGGATACCAACCATGTGCGTAGCGGGCCGTCCTCCGCAGCGCCGGCCCACTTTCGCCACCAACCCAGATTGGGATCGGGCTTTGCGCCGGTTTGGGATTGAACGTCACGTCATCAAACTTCACGTACTTGCCGTCGAACTTTGGAAATTCCGCGGTCCACAGTTCCTGGCATGCCGCCATCCACTCGTCGGTGACGTTGCCTCGGTCATCGAACGGAGCGGCGCCGATTGCCTCGAATTCCTCGCGGCACCAGCCGACGCCAATGCCCAGTGTGAGCCGTCCCTTGGACAGGTAGTCGATCGTGGACAGCAGCTTCGCGGTCAGCACGGCGGGTCGGTGCGGCACGACCATCACCGACAGTACGAAGCGCAGCTTCTTCGTCAACGCGGCGATGAACGCCGTGGTGCCGAGTTGCTCCAGCCACGCCGCTTGCGTGCCGGCGGGAAATTCCCCTGTACCTGTATAGGGGTATTTCGATTCCAGGTTGCGCGGCACCATGATGTGATCGCTGATCGTCACGTAGTCAAAACCAAGTGACTCGCCCTCGGTGATGATACTGATGAAACTGTCCGGTTCGATCAGCGGGCCGGAGGTGGGGGCGTTGAAACCGATCTGCATCGTTCCAATCTTCATCGTTAACGTACCTTCGCCACGACGTCGTCACGGAACTTGCGCATGTTGTCGATGGTCGCGCTCAACGATGGCCCGAACATGCCGAAATCGAACGACGTCACGCCGATGTCTCGCAGCGCCTTGATGTCTCCGGCGAAGTCCGCGGCGCCGCCGGTGAACAGTTTGCGCTGGCCATCCACGGTGCCTTTCGGCTGCGCCTCGGGGTTGGACGATACCCGATACGCCAGCGACACCGCTTTCGGATCGCGGCCGGCTTTTTCGGTCATGCCACGCAACTTCGCGGCACCCGCCTTGAAGCGATCCAGCGTGTCCATCGGAAATTGCGGATTGGTGCCGATCGGATACCACGCGTCGCCGTATTTCGCGGTCCGCCGCATGGCCGGTCCGCTCTCGCCGCCGATCCAGATCGGGATCGACTTCTGCACCGGCTTCGGCGGGAACAGCACGTCCTTGAATTTCACGTACTTGCCGTCGAATTTCGGCGCATCGCTGGTCCAGAGTTCTTTGCAGACCATCATGAATTCGTCAGTGACCGCGCCCCGCTCGGCGAACGGAAGTGCGCCGATGGCGATGAATTCCTCCTCGCACCAGCCGGCGCCAATGCCCAGTGTCAACCGGCCCTTCGATAGATAGTCGATGGTGGCGAGGATTTTCGCGGTCAATACGGCGGGGCGATGCGGCACCACCATGACCGACGTGACGATCCGCAGCTTCGACGTGGACGCCGCGATGAAGGTCGCCGCCGTCAGTTGTTCCAACCGCTCGGCCGCCGCCCCCGAGGGAAACTCTCCCGAGTCCGAGTACGGATAGCGCGAGGCGATGCTGGTCGGGATCATCACGTGATCGCTCACCGTCACATAATCATAGCCCAACATCTCCGCCTCCTGGGCGACGCGGGTCAGGCTATCGGGGCCGATGAGGGGACCACTCGTGGGCGCGCTGCAACCGATCTGCATTGTTACCTCCATAAACCCGCCCATTGGGGCAGAATTGCCAGTCAGGCGCCGATAGCACACGATGCCGCCGCCCGAGGCAACCAGGGGAGCGAACAGCGTGGAATTCGGCATCCATATCGGCACCCGCGGCTGCATGGCCGTGCGTGAGAACATGATGGCCGTCGCCAGCGCCGCCGAGGCCAACGGCTACGGTATCCTGGGCGTTAACGATCACCTGATCATGCCAGCGCAGCCGGACGGCACGTATCCCTATACCGCCACCGGCATCCACCCGGCCGCGCAGTCGGGCGAGTGTTTCGACGCCATCGCCACGCTGGCGTTTCTGGCCGGGTGCACGCAGCGCATTAAACTGCTGACGTCGGTCGTGGTGGTGCCGCACCGTCCCGCGGTGCTGACCGCGAAATTGTTTCAGACCGTGGATGTGCTGTCCGGCGGCCGGTTGATCGCCGGGGTCGGCGCGGGCTGGATGAAGGACGAGTTCGTCGCCCTCGGCACCCCGCCGTTCGAGGAACGCGGCGCGGTCACCGACGAATATATCGAGGCCTGGAAAATCCTGTGGACTCAGGAACGTCCCTTGATGCGGGGCAAATACACCCAGTTCGATAACGTGATGTTCGAGCCGAAACCGATCTCCAAACCACACCCGCCGATCTGGGTTGGCGGCGAAAGCGGCCCATCGCTGCGCCGCGTGGCGCGTCACGGCGATGCCTGGTATCCGGTCTCCAACAATGCCAGCTTCCTGCTGAACACGCCGGGCCGGCTGAAAGGCGGGGTCGAGCGGATGCATCGCGCGGCCGAGAAACATGGGCGGGACCCGGCCTCGATCGACATCGCCTACATTTTCTTCGCACCACCCAGTTGGAAACCGCGGGAACTGCCGGATGGGGGGAGGCAGATGTTCTCCGGCTCCAGTGATGATATGCTGGCGGACGCCGCCGCGCTGAAATCGGTTGGCGTCAACCACCTCATCGTCTACCTGCAGCGGTCGACGATCGAGCAAACCCTGGACGTGCTGCAACGCTTCGGCGAAGAGGTTGTGCGGAAAGCATCATGATCAACAGAGACTGGCTGGATACGGCGCCGCTGGCGGAACTGATGGCGGCGGCGGTGGCGAAGCGGGACGCGACCTACGGGCGGCTTGTGTCGTATTCGCGCAAGGTATTCATTCCGCTGACCAAACTATGTCGCGACGTGTGCCACTACTGTACCTTCGCGGAACGTCCGAGCGCCGGCCACGCCGCGTATCTGTCCGCCGATGAGGTGCTCGCCATCGCCAAAGCCGGCCAGGCGGCGGGCTGCACGGAGGCGCTGTTCACTCTCGGCGACAAGCCGGAACTGCGTTATCGCGCGGCGCGCGAGGCGTTGGCGGAACTAGGGCATCCGACGACGATCAGCTACCTGCGGGCGATGTGCGCTCTGGTGCTGAAGGACACCAACCTGCTGCCGCACGTGAACCCCGGTGTGATGACGAGCGATGAGATCGCCGCGCTGCGGGAGGTGTCCGCCAGCCAGGGCCTGATGCTGGAATCGACCAGCGAGAAACTGTGCGAGCCCGGCGGCGTGCATTACGGGTCGCCGGACAAGCATCCCGCGGCACGGCTGGAAACGTTGCGGCTGGCGGGCGAACTGCGGGTTCCGTTCACCACCGGCATCCTGATCGGCATTGGCGAAACTCGCGCGGACCGGCTGGATGCATTGGAGACGATCGCCGCGTTGCACGAACAGTACAGTCACATCCAGGAAGTGATCGTGCAGAATTTCCGCGCCAAACCGGATACGAAACGGGCGGACGCGGATGAGCCGGACCTCGACGACCTGTTGTGGACCATCGCGGCGGCGCGGCTGATCTTGCCGGAGGACGTGCATGTTCAGGCACCGCCCAACCTCTCCCCCGGTGTGTATCACAACCTGATTGGCGCCGGGATCGACGACTGGGGCGGCGTGTCGCCGGTCACCATCGACCACGTCAATCCGGAAGCACCGTGGCCCGAACTCGATGCCCTGGCGCGGCACACGGCGGAGATGGACAAGATCCTGGTGCCGCGGCTGCCGATTTATCCGGCGTGGTCGGCCGACTCGGACCGATGGATCGACAAGAAAGTCGCGCCGCGTGTGCGGCAGCAATCCGACTCGGAAGGGTGGGCGCGCGACGATGCGTGGTCGCCGGGGGAAACCATTTCGCCAAAGCCGCGGCCGGTGTTGTTGAGCACCGTGGATCCGGCAGTGGAGTCGATCCTGAGCCGTGCCGCCGGGGGTAACCGCCTGAGCGAAGCCGAAATCATCCGGTTGTTCGCCGCCCGCGACGCGGACTACGAACGGGTGATCAGCGTCGCCGACGAACTCCGCCGCGCGGTCAGCGGCGAGGTCGTCCGATATGTCGTCAACCGCAACATCAACTACACGAACATTTGTTACTATCGCTGTAAGTTCTGCGCCTTCTCCAAGGGTAAGACGCACGAGGCATTGCGGGGCACGCCGTACGACCTCGACATGTCGGAAATCGTCCGCCGCTCGGAAGAAGCATGGGAGCGCGGCGCCACCGAGGTCTGCCTGCAAGGCGGCATCCACCCCGATTACACCGGTGCCACATATGTCAACATCTGCAAGGCGATTAAGGCGGCCGTGCCGGGGATGCACATCCATGCCTTCTCGCCGCTGGAGGTGACGCAAGGCGCGGCGACTCTGGGCCGAACGCTCAGCGAATTCCTGGCCGAACTGAAGGACGCCGGTCTCGGCACCTTGCCGGGCACGGCGGCGGAGATCCTCGACGACGAAATCCGCGCCATCATTTGTCCGGATAAAATCAACACCCAACAATGGGTCGATGTCGCGCGCGCGGCGCATGCGCTTGGACTGCGCACCACCTCCACCATCATGTATGGCCACGTCGAAGGTCCGTTGAACTGGGCTCGCCATCTGCTGGTGCTGCGAGATTTGCAGGCGGAAACCGGCGGCTTCACCGAGTTCGTGCCGCTGCCCTTCGTGCACATGGAAGCGCCGATGTATCTGCGCGGCCTGGCGCGCAAAGGACCGACGTTGCGCGAGGCGATCCTGATGCACTCGGTGGCCCGCCTCGCGCTGCATCCGCTGATCGCCAACATCCAGACGTCCTGGGTGAAGATGGGGCCCGAGGGCGCCGCCCTCTGCCTCAACGCCGGCGCCAACGACATGGGTGGCACGCTGATGAACGAGAGCATCTCGCGCGCCGCCGGCACCCAGCACGGCCAGGAATACCCGCCCGAGGCGATGGAGCACCTGATCGGAGGCATCGGCCGCGTGCCGGTGATGCGCGATACGGTCTACCGCTCGGTCGGCAACGAACGGCGGGCGCAATCGTTCGGCGCGCCGGAACTGGCGCCGGTGGTGCAGACGCCGCCGCGGAAGATGCTGGCGGCGGAGTAGTCCTCCCGGCCCAGACGTCGCGATCCTTGGAATCCCCACCGCCCCGTGCCACATCGAGGGCATGAGACACATGCGCGCGTCGCTTCCCCCCGCCATACCCCAGCCTCGGCAATATTCGACCTTCCAGGTCATCCTCTCCTTCGCCCCCTATCTGTGGCCAAAGAGCAACCTGGGGGCGCGGATCCGGGTGTCCATGGCGGTTATCTCCATGGTTCTGGCCAAAGCGGCGGCGGTCTACGTGCCAATCCTGTATGCGCGGGCCATCGATGCGCTGACCAAACCGAGCACCCTGGCCGTCGCGCTACCCGTGGCACTGATCCTGGGCTACGGCATCGCCCGCATCGGCGCGGCGGGGTTCGGCGAAATCCGCGATGCCTTGTTCGCCTCGGTCTCGCAACGGGCGGTGCGGCAGGTGGCACTACAGACCTATCAGCACTTGCATCGCGTCAGCTTGCGGTTTCACCTCGACCGCCAGACCGGCGGGCTGTCCCGGGTGATCGACCGCGGCGTGTTGGGCATGCAGTCGGTGTTGCGCCTCGCGGTGTTCAACGTGGTGCCGACGGCGGTGGAGCTGCTGCTGGTCACCGGCATCATCTGGCGCATGTTCGATTGGCGCTATGCGATGGTCACGTTCCTCGCGGTGCTGGTCTACGTCGGCTTCACCAGCACCCTCGCCGGCCGGCGCGGCCGTTACCGCCGCACACTGAACGAGTCCGACAACGAAGCCTCCAGCAAGTCGCTGGATAGTTTGTTGAACTACGAAACCGTCAAGTATTTTGGCAATGAAGCGCATGAGGCGGCGCGTTACGACAAAGCCCTGGCTCGTTACGAGCGCGCCGCTGTCCGCGTCCAGGTTTCGTTGAACATGCTCAACCTCGGCCAGGCGGCGATCATCGCCATCGGGCTGACCGTGATCATGCTGATGGCGGCCCGCTCCATGGCGGCGGGGGAGATGACGATCGGCTCCTTCGTGCTGATCAATACGTATCTGATGCAGTTGTATCAGCCGTTGAATTTCCTCGGCATGGTCTACATGACCATCAAGCAGGGCCTGGTGGACATGGAGCAGATGTTCACCCTGATGCAGGTCGAGGCCGAGGTGACCGACAAGCCTGGCGCGCGCCCGCTGATCGCCGGTGCCCCCGGTGGCGCGGTGCGGTTCGAAGCTGTCCAGTTCGGCTACCGGCCCAATCGGGAAATCCTGCACGGCGTCAGCTTCACGATCCCGGCCGGCAAGCGCGTGGCCATCGTCGGGCCGACCGGCAGCGGCAAATCGACGATCAGCCGCTTGCTGTTCCGCTTCTACGACGTCACCGGCGGCCGCATTCTGATCGACGGTCAGGACATTCGCGACGTGACGCAGGGCAGCGTTCGGGCGGCGATCGGCGTCGTGCCGCAGGACACCGTGCTGTTCAACGACACGATTCGCTACAATATCGGTTATGGCAAACCCAGCGCCTCGCACGCGGAAATCGAGCAGGCCGCGCGGCTGGCGCAGGTGCATGATTTCGTTACCCGGTTGCCGGAAGGCTACGATACGATGGTTGGTGAGCGTGGCCTGAAACTTTCCGGCGGCGAGAAGCAGCGCGTGGCGATCGCGCGCACCATCCTCAAGGATCCGCGCATTCTGATCCTCGATGAGGCGACCAGCGCGCTGGACACCCGCACCGAGCAGGAAATCCAGGGTGCCTTCCGCGCGGTCATGAGCCATCGCACCACGCTGGTCATCGCGCATCGCTTGTCCACCGTGATCGACGCGGACGAAATCATCGTGCTGAATGACGGCAGGATCGAGGAACGCGGCACTCACGCATCGTTGCTGGCGCGTGATGGACTCTACGCGCGGTTGTGGGCAATGCAGGCCGACGAGCCGACGCCGGTTCTGGTGTGACCGAAACAGGAAAGCGACACAAATGGCATCTGGCATGACACCGGGCCCTGGGCAGGAACCGCCCGCCGAACTGAGCCTCGCCGGTTCGGTGGTGGACAAGGCGATCGAGTACATGATGGGACAGAACGTGCCGCCCGTGGCGATCGCCTCCGCTCTGCTGGGTGGCTCAATGGCATTGCTGGCCCAGTCACTGGGCGATGAGGCGATTGTTGGGATCCTGAACAATGCGATCGCCAGTGTGCGCTCGGGCGAGTTGCGCGGCCCCAGGCACGGGTAACGAAATCCCGTTGTGGTGAATTCCACGGACTCTCGGTTACAGTGCCGTTGACGGTCCAGGCCGGACGATTCCGACCTGGCATGCCGTCCCAACAAGCGAGGAGCGAGTCACATGAATGCCAGGTTTTCTTTCCCCGGGCGCGCCAAAATGGTCAAAGTCGTGCTGCTGGCTGGTCTTGTGGCCGGTGGTTATTTTGTCGGTTACGCCACTGCCGCGCAGCCGCACATGATGAACGCATTGAATGCCTTGCAGACCGCGCGCGGTGAACTCGTGATGGCGGAAAGCAACAAAGGCGGACATAGGGTCATCGCGATTCAGCGGATCGATGAGGCGATCAATCAGGTGCGACTGGGCATCGCCGCCGGCGGCGGCTGACTTTTCCCACCAGCCGGCTAAAATCCCGAGGCGGCCTGGCCGCCGTTGGACAAACCGCCTCGGGAATTGAACTGTCATGGCAATGAAAATGCGCGCGTTGAGCTTCGAGCGATATGGACCCCCGTCGGTTCTGTCGTTGATCGAACGCGACATCCCGGAACCGAAACAAGGCGAAGTGCTGATCGAGGTCAAAGCCTCAGCGATCAATCCCAGCGACATCCGCATTGTCGAGGGCGTGTTCCACTCTCCCCTGCCGCGCGTTCCTGGGCGGGACTACGCGGGCACCGTGGTCGCCGGCGATGCGCCGCCCGGCCAGGAGGTCTGGGGCAGCGGTCCCCGTTTCGGCATCGCTCGCGATGGCGCGCACGCCCAGTACGTCGTGGTCTCGGCGAACTGGTTGTCGGCGAAGCCCGCCGGACTGTCGATGGCGCTGGCGGCCTCGGTGGGGGTGCCGTTCATCACCGCGTGGTCGGCTCTGGTGAGCGAGGGGCGGATCCAGGTGGGCGAAACCATTCTGATCATCGGCGCCGCCGGTGCTGTCGGACTCGCCGCGACGCAGATCGCGCACTGGAAGGGCGCCAGGGTCATTCCGGCGATCCGGGCGAAAGGCGAGATCCCCGCCGGCACGGTCGACACGCTGACCCAGGACATTCCGCGCGCGGTGCGTGAGCTGACCGGGGGGCAGGGTGCCGATCTGGTGCTCGATTGCGTGGGCGGCGCGCTGTTCGAACCGGCGTTGACGTCATTGCGGGAGGGTGGCCGGCACATGGTCATTGTCAGTAAAGGGATGCGCCGGGTCAGTTTCGACCTGACCGATTTTTACCACAACAAGGCCCATTTGATTGGTGTCGACTCGCTCGGGCTGACGGGACCGGAAATCGCCACGATCATGAATGCGCTACGCCCAGGATTTGAGGCGGGAGCACTGCGGCCGTTCGAGGTAACGACATGGCCGCTGGCGCGCTCGGTGGCGGCGTATGAGGCGGCCGAACGGGACGGCGCCAGGGCGAAGCATGTGCTGTTGCCATAGCAACGCAGCGCGACCATCATGAACAAGGAACGATTGACCGCTTTCAGTGACGGCGTGATCGCCATCATCATCACGATCATGGTGCTGGAACTGAAGGTTCCGCATGGCGCGACGCTGGCGGCTCTGGCCGGCCTGGTGCCGACATTTCTCAGCTACGTCCTGAGCTTTATCTTCGTGGCGATTTACTGGAACAACCACCACCATCTTTTGCATGCCGCGCGGCGAGTGAACGGCACCATACTCTGGGCCAACATGCATTTGCTGTTCTGGCTGTCGTTGATCCCGTTCAGCACCGGCTGGATGGGTGAGAACAATTTCGCGGAACTGCCCGCCGCGATTTACGGCGTTTCGATGCTGATGCCCGCGATCGCATATTTCGTGCTGCAGGGTTGCATCGTGCGCGCCAATGGCTCGGACCGAAGCCTCGCCGAGGCGTTGGGCCGCGACATTAAAGGGAAAATCTCATTCGTGATTTGCGTGGCCGGGATCGGGCTGGCGTTCGTTCGTCCGTGGTTGGCGCGCGCGGCTTATGTTCTGTTGGCCTCGCTTTGGCTTATTCCGGACCGCCGCATCGAACGGACGATCGAGAGAGGCTGACAGTTGGACACGCGCATCCGGAGGCCAGAGCATGATTGCTTCAAGTTGAAGCGATCATGCTCTGGCGCACTTATGTCTGAGAGCGTGATTCACGCTTTCCGGCCAATCAGCCTCAAGCGATCACGCTTCTCTAACCCGTTCGCCGTTGGCCCATCATTGATGGCGGCAACGAGTGTCGCTGCATCGCGAACCGCGCGCGCACATTGTCCAGTCGCGCCTGAACGATGGGCAGCGCCGGATCATCTCTCAATTGCCGCAGCGCCAGCCAGGCCTCATCGAGCAGGTCGCGCATTGCCGGAGGCCCGACCGTGACCGAGTTCGCCGCCGCGATGTGATGCCGGAGCGACGGGATCACGACGCCATCGCTGCCGGGCGGAAGCCGGTGGGGCGGCGTTGGCCACGCGATGTTCGCGATCTCGCCGGCACGCGCCAGGCAACCGCGCCAGTCGTGTAACAGGTCGGTGTAGAGCACCACCGCGCGCGGGATGCGGCGGGTCATCCGCTCGGCTTCCAGCATATGATGCAGCCAAACCACCGCCGAGTCGGATTCCGGCAACAGATCGCGCCAGAACAATGACCTCGCGACTTCCTCCGGATGGCGGACAACCAGGAGAACGGACACGGTGGCACCAACGGCGCGTAGCGCGGGCAGCCACAGCGGCAGCGTCAGGCATAGCATTGGGTCCTTCACGACGAAGGCGGGTTCGTCGGCGAATTCCTGGCGCAAAACGTCGGTGCAATAGTCGAACCCGGCCGCCCGCGCCGCGTCATTGAGCATATCGGGGCTAAAGGACAGGCAGTCGTACCAACCGCGTGCCGCGGCGTTCAGAAGCAAATGATTGAGATTGTCGAGGGGCAGTGATTCATGGGAGCCGGTCGGGTTGTCGTCCGTCAGTGCGATGGGCGTCTTTGGTGGCGCCAGCCCGAGGCGTATCGCGGCGCCGGCAACGGCGGAGGTGCCGCTTCGGTGCATCCCAAGGACAATAACAGCAACGCGGCCGGTATTTGCGGGCATGTGTTTCTGTTGCTTATGTGGTGATGATCGAACCGGTGCCAACCGCATCGGGTACCGACCAGAAATACACTGAATGGACAGATTAGAGAGTCACCAATTGTAACGCAACGAATTTTTGCTGATCGCGGCTATGCCAATCGAGAGATGACCGGCCGCCGTGAATGGCAACTTCGTGATTCGCGCGATACCCCGCAGTGAATTTGGCAAACGACAAATAATCAACGAATGTCAGATGTGCTGGCGCATCGTCGGCGATCGACCAGGCGATACCGCCACTGCCGCGGCCGGTGCCCGGAGCGACCGCAACGTGCTCCGGCAGGTCGCTTCAGGTAACCGTCGCGGAGCGCCGGATGAGCGACGAGCCTCCCCGGGTGGTCCCAGACATCTCCGAACTTGACCTGGACGCCGCGAAACCCGCATGGTCGGCCGTATGGCGACCATATATGGGCAGGCACGAATTACCGGCCCGGCGGCTCATTGAGCGCCGGGAGCCTTGACGCGACCTGACCGCGGCCCAATACGCCGCACTCGTAAGCCTGTGATGGATCAGCCATGAACGACGCTCCGGCCGAGGCCCCTCGCGACTACCGCGACACGGTCTTTTTGCCTCAGACCTCCTTCCCCATGCGTGGGGACCTGCCGAAGAAAGAGCCCAGGATCCTCGCCCGTTGGGAGGCCATGGACCTGTGGGCCAAGTTGCGCGCCGCCGCCAAAGGCCGGCCGCCGTTCATCCTGCATGACGGCCCGCCCTATGCGAACGGCAATCTGCATCTCGGCACCGCGCTGAACAAAATTCTGAAAGATGTCATCAACCGCACCCGCCAGATGGCCGGCTACGACGCTAACTACATCCCCGGCTGGGACTGCCACGGCCTGCCGATCGAGTGGAAGATCGAGGAAGAGTACCGCGCCAAAAAGAAGGACAAGGACGCCGTCCCGGTCCTGGAATTCCGCGCCGAATGCCGCGCCTACGCCGCCCACTGGATGGGCGTCCAGGCCCGCGAGTTCCGCCGTCTGGGCGTCGAAGGTGCCTGGCGGGAGCGCTACGCCACCATGGACCTGGCGTCCGAGGGCGCGATCGCCCACGAAATCCTGAAATTCCTGCTGAACGGCGCGCTGTATCGCGGCCTGCGTCCGGTGATGTGGTCGCCGGTGGAGAAAACCGCGCTGGCCGAGGCCGAGATCGAATACCACGACCACACCAGCACGACGATCTGGGTCCGCTTCCCGATCGTCCAGGCGCCGGTGAAGGAGCTGGAGGGCGCCTCCGTCGTTATCTGGACCACGACGCCCTGGACGATGCCCGGCAACCGCGCCGTCGCCGCCGGTCCGGAAATCGACTACGCGCTGGTCCGCGTCGATGGCACGGCGGAGGGCTCGCTGGCGCGGCATCACGAGACGATGCTGATCGCGCTGCCGTTGCTACCTCAGGTGTGCCAGGACTCCGGCATCACCACGCATCATCTGCTGCACGTGTTCAAGGGCGAGGCGCTGAAGGGCATCGTCTGTGCTCACCCGTTGCGTGGCCGCGGTTACGACCAGGATACGCCGCTGCTGTTGGCGGATTTCGTTACCACCGACGCCGGCACGGGTTTTGTGCATATCGCTCCCGGCCATGGTGAGGACGACTTCCTGCTCGGCCGCGCCAACAACCTCGATATCCCCGAAACGGTCGGCGATGACGGCACGTTCAATGCCTGGGTACCGTTGTTCGCCGGTCAGCACGTCTACAAAGCCGCCGACGCGGTGTGCGAGGCATTGACCCAGGCCGGCGGTTTGCTCGCTCGCGGCAAGATCGTGCACTCCTATCCGCATTCCTGGCGGTCTCGCGCGCCGCTGATCTTCCGTGCGACGCCGCAATGGTTCATCCGCATGGATGGCCCGGAGCATATCCGCGAAAAGGCCCTGCGCGCCATCGACGCCACGGTGTTCGTGCCGGATCAGGGGCGCAATCGCATCGGCTCCATGGTCGCCGCCCGTCCCGACTGGTGCATCAGCCGCCAGCGCGCCTGGGGGGTGCCGATCCCGATCTTCGTCCACCGCCAGACCGGCGAGCCTCTGCGCGACCAGGCCGTCGTCGATCGCATCGTCGAGGTCTTCACCAGCGAAGGCGCCGACGCCTGGTACAGTTCGCCGCCGTCGCGCTTCCTCGGCCCGGACCGGAACCCGGACGACTACGAGCAGGTGCGCGACATCGTCGACGTCTGGTTCGATTCCGGCTCGACCCACGCCTTCGTGCTGGAG
>CALFNB010000256.1 GCA_937902425.1 uncultured Acetobacteraceae bacterium | reverse complement strand
ACGGGGCGGTCGCCGGACGCAGGCGCCGACGAAATCGCGCGTTATCAAAGTTAATTGCTTTCGTGTCGATTGAACCGGCGATGCACCGTCGTCGGCACACCGCATTGTGGAATCAGCGACGGGAAGCTTATCATTTCCGCGCCGACGCGAAGCCGGTCGGAATTGTTTTTCACCTCAAGGGTCACGCCCCGGCGGTCACCCCGAATGCAAGCGCCGCCTCCGGACGTGACGGGACCTCGCGGTGCGATCATGACCTGTTGCCGGCGGCGAGGGCCAGATTTTTGCAAGCCGGCTACAGAGTCTGCAACATGGAACAATGTCGGCAGTGCGAATTTTGGTAGTCGAAGACGAACCGGTGATCCGCCTCTTCGTGGCCTGTATCCTCGCGGATGCGGGTTTCCAGGTCGAGGCGGCGGCGAACGCGGTCGAGGCATTAAGACAAATGGGCGCGCGGAGCCTTCTGTTCGACGCGGTCATCATTGATGTTGGCCTCCCCGCCAAATGGGGGCGACGTGCTCGCCGACGAATTGCGAGGGACGCGGAACGAATAGCCGATCGTGATCGCGAGCGGTCATGATAATCACGTTCTCACCAGGGGCTTCGCCCATGACGGTTGTGTTCGGGTGCCTGGCAAACCCCGTTATGGGGACATGCCGCGCGCCGAGGCCGATGGGCGTCAGCGTGGCTGCGAAGTGATGCCGCTGCGACCGGGGGATTTCGCCTATTTCACCAGATAGACGTCGCCCATCAGTGAGGAATTGTCCCACGGAATTTGCTGATTGTCCGTGGCGGCCGCGACGTCGGCCCGGACTCGCGTCAGCAGTTGCCGGATTTCGAGGCCGGGGACGCGGAGATATTTAACCAGGCTGGTCGTGAACGGGCTGTTCGCGCCCTTGCCATCCAGCGCGGTCTGCCCAGGAGCGGTCGCGTATGCGATCAGCGTTCCGGTGCCGACCGCCGAATAGGCGGCGAGTCCGGACGGAACGGACGCGGATCGGGTCGCCCCGGGCAGACGGCGAACGAAGCGTTTCGCCATCGGATTGTCGCGGCAGGCATCCAGCAGAATGATCGTCGTGCGCGAGGGATCGGCGAGTGTGTCGAGGGTTTTGTCGATCTCGACGGTCTCGAAGAAGAGGTCGCTCGGTTCGGTGAGCTTCGCGTCCACCGGGATCAGATAGTTCTTGCCGTCGACCTGCATCCCATGGCCGGAATAGAACAGCAACGCGACCCGGGCCTTTAGCGCACGGCGCATGAAATCGCGAATTTTTTCTTCCAGACCCAGCCGATTCAAATCGACACCTTGGACGACGTCGAAGCCAATTTGCCGCAGTACGCCGGCGACGGCGTTGGCATCATTGGAGGGATTACGCAACGGGTCCGCGTTGACATAGGCGCCGTTGCCGATCACCAGAGCCACGCGTGCCCCCGGTGCGGCGGCAGGTCCCGTATTCTGTTGCGCGGCGCGTTGCACGACCTCGATCTGCTGGCGCTGCTGCGCGGCGTCCGCCTGCTGGCGCTGCTGCGCGGCGAGTTGCTCAGCCTGCGTTTGTTGGCGCTGCTGCGCGAGGCGTTGTTCGGCCTCCGCCAGCTGACGCTGTTGCACGGCGAGTTGCTCGGCCTGCGCCTGTTGACGCTGCAGCGCGGCGAGTTGTTCGGCCTGCGCCGGTTGACGCTGTTGCGCGGTAGCCGTAGCCGCCGGTGCGGGCGAGTTCCGCGCCAGCCCGCCGTGTCCGAGTTCTCTCGCCGCCAGGCTGATGGGCACCGGCTCGACGGAGCGCAGCGTGCCGGAGCAGGTTCGGCTTTTAACCCATCCGTTGACGACCCATTGCGAGAAATCGCCGGTGAACGCGATCTCCGACGCCGAGACGATCTGTCCGGTCAGCTTGCGCTGCCATTTGTCCGCCCGGTCGTTTTGCCCTTCATCAAGCAAGTTGATCGTATTGTTCTGCACGCCGCCGGACCAGCTGTCCTTGGCTTTTATTCCACTGAACAGGTATTCTTTGACTGCCGAAACCGATCCATTCTGGATGGTGACATTGGTGTAAAAGGTGATCGCCGGGCTCCAGGGCCAGGAGGTGCTCGCCGAACAGGTTCCGTCCAGTCGCCACATGCCGTCGTAATCGGTGGACGCGGCCATCGCCGGCCACCAGGTCATCGCCAGCAGGAGTGCCAACCACGCTGTGACGCTGACGCGAGTGTCGCCCGTCGCCACCGCGTGCTTCCTGGCGACGCCAACTTTGGTCAAGGCGAAGCATCGGGTGGCCACGGCGAGGATGCCGGTAATCCAAAGCGGGCCGCTTGTTTTCATTCTTCAACCACCCTGAACGAACAGCGTTTGCGATAATAATGCAGGATCGCCACGAGATATGCAATCACGACGTCCGAACATCAGGACAATCCGGCGGGATGCCATCGCCTTCCGGAAATCACCCGCGCCGGCGGATTGTCCGTGCCGCGAGCCTTCGCATCAATCCCCCTCGGACGGCTTAATTCAGTTAGCCGCGGCACGAATGCCGGTTGAGTATCGACTCCTGGGCTGGACGCCATCGCGCGACCACTGTTACGCTTACAAACCATGGGCGGCTTTTTGGCCCGACGGGGCAGGCCATGCGCCAGTCGATCGATCATTGGGGGAACAGAACGCCATGACCGCCTACATCGTGAACTCCGGCGTTACCAGCAGCGGACTGACGCTGCACGCCGGTGACACAATCACGGTATCCGCCGGCGGCACCGCCGTCGCGATTACCGTCAGCAGCGGCGGGATTGAGACGGTATCCGCCGGCGGCCGGGTGATCGCGACCAACATAAGCGGCGGCGGTTCCGCGTTCGTATCATCAGGCGGTGTGGCATCCGGCACTGTCATCAACAGTGGCGGCGATCTTTGGGTTCCTGGCGGCATAGCCAGAAACACCGTGGTCAGCAGCGGCGGCTTCGACATCGTGTATGCAGGCGGCGTCGCCACCAGCACCGTGGTTCTCCCCGGTGGGAACGAAGACGTGTACTCGGGCGGAACGGCCAGTGGTTCGCAACTTAAAGGGGGCGGTCAACTCGTCACTTCCGGAGGGCTGACCGTCGGCACCATCGTGAGTAGCGGCTTCGACGAATTCCTCGCGCCGGGCGGGGTGGCCAATGGCACGGTCGTCAGCAACGGCGGCCTTCTATGGCTCGGCGGCGGAGTCGTGGTTGGCGCCGTGGTGAGCACTGGCGGCCGGATCTGGGTCAGCGGCGGCGTGGCCAGCGGCACTGTGTTAAGCAACGGCGGCAATGGTTTCGTGTCCGCCGGCGGCACCGCCGTCGGGACGATCGTGACCAGTGGCGGCGCCCTGGCCGTATCGTCGGGTGGCGTGGCCAGCGGCACCCAGGACAACGGCGGCACGGACTCCGTTTCCTCAGGCGGCACCGCCGTCAGCGCCACCGTGGCGAGCTTCGGAACCGAGTATATTTACCTGGGCGGCGTTGCCAGCGGCGTCACCTTGGGGAGCGGAGGCACCCAGAACGACGGCGGCGTGGCCAGTGGCACCATTGTGAACACCGGCGGCCTGCAAACAGTGTTGGCGGGCGGCACGGCCAACGCCACCGTCGTGAGTTTTGGAACTGAAACCGTTTTGTCCGGTGGCATCGCGCTGGCGACGAAGGTCACTGGGAACGGCGTCATATTTGGCCATTTGGTGGTGTCGTCTGGCGGTGTGGCGAGCGGCGCGGTACTGACGAATGGCGGTCTCGAGTTTGTGTTGGGATCGGTAAGAGCCACAACGGTGGGACCGTACGCTGCGGTTTACGTGAGTGGTGGTGGCGTGGCCAGTGGCAGTCAAGTGAATAACAGCCTCGGCTTTCAAATTGTATCGGCTGGCGGGATCGCAACTGGCACCATGGCCGTGAACGGAGGCACCGAACGAGTCCAAGCCGGCGGAACGGCCATGGCCACCACGGTGAACAGTGGCGGCGGCGAGAGCGTGGCTTCGGGCGGCACCGCCAGCACCACCACAGTGAACAGCGGCGGCACCTTATACTACGCATCCGGTGGTGTGATCAGTGGCACTACGGTGAATGCCGGCGGCGCCATCGATTTGCCGAATCTCATTTTTGTCGGCGGGTCGGCGGTACTGAACCCGCAGACCGACATCCTGACGGTGACGGAAGGCGGCAGCAGCCTCCCACTGTCGCTCGCGGGAAATTACACCGGTGACACGTTCGCGGTAACCAAGGACAGCGGCTCCGGCACACTGATCACCGTGAACGGTTCGGGGGCCACGGTGGTATCGATCACCGCCTCTCCGTCCACCGGCGACATCCTCACCGGAGGCCAGGTGACGCTGACAATCACCATGAGCAAGCTGCTGACGGTGTCGGGCGGCACGCCGAGCCTGACGCTGAACGATGGGGACACCGCCGCCCTGGTGGCGACGATCAATCAGGCCGGCGGCACGCAACTGCTGTTCGACTACACGGTGCAGGCCGCGCAGACCACGTCGGCGCTGGCGGTGACCGGGTTCAACCCCAACGGCGCGACCATCCAGGATACCGGGGGCATCGCCGCGAATTTCGCGGGCGCCACGGCCACTTTCAGCAGCCTGGAGATCAATTGGCCGCCCCCCGGGCCGACCGTGCTGTCGGTGACGGCGACGCCCAATTCCGGAACCCTACTAACCAGCGCCTCGGACACCCTGACCGTTAACATGACCCAGGCGGTGACCGTGGTGGGCGGCCCGCCGACCCTGACACTGAACGACCTCGGGTCCGCTACCTATAACGCGGCGCTGTCGAGCCCTTCGGCGCTGGTATTCAATTATACGGTGCTGTCCGGGCAGGTTACGTCGGCTCTGGGCATCCAGTCGTTCAACCCCAACGGTGCGACGATCCAGTCCACGACAGGCGTTCGCGCGGACATGTCGGGAGCACTGGTCACATTCAGCAGCCTCGCGGTCAATTCGTCGGGCACGTTCCCCATCACCATCGGCAACGGGCAGACCGACACGGTGACCGCTGGCGGAACCGCCACCGGCACCATCGTGAACAGCGGTGGCAAGCAGATCGTGGCCAGCGGCGGCCAGGTGATCAGCACCACCGTCAGCTCCGGTGGCGCGGCGTATATCTCCTCGGGAGGCCAGGCCAGCGCCACCGTGGTGAGCGGCGGGTTCGCCGCCGTCTACGGCGTGGCCAGCGGCACCAAGGTGCTGTCGGGCGCCACTGAATTCACCGCCTCCGGGGGCGTGGCCAGCGGCACGCTCGTCAGCAGCGGCGGTGCCGAATATGTCAGGAGCGCGGGCAAGATCACCGGTGCCACGGTGCTCGGCGGCTTCGATGCGGTGTACGTCGCGTCGGCGGGGGCCAGCGGCACCTCGGTCGGGTCGGGTGGCACCGAGTTCGTGGCGCGGGGCGGCACGGCCAGCGGCGCGATGGTGAACAGCGGCGGCACCGAATATGTGAATTCCCGCGGCGTGATCAGCGGCGCCGTGCTGACCAGCGGCGGCGGTGCGATCGTGCTCGCCGGCGGCACGGCCGACGCGACCGTGCTGCGCGGCGGCTACCAAACCCTGTTGGGCGGCGTCGCCAGCGGCACAACGGTGAGCAGCGGCGGCGGCGAATACGTGTCCTCCGGCGGCACCGCGAGCGGCACGGTGGTGAGCAGCGGCGGCACGGAAATCGTATATTCCGGTGGCGTGACCAGCGGGCTCACGGTGATCAGCGGCGGCGCCATCGACCTGCCGAACATCAGCTACAGCCCGAGCGAACTGGCGGTCCTCAATCCGCGGACCAATGTGCTGTCGGTATGGCAGGGCAATTCTCCGTATCAACTCACCCTGGCGGGAAATTACGCGAACGAGACGTTCCGGCTCGCGGCGGACGGCGGCTCCGGCACGCTGATCACGGTGCTCGCGGCCGGGTCCTCCGCGAGCACCTCCACTGGCACTTCCACTGGCACTTCCACTGGCGCCTCCACGGGTGCCGTCACAGCTCAGGACGCGGGCGGCGCCGTCGCTCAGGCGGCAGGCGGCCAGGCCGTGAGCAGCCCGGCCAACACGTTTTCGGTGCAGTCCGAGACGGATCTCAACAATGCACTGCTGGCGATCGATCGCGGCGGCTCGGTCTCGGCGCCGAACACCAGCTTCACGATCAATTTCACCGCCGACATCACGCTGAACGCGGATCTCTTCGCGATCGACCTGGCGAGCGGCGATAACCTGGCGATCAACGGCGCCGGCCACACGCTGGACGGCGGCGGGGTGACGAGAGCCTTCTTCGTTTACGTGGGGGCGGTCGCGATCAGCAATCTGACGATCGCGCACACGGTGGCGACCGGAGGCTCCGGCGGTGGAGGCGGCGCCGGTCTGGGCGGCGGGCTGTTCGTGGCCAAGGCGGGCGCGGCGACCCTGACCGGCGTGACGTTCACCGCCGACCGGGCGACCGGTGGGAATGGCGGCTCCGGCAGCATCGGCGGTGGCGGTCTGGGCGGCAACGGCACCGCCGGAGGCGGCGGGATCGGTCAGTCGGCGACAGCCCAGAACTTCGTCGGCGGCGGAGGGATCGTGCCCGGCGCGGCGCCGGCCGGTGCCGGCATCGTCGCCGTGAACGGACAAGCGCAGGCCAGCACCAACGGCGGCGGCGGTGGCCCCGATGGTGGCGGTGGCGGCGGTGATGGCGGCGGCGGCGACGGCGGCGGCGGCGGCGGCGATGGCGGCGAGGGCGGC
>CALFNB010000255.1 GCA_937902425.1 uncultured Acetobacteraceae bacterium | reverse complement strand
TGCCTCCTGGACCTCCAGCAAAGGGCGAGGCCCTTTGCAATCTGTCCATTGGTTGTTCCTGGGAGAGGGCCGACCGTGACCTTGCAAGGGCTGTGTCGGCCCTCTCCCAGGAACAACCAAAATGAATGGTTCCAAGGGCCACTGCCCTTGGCGGAGATCCAAGAGGCAGCGCCTCTTGGTCGGGGTCCGGGGTGAAACCCCGGCACTTCCTCAGGATCACCCGACCGCCGGAAGTCCGTAGAACCGCGTCGCCGCGCCGTGAAACAACTCCGCCTTTTCCTGAACCGAGCAACCAGCCGCGATGCGTTTGAACGCATTCCACAACACCGGATAAGCGCACATCCCCTTATCGACCGGGAAATTGCTTTCGAACATGCACCGAGCAGCGCCGAACGCATCGATCGCGGTTTCCATGTAAGGGCGCCACGCCGCCGCCATTTCGCCCGAGCCTGGCGGCAACACCTGATGGTGATAGCCGAACCCGTTCACGTTCATCGCCAGGCCGCCCAGTTTGACGAACAGGTTCGGACATTTCGCGAGGTCTTTCATGCTGGCCGACCATTGAGCGAAGACCTCGGCGCGTTTTCCCTCATAGGGACCAACGCCCAGCGGACCGCCAAGATGATTGAGCACGACTTTCTGCTCCGGGCAGGCGCGCAGCAGATCGAGCAGTTCCGGAAGTTGCGGGTGATAACACCAGGCCTCGAACGTCAGGCCGAGCTTGCCGGTGCGCGCGACTCCCGCGCGGAACGTGGGGTCCAGGAACAGGCCTCGCGGCGCCCCAGGCGGGGCCGTGGGCGCGATGCCGGCGTCATAGGTGGCGCTGTGGCGGATCCCCTTGAAGCGGCCTCCTCCGGCCACGACATGGGCCAGCAGAACCGGTTCGATGCGGTCGCCCAGTCGACAATCCGCGTGGCCGACGATGCCGGCGCAGGCACGGAAGTCGCGACTTTCGCCGTCGGCGGCGACGGCGGCGACGAACTCGGTTTCACCGACCGGCCGCATTTCCTCCGGACCATCCTCGCGATAGGCCGAGCCGCACTGGATGAACACGGTGGCGCGAATGTCGTGCCCGGTTCCCACGTCCTCCGCCAGTTCGTCGAGCAAATAACGATCGGGACGTGCGTGCCACAAATGATGGTGCGGATCGACGATGGGCTGGTCGGGATCCAGAACGTCCTCTCGCAGGCCGGCGAGCCACGCGGGCCGGACACGCGGATGAGGAAACCGAAGCCTGCTGCCGCTCATGGAACTTGTCCTCCCCCTGGGTGGGTTCCCCGGTTCGGACGGATCAGGCCATGGCGAGGTTCGCCGCGCAACCCTCGACCGGATCGCCGGCGCGTTCGCGTGGCGGCGCTTCCGCCGGCGGCGTCAGCGCTGGTGGCAGCCCCACAGGTTCCAGCGCACTCAGCAACGATCGCGCCTGCGCCGCTTCACTGAACCGGTCCCGCGCATAGGCGATCTGCGCCGCGCTTCGCCGCCGCCACAGCGCGTCGTCGATCAGCAAATCGCACACCGCGGCGGCGAACGCGGACGGCTCTGTTTCGACCGGTACCACGCGGTCGAGGCCGGGCAGACCCTGCGCTCCGGCCGGGGTCAGAACGGCGGGAACGCCATGCCACAAGGCCTCGACCGTCTTGAGCTTGACCCCGGCACCGGACAGCAGCGGAACGACCGCGACCTTCGCCCGCCGGTACCACGCGAGCAATGCCGCGTCGGACACGTTGGCGAACAAACTGACCCGTGGACCGCGAAGTCGGGCGACACAGGCCGGAGGATCCGAACCCACGATCGCGAAGCGCGCCGCCGGAACGCGGGCCAGAATTGACGGCAGTACCCAATGGACGAACCAGATGGCGGCGTCGGCGTTGGGCGGATGTCCAAAGCCGGCGACAAAGACGATCCAGTTCTTCCCGTCATCCTCAGTCGCGAGCACTCCGCTGGCGGGTTCGAGGTCAGCATCCGGCTCGCTGAACGCATAGGGCACGACGGAACGGACAATGGCGGATGGTGCCAGTCCGCGAACGACGGCGGCTTCCTCCTCCGATGGGTAAAGGACAAGGTCCGCGTCGCGCCAGATCCCGGTTTCGCGGGTCCGCATGGCGCGGGCCGCCAAGCCCAGACCGGTGTCCCCGGTAAGCGCCGCCTGCGTCTCCATTCGCAGAAAATGCAGATCATGACCGTAATACGCGATACGGGCCGCGGTGCCCGATCGTACCATCGGCAGGCACATCTCCGCGACATCGGGACGACTGAGCAGCACAACGTCCAGATCCGCGCCGTTGAGCCTGAGCCATTCGGGGAGTGCCACATGATGCGGTCCGTACAGCACCTCGACGCCCAGGTCCTGCAGCGCCTGGGTGTAGCCCGGCGTTCGGTATGAATTGACTGGCCAAAACTTCACCACCACTCCAACGCCAATCAGCGCGCGGATGAACGTCAGCATGGTGCGTGACCCGGCGTCACGATCCGGCTCCGGCACGTAATGATCGACAATCAAAACAATCCGGCGATCGTGGGCGCGATCCCTGGCGCGCATGATATGCGTTCCGTTCAGGAAATGATCGCGCGCCAGCACCGAGTGCCAGGTTTCGAGAAACTTCGCCTGATTGGTAACCTGACACGACTTGATGCCGTGCCGAAGATCGCGGCCGTGCGACACACCTTCGTGATGAACGATCACCGACCTGGGCTGGTAGACCGTCTTCAGCCCCAACCGCCGCAGCCGGAATGAGAGATCCGAGTCCTCGCAGTAGGCGGGCGTGTATTTTTCGTCAAATCCGCCGGCGTCAAGAAAGACACTCCGCCGCATCAGCAGCGACGCACCCGAGCAATAATCGACCTCGCGGACATAGTTGAATTCCGACGCCTCCGGATCGGCGTCGTAGCCGTAATTCCAGGCGGAACCATCCTTCCACAAAATGCCCCCGGCTTCCCGCAGCCGGCCGTCGCCTCCGATCAGTTTAGAGCCGACAATTCCCGTATCAGACCGTGCCGCGAACACCGCCAGCATCCGGTCCAGCCATCCTGGGCGGACCTCCGTATCATTATTTAGCAACAACAAGAATTCGCCGCGAGCCACCCGCGCGGCGGCGTTGCAGGTGCGCAAGAAACCGAGGTTGACCGGGTTACGCAACAGCCGGACGCCCTGTACCCGCGTGAGCGACCCGGCTTCCGGCCCGGAAAAAGCATCGTCGATGACGAGGACCTCGATCGGAACGGTAGGGAAACAGGCCTGGATCGATGCGAGGCAGCGCAGCGTGAAGCCGGGTTGACCGTATGTCGGGATGATGACCGAAACGACCGGTGCGTCGCACGGTGTCAGGATGATGGTTTCCGGCTGGATGTCTGGCCTGCGATCAGGAGCCGCTTTGACGTGCGGGTCGGAGACGGCGTCGCCGCGCAGCCGGGCGCGCAATCCGTCGCTCAGGCGCGTGGTAACGCCGGACCATAGAAACATGATCGCACGCCGTGCGCCGATACCGAGAGCCGGCCAGGGTTTATCCAGCACATGCGACAGGCGCAGGACGAGGAACAATGTCGCGCAGGCCAGCAACCGGACGGATTGCAGGAGGCGATTTTTCGCGGCGATCGCCATGTTGTCTCACCACATGTTTGATGCGAGACAGACATGTGTAGTGCCGATTCATGAGCAAACGGTTAAAAAATCTCTGAAAATCCACCGCGCCCGCTTCGCCCAGGCAGCCGCGCGCCGCCGGCCGGCCCTCAATCCGTGAGGCGGCGCCGCGTATGAGCCGGCGAGGCCAGCTTCGCCATATCGGCGGCGACCATTTCGGCGACCAGCTCGGCGAACGTCACCGTCGGACGCCAACCCAGAGCTTTCCGCGCCTTGGTGGCATCACCCAGCAGGGTGTGGACCTCGGTGGGCCGAAAATAGCGCGGATCGACCCGCACCAGCACCGAGCCGGAGGCGGCATCGATGCCGACCTCATCCACCCCGGTGCCGCGCCATACGATGCGCCTGCCGACCTCCGCGAACGCACGCTCCACGAATTCGCGCACCGAGTGCTCCTCGCCGGTCGCCAGCACGAAATCGTCCGGTTTGGTGTGCTGCATAATTCGCCACATGCCTTCGACGTAGTCACGGGCATGGCCCCAGTCGCGTTTGGCGTCCAGATTCCCCAGGACCAACTCGCCCTGCAATCCCAGATGGATCGCGGCGACCGAGCGGGTGATCTTGCGGGTAACGAAGGTTTCGCCACGCAGCGGGCTCTCATGATTGAACAGCACGCCGTTACTGGCGAACATGTGATACGCCTCGCGGTAGTTCACGGTGATCCAGTATGCGTACAGTTTCGCCACCCCGTACGGGCTGCGCGGATAGAACGGCGTCGTCTCGCGTTGCGGCGTTTCCCGCACCATGCCAAACATTTCCGACGTCGAGGCCTGGTAGAATTTCGTTGTCTTCTCAAGTTTTAAGATGCGGATTGCTTCCAGCAATCGCAGCGGACCAAGCGCGTCGGCGTTCGCGGTGTATTCCGGCGTTTCAAAACTGACCTGCACATGGCTTTGCGCGGCCAGGTTGTAGACCTCGTCTGGCGCGATCTGCTGTAACAGCCGGATCAAATTGGTCGAGTCGGTCATGTCGCCATAGTGGAGAACAAGGCGCGACCCGTCCTTATGCGGATCCTCATGCAAATGGTCGATGCGTTCGGTGTTGAATGAGGACGACCGGCGCCTCAGGCCATGCACCGTATAGCCTTTGTCGAGCAGCAGTTCGACCAGATAGGCGCCGTCCTGTCCCGTTGCTCCCGTGATTAACGCGGTTTTCGGCATGCGATGCGTCTCTCCTGCTGTACCGCGGGTCACGGGACTGATCCCCCAACGGTGTTGACTCTGCTGTCGGCGTCCAAAGGGCGGGACCTGACATCGTGTGGATATACCGCCAGCCCTAAAGGGTTCCCCGGGGAATTTCTACCCCGCGGGCATCCGAGCCCAGCTCTTCTTCCGGGCGGCCTCAGGACAATAATGAAACCACGGGTGGACCTTGGTACGGAATCGTTTGGGGTACTGGACCGCCTGACATCGAAAGCCGTCCGGAGCGACGGCCGCGCGCCCGGTTCCGGCCCCCGGACGACCTTGGGACCTCATCCGATCTCGCCCACGGTTGGGCGGGGAACCCGATCACGGTCTTTACCGTGCGGTCAACAAGGATTAGCGCCTGTTGCTCCCGCGTGGAAACCTGTGCTCGTGAGACTCCAGACCGCCGCGATCCGGAAGAGGAAGCTGACATGACGGCCAAAACCCCTTCGCGGGTCCTGGTCTGGCAATGGGGACGCTTCGGCGGGGCGCCACGTTTCGCGACCCTCCTGGCGGAAGGGCTCGCGGAATTACCTGGCGTCGCGGTACTCCTGTCGCTGTCCCGGGGCGCGGAAATCTTACGCCAGGCTTCGCCGCCGCGGTGTGACCTGCCGGTCGACACGTACACGAATCTGGCGGGTTTCCTGCTGCGCGCACTGACCGCACCCTTCGCCGTGGCCGGTCTGGTGCGGCGGATCAGGGCGCTCAGGCCGGACCTCGCCGTCTGCGCGCAACCCGGACCGCTCGACCTGCTGATGGCCGTGGCGCTGCGGTGGTTGAGAATCCCGTTCATCGTGGTGGTGCACGACGCTGACGCGCATCCCGGGGACGGTTTTTTCATGCAGATGTGGCTGCAACGTGCCTTATGCCGACGAGCCGACGCGGTGGCGGCGCTGACGGCGCACGTCGGGGACCGGTTGCTCGGTCAAAAGCTCGCCGGACCTCTGGGCCGGCCGCTGATCCGATTGCACCACCCGCCGATGCAATACACCTTCGCGCCCCACACCTCCGCGCCCCAATCCTTCGCACCGCATCAACATAACGGCACAGGAACGTTCCGGCTGCTGTCGTTCGGCCGGTTGCTGCCATACAAGGGCCTGGACCTCCTGGCCGACAGTCTCAAACTCCTGGGTTCCCGTCCGGAATTGCACGTCCGAGTGGTCGGTTCAGGCCCGGAAAGCCCAGAGCTGTCGGTGCTGCGCGGCCTGCCCGGCGTGACGGTCGAAAACCGCTGGGTGCCCGAGGCCGAGGTCGGCGCGCTGTTCAGTTGGGCGGACGCGGTCGTGCTGCCCTATCGCGAGGCGAGCCAGAGCGGTGTCGCCGCGGTCGCGCTCGCGGCACATCGCTACGTCATAGCAACCAATGTGGGGGGACTGGAGGAACAGCTGAACAGTGAGCCGCTCGCCATTCTGTGTGAGCCGAACGCCGGCAGCCTCGCGAACGGGTTGCGGCGCGTGCTCGACGATCCACCCTGCGTGACGCAAACCGCGACACTCAGCGCGGTGGGCGGCTGGCGGGAGCTTGGCCGGTCATTGTTGGATCAGACGGACGCACTCCTGTGCCCTGAAGCAAAGCAATAGCGTCCAGGCGCGTGCCGCTTCGGCCGCGCCCGGTCCCGTGCTTCACCGTGCCAGCCCTTCACCGTGCCTGAAAATTCGGCAGCCGCCGCTCGCCCATCGCTTTGATGCCTTCCTTGAAGTCCGCCGTGTCGCGCAGCCAGTCCTGTTCCTCGTATTCGCGTTCGGTCGCACGCGCCACCGCCTCCGCGAGGCCACGACGCAACGTTTCCCTCGTCGCGATGATCGCCAGCGGCCCCGACTGGGCGATTTCCATGGCGACCTCGACCGCTTTGGCGCGCACCTGGCCCTGTGGCACGCAGTGATCGGCGAGGCCAATGGCGACGGCTTCTTCGCCGGTCAGACGGCGTCCCGTGTACATCATCATCGCCGCCTGCTGCTCACCGATCAGCCGAGGCAGGGTCGCGGTCAGGCCAAAGCCCGGATGAAAGCCAAGTCGGGTGAAGTTGGAGGAGAACCGCGCTTCCGGGCAGGTCACGCGGAAATCCGCCATCACCGCGAGGCCGACGCCCGCGCCAATGGCGGCACCGTGCACAGCCGCGACGATCGGCTTGCCGGTTTTCCAGAGGCGCTGTGCCTCCTTATACAAATGCCGCCCCCGCTTCGCCGTCCGCATAACCCCATCGGGACCGCGACTGCTGAAATCGGCGCCAGCGCAAAAATGCTTCCCTTCCGCGCACAAAACGATCACGCGAACCTCCGGCGTGCGGTCATACACTTCGAGCGCATCGGCGATTTCGGCGACCATGTCGGTGTCGATGAAATTATTTGGCCCGCGCCGCACCTCGATCGTGGCGATGAAGCCCGCTTCCGAGACTGCGATGTGTTCGTATGCTCCATGGCCCATGACTGCTTCCTCGCCCAGATCTTTCAACGTATCACTCCGCGTGCGAGTTTACCGGGGGTTGTCCAAGGGGACAATGACGCCCCAATCGGGACGCCCCAATCGGGACAACTCATGTTGCGACAGGTGGGAAGCGTTGGCTCGACCGCGGCGAAACGGAACCGGTATTCACCACGAGGCGCACGGACAGGGCGCCCCGATCCTGCTGACGCATGGCTTTGGCGCGACCAGCCGGATGTGGGATGAGCAGATCGAGGAGTTCACCGACCGCTATCGATTGATCCTCTGGGACCTCCCCGGTCATGGCGGCAGCCCGACGCCGAGAAGTGCCTCGACGCCCGATGGCCTGGTGAAGGAGATGCTGGCGATCCTCGACAGTGAGAACGCCGATCGCGCCGTTCTGATCGGTCTCGGCGCCGGCGGCGCACTGACGTTGCGATTCTGGCGGGATTATCCCGCGCGCGTCCGCGGCCTCGTGCTGATCGGCACCATGCCCGGCCTGCGCAGCGGGATCGCGCGTGAGATCTGGAATGGGCAGGTCGACGAACTCGCGGCCACGTTGGAGCGCGACGGACTGGACGCGCTTGAAGGCGGCGCCGAGGTCGATCCGCGATTGCACGCCGGCCCACTCGGCCTCGCGACCGTCGCGCGCGCCTTGCTGACACAGCGCGATGATGGCGCCCTGCCCTGGCTCGCGGAAATCGACGTTCCCGTGCTGATCCTGGTGGGGTCTGAGGACAAGCCGAACCTGAGCGCCGCCCACTTCATGGCGCGCACCGTTCCGCATGCGCGCGAGGTCGTCATCCCACGCGCCAATCACGCCGCCAACATCCACAAATCCACGGCGGTGAACGCCGCCATCCGCGATTTTCTGGGGAGGCTACCGCCATGAATTTCGACTTTTCCGATGAACTGAAACAACTCCGCGATGAGGCGCGGCGGTTTCTGACCGATCGTTGCCCGCCCGCCGTGCCACGCCGCATCCTGGAAAGCGATGAGCCGTACGATCGGGCGCTGTGGCGATCGATCGCCGAAATGGGCTGGACCGGTGCCGCGATCCCCGAAGCCTATGGCGGCGTCGGCCTCGGCCGCCTCGCCGTCTGCGTCATCGCCGAGGAACTGGGCTTTCATGTCGCACCCGTTCCATTCGCGTCGTCGGTCTACCTGGCGACCGAGGCGGTGCTGCAGTACGGCTCCGAAGCACAGAAGCGGGCGTATCTGCCGAAACTCGCGACTGGTGAACTGATCGGCACGTTCGCGCTGGCGGAACGCGCCGGCACATCGGATCCACGCAAACTGACGGCGACGGTCAATGGCGGCACGCTGACGACGGTGAAACTGGCCGTGCCGGACGGCGATGTCGCGGATTTCGCTGTTGTCGCGGTGAATGGCGGTTCAGGTCCCTGGCTGTATCTGGCGGACCTGCATGGACCCGGCGTGACCAAGGAGGTCGTGACCACGATCGATCCGACCCGATCGCATGCGAAACTAAGTTTCACCGCCGCGCCCGCTGACCCGTTGGCCGCCGCCACCGGCCCGGAAAGCGTCCGCCGGCTGCTGGATTTCGCCGCCGTGCCGATGGCGTTCGAGCAAGTGGGCGGGGCGCAGGCGGCACTGGAAATGGGCAACGCCTATGCCAAGGAACGTTACGCATTCGGACGCCCTATCGGATCGTTTCAAGGCATCAAGCACAAGCTGTCCGATATGTACATCCAGGTCGAAATGGCCCGCTCCAACGCGTACTACGGTGCATGGGCGGTGCACACCGAAGCGGCGGAATTGCCGATCGCCGCGAGCGTGGCGCGGATCTCCGCCTGCGAGGCGGGCTGGTTCGTGACGAAGGAAAATATCCAGACCCATGGCGGCATGGGCTTCACCTGGCAGATGGATTGCCACCTGTATTACCGGCGCGCGAAACAACTGGCCTTGGCTCTGGGCTCCGCGCGCGAATGGAAGCTGCGGCTGATTTCGGAGTTGCGCAACCGTAACACCGAAGATCTGCAGGCGGCCTGAGGGAGGATACGAGCATGGACTTCGAAGACACACCGGACGAAGCCGCGTTCCGAACCAAGGCACGCGCTTTCCTCGACGCCAATGCCGAGCGCCGTAAGCCGGGCGCGGTTGAAGGCTACCGCCGCGGCCAGGACGCGCCGGGCGCGATGGAACGCGCCAAGGATTTCCAACGCCGCAAATTCGACGCGGGCTTCGTCGGTTTCCATTGGCCAACGGAGTGGGGTGGCCAGGGCGGCACCCAGATCCAGAATGTGATCTACAACCAGGAAGAGGCGAAATACGACGTCCTTACCGGGCTTTTCGGCATCGGGATCGGCCTCGCGATGCCGACGATCTGTACCTGGGGCACCCTGGAACAACGCGAGACCTTCGTGCAGAAGACGATGCGCGCGGATTATGTCTGGTGCCAGTTGTTCTCCGAACCAGGCGGCGGGTCCGACCTCGCGGCATTGCGCACGCGGGCCGAGAAGGACGGCGACGAATGGGTGGTGAACGGCCAGAAGATCTGGAACTCCGGCGCGCATTACAGCGACTATGGGATTCTGGTCGCGCGGTCGGATCCGGACGCGGTGAAACATGCGGGCCTGTCGTTCTTCATTCTGGACATGAAAGCACCAGGGATCGAAATACGGCCGATCCGTCAGGTGTCGGGGTCGTCGCATTTCAACGAGGTATTCTTCACCAACGTGCGCATTCCCGACTCTCGTCGCGTCGGGCCGGTTGGCGCCGGTTGGAAAGTGGCACTGACAACCTTAATGAACGAACGGCACGGCATGCGCGATGCGCCGGGCCCGGACTTCAACGAATTGTTTTCACTCGCCCGTCAGGTCGAACTGGAAGACGGCCTGGCGATCGACAACGCGGCGGTGCAGGAGAAGCTGGCGGAGTTCTATGTCCGGTCGCAGGGCCTGAAGTTCACCAAATTCCGCGGCATGACGGCGTTGTCGCGCGGTCAGACGCCCGGTCCGGAATCGTCGATCATCAAGGTGGTCGCGGCGAACAAATTGCAGGACATCTTGTCGTACGGTTTGGATCTGATCGGCATGGCGGGTCCGACGATGGGAGACACCATGCCGGTGTCGGGCATCTTCGAGGAGGCGCTGCTGTACTCGCCGGCTCTCCGACTGGCCGGCGGCACGGATGAGATCATGAAGAATATCATCGCGGAACGCGTGCTCGGCCTGCCGCAGGATCCGCGCGTGGATAAAGGCGTGCCGTGGCGCGATGTGCCGACCGGGCCGCGGGCGACAGGGACGAAAGGGTGAATTTCGCCGTGATGGCCTGCTGCCGGCCCAGTTGGAACGTTGGCGCATCGATGCCGCACGCTCCGCGGGCCGGTAATCTGGCTGTATCGAACCGCATACGCCGTAACGCAATGACATCTCTCGCCGTGGTCCTGTCATGATTCACGCGAATTTTAATCCGCCGTCTTATCTGTGTGCATCTGTGTGTATCTGTGGTTCCAGCTTTTCGAACGGCAGTACCGCGCGGGCCATTGTCGTTTCGACCACGGCAACGACAGAATCAACCACAGATACACACAGATGCACACAGATAATTCCTAAATCAAAACGGTATACCCGGGTCTTGGATCGCTGCCAGCGATTGGTCGCAGTGCCAGTGCGCCATACCGGAAACGGCCGATGAAACGAGTGCTGCGACAAATTCAAAACAGGTCAGCGTGAAGGACCGTTCGCATGACAGAGCATCCCCTCCATGGTTTCTTCTGGCCAGAGTCCATCGCGGTGCTCGGTGCCTCGCCAGACCTGCACAGGATCCGCGGCCGCTTGCTGCATCAATTGCGCGAGAACGGCTTCCCAGGCCGCATTCTGCCGATCAACCCGAGTTACCAGGACATCGACGGGCTGCCGTGCTTCCCCTCCATCGGAGCCGTCGGCGGGCCGGTCGATCTCGCGCTGATCGCGATCCCCGCCGCCGCGGTCGCCGCCGCCGTCGAGGAATGCGCCAAGGCCGGTGTCAAAAACACCCTGATCATTTCCTCGGGTTTCGCCGAGGAAGGCGGCGAGGCGAGCCAGATGCAGGCGAACCTCGTCGCGGTTACGAACAAATACGGCATCCGCGCCTGCGGGCCGAACTGCGAGGGCTACTTCAACGCCCTCGGCCGTGTCGCGACCACGTTCAGCCCGACCGTGGAAACCCAGGAAGACCCCAACGCCATCTACGTGTCGCCGAAACGCATCGGGGTGATCGCGCAATCCGGCGGCATCGGGTTCGCGTTGTTCAACCGCGGCAAGGCAGCTGGGTTGGCATTTAGTTACGTGATCTCAACCGGCAACGAGGCCGATCTCGGCATGGCCGACTTCCTCGATTATATGCTTGAAGACGAACACACCGCCGCCGTGATGCTGTTCTGCGAAGCGGTCCGCGACGGGCAAAAGTTCATCGCCACCCTGGCCAAAGCCCGCCGACTGGGCAAACCGGTGATCGCGATCAAGGTCGGCCGTTCGGACGCCGGCACCCGCGCCACCGCCTCGCACACCGCGTCGCTGTCCGGGTCGTACACCGCCTATCACGCGGTGTTCGAACGTTATGGCGTGATCGAGGCCGAGGATCCCGATGAAGCCGTCGCCATCGCCGGGGTCGTGCTGAGCTGCCCGCTGCCGAGAGGGCGCCGGGTCGGCATCGTCACCGTCTCCGGCGGCGGCGGCGCGTGGACGGCGGACATGATGTCGGCGCACGGACTGATCGTGCCGCGACTGTCGGCCGCCGAGCAGACCCGGCTGCGGCCGCTGATGCCGTCCTATGGCGCCGCCGGCAATCCGGTCGATGTCACCGCGCAAGGCTCCAACACCGGGCCGGCGATGATGACGGCGATGGAACATCTGGCCGAGAGCGATGAAATCGACATGCTGCTGCTGGTCAGTTCGCTCGCCAGCACCACCCGTGCGTCGCTGGACGCGGCACGGATTCGGGCGGTCGCGGCGAAGTGCGGCAAGCCGATGACCGTGTGGACCTATACGCTGCCGTCGGAGTTCGGCCGGAATGCCGCATCCGGCTGTGGGCTTTTCCTGCACAGCGATCTGCGTGCCTGCGGCCTGGCATTCGGCAAGCTGGCCGATTACGCCGAGGCGATGGCACGGCCGTCGCCTCCGGCGTTCGATCCGCCGCCGGCGCGACTGGAGCCGGGTCTGCCGAAGATCGTGCCGGAGTTTCAGGTGAAACAGGCATTGGCCGCGTGGCTGCCTCCCGCCGCCGAACGCCTCGTGCATTCCGCGGAAGCCGCCGCCGACGCCGCCGCGTCGTTGGGCTTCCCGGTCGTTCTGAAGGTGCAATCGGCCGATCTGCCGCATAAGACGGAGGCTGGCGGCGTGCGTTTGAATCTCGGCGATCGGGCCGCCGTCTCCGCCGCGTGCGTGGCGATGCTGGCCGATGTCGTTCGTCACAAGCCGGACGCGAGGATCGACGGCGTGCTGGTACAGAAGATGGCGCCGAAAGGCCATGAGCTGGTCATCGGAATGGTCAACGATCCAACCTTCGGACCGATCATGATGGTCGGTTACGGCGGGACGACGGTCGAGTTGTTCGGCGACGTCATGCACGCGCCCGCGCCGATCGATGAGACGGAGGCGACACGGATGATCCTCGCGTTGAAGTCGGCGCGGCTGCTGACGGGGTTCCGCGGGTCGGCACCGATCGATCTCGCGCCGGTGGCGAAGCTGGTGGCAGCGTTGTCTCGCGCGGCATTGACGCTGCGGGACCAGGTGGCGGAGTTCGAATTGAACCCGGTCATTTTGCACACGGATGGCTCGGGACTGACGGTGGCGGATGCGTTGCTGACGTTGAAGCAGTGACCGGCCGCTTCGTGCTACGCCGCCTTCAGTACGAAATCGACATGTACCGCGTCATACGGAAACGAGACAAGGCCATCCTCTGTCCGCTCCAACACGCCGGCATTCAGGAGCGCTTGTACATCGCCGTGCACGGTCTTTACGTCTCGCCCGACCTGCCGCGCGAGCGCGCGGATGGCCAAAGGTCCGGAGCCAGCCATCACCCTCAGCATTTCCCACCGCCTTGGAGTAATCACCTTCCACAGCAAATCAAGTGACGGAAAACTGATGAATGCACCTTGGGTGCCCCCATCGAACGCGCGGCGCATTCGGGCCTTTGTTTCATCCACTGACGAAATGCCAATCGTGACGGTAGTCATTCGGGTCTCCAGTTTTCAATCTCGTACCAAAAGTCTTCGATCAAACGCTCGGGAGTCAGAAAACTGTAATACTCCTCGCGCTCGCCGACGTGCTTGTGATCGCCTTTACCGGCCTCAATGTCGAAACGAAGCACGCAAACGCCGTCAACCACGTAGGCAAGCCGGTATTTGAACGCGTGCGCCCTCCCCTCGACCGGAGCCGGCAGTCGCCAGATCACGATTTCGGCGAAACGCCGCTCCCCCAGGACCCGCCGTTCCCGAAGCAGCAAAGTCGCGCGCATGTTGGTATTTCTACCAACACCGTCAGGCCAGTCAAGGACCGTGATATCCCACCACGCGACCCGCGGGCATTGACACAAGCGGGCCTTGGGAACTGCATTCCGGGCGGATCCTCGCGGCGTTGATGGCGAGCGGACACGATGGCGTCAGCCGCCGGCGCGACCGTGATGACCGCCTTACCATGAGGAATGCACGCATGACCGACGCCCCTGGCCCCGCCTTCCGTATCGAGCACGACAGTCTGGGCGAAATCGGCGTCCCCGCTGAGGCGTACTGGGGTGCGCAAACCGCCCGCGCGGTCATCAACTTTCCGATCTCCGGCATCCCGATCGCGCATCACACGCAGTTGATCCGGGCGCTGGCGATGGTGAAGCAAGCGGCGGCTCTGGCGAACCACGATCTGGGCGCCCTGTCGCGGGAGCGGTGCGACGCGATCGTGGCGGCGGCTCAGGAAATCATCAACGGAAAGTGGCACGAACAATTTCCGGTCGATGTGTTTCAGGGCGGCGCGGGCACCTCGACCAACATGAACATCAATGAGGTGATCAGTCATCGCGGCCTCGAACTGATGGGCCACCCGCGCGAGGACCACGCGGCCCTGCATCCGAACGATCACGTCAATCTCTCGCAATCCACCAACGATACGTACCCGACATCGGTCCGGCTGTCGGTGCTGCTGTCGATCGCGCCGCTGTCGGAGGCGCTCGACCGGCTGGCCCGGTCGTTTGAACGAAAAGCGGAGGCGACGAAGCTGATCGTGAAACTTGGGCGCACCCAATTGCAGGACGCCGTCCCCATGACCGTCGGCCAGGAACTGGGCGCCTACGCCGCCACCATTCGGGAGGACATCCAGCGCCTGGACGAAGCGAGCCGGCTGCTGTGCGAGGTCAACCTCGGCGGCACCGCGATCGGCACGCGCATCAACGCCGATCCGGCATATGGCAAGCGCGCGATCGCCGAACTGGCGCGGATATCGGGATTTCCGCTGGTACAATCAGCGAATCTGGTGGAGGCGAGCTGGGACATGGGCGGCTTCGTCATGTTCTCCGGCGTGCTCAAGCGGATCGCGAGCAAGCTGTCGAAGATCGCCAACGACATTCGGTTGTTGGCCTCGGGCCCGCGCGGCGGGATTGGCGAATACGCGATCCCGCCGATGCAGCCCGGGTCCTCGATCATGCCGGGCAAGGTCAATCCGGTGATACCCGAGGTGATGAACATCGTTTGCTTTCAGGTGATCGGCAACGACCTCGCGGTGACGATGGCGGCGGAGGGCGGGCAACTGCAACTCAATGCGTTCGAGCCGTTGATCGCGCATAATATCCTGTCGTCGATGGCGTTGTTGACGAACGCGATCGGCACGTTCACGGAACGTTGCATCAATGGGATCGAGGCCCGGCCGGAACAATGCGCGCGGCACATCGAGGCGGGAGTATCGACGGTGACCGCCCTGGTGCCGCTGCTGGGGTACGAAAGGGCGGCCGCGCTGGCCAAACAGGCGCTGGCGGAGGGGCGGACGGTGCGGGAACTCGCGCGGCTGACGGGGCTGCTGACCGAGGCGCAGCTGGATGAGGTGCTGCACCCGACGAAGCTGGCGGCGGTGTGACGCATCGCGCTGAAAGCGCGGCTTCGGCGTCTCCATTGCAAGCTGCAGCGCCAGATGTCACGTACTGGCACTGTTCAGGCGCTCGCGAACTGGCGTGCTGACCGGTAGGACCATGTAGTCAGTGGCCAGGTCGCCGATCAGCATTGATCCGTCACACGGTCGAAGCCGCCAGCGGAGCGCCGCGAGCAGGCATAGGGACAGCCGGAGAATACCCCCGAAACCGTCAAACTTGTACCGCCTCCCCGGCAGAGCCTGGGGAACTCCCCCTGGGGAACTCCCCGTGGGGAACTCCAATCTATTGGCAACCGGCGCCCGATATCACTGGCGGTCGCGTGGTCCGGTGCTCGGCATCCATGGCCCGCATCTCCCGGTAAATGGCCTCGGCCTGTTCATGCGAGGTCATCTGCCACCAGGTGCGCTCGCCGACACGATCCTGAGCCCGCTTGCAGGCCACCTGAAAATCATCTGGCATCTCACGTGCCTTCTAGGGATTTTGCCAAGACGCGCCAATGGTCTTGCTTATTCCCCAGCGTCCTGACTTTTCCCGGTTTTCCCCAATCCGCGAATATCCGCCCGATCCTGGCCCGGTTCCGCTTCATGGTCCCCGGCCCAGACAGGGCCACCTTCTCGCGGGCAAGCGACTGGATCGAACGCCTAGGCCCCTCTGGCGACGCCCCTCTGGCGACATTAATCCCCCATGGCGACCCGTGAGCGGACTGGCCCACGCGCCGCTCGGGATCCGGCTTTGGACATCATCGACCCGCATCGGACCGCTGCGCGCAAGGCAAAGGAATCACGACGGACCCGAGCATGGCAAGTTCGCGGCGACAACCGTCCGAACGTGGCCTGTCCCACCGGGCATGGCATAGGATACCGACCCATGGATGGGACACCCACAACGACCTCGCCCGTGACGCGAAGCACGGATCACTTCGACGGAACCAGGTTCTTCAATCCGCATGCCCCCCACGGCCGGACCCTCGCCGAGGTCCGCCGGTGGCGGCGCACACGCCAAAAGCAACCGTGGCCGGAGCACGTCGAAGACCCGGTGCTGCCTCCCCCGAGCCGTGCCGCGTATGACCGGATTTCCGCGACCTTCATCGGCCACTCGACGTTCCTGTTGCAGGTCGGCGGCGTCCGCGTGCTGACCGATCCGATCTGGTCGGAGCGCTGCAGCCCGGTTTCCTTCGCCGGCCCGCGCCGGGTGCGACGACCCGGCCAGAGCCTGGATGCATTGCCGGGCGTGGACCTCGTCCTGGTCACCCACAACCATTACGATCACATGGATCTGCCGACCTTGCGTCAAATCCGAAAACACTGGACGCCACGCGTGGCGACCGGACTGCGCAACGCGCGGCACCTCGCGAAGGCCAACATTCGTTCCGCGGTCGAGTTCGATTGGTGGCAAAGCGTGGAACTCGCCGGCGCGCGTGTAACCTATGTACCCGCCCAACATTTCTCCTCGCGAGGCCTGCATGACAGCGACCGCTGCCTGTGGGGCGGCTTCGTCGTCGAGGCCGGAGGCGCGGTCGTGTATTTCGCGGGGGATTCCGGCTACTGCCCGTATTTCGCGGAAATTGGCCGCCGGTTCCCGCGCATCGATCTCGCGCTGCTGCCCATCGGGGCGTACGAGCCACGCTGGTTCATGCGGCGCAATCACGTGGACCCGGCGGAGGCGGTGCGCGCGCATCTCGACCTCGGGGCCCGCCGCACTCTCGGAATGCATTTCGGCACTTTCCAGTTGACAGACGAAGCCATCGACGCGCCGGTACTGGGGTTGCGGGAGGCGCGTGACCGGGCCGGAGTGGCCGAAGCGGATTTCGACGTGCTGGCGTTCGGGGAGACCCGGGAATACGCGGCGGTGGGCCAGGCCGGCTGCTAGCGGTTCGCCAGCCGCGCCCAACTCAATGCCGTGCCCAACGCGGCGAAGCCGGCGGCGACACCGATGGCCACGTGCGTGCCGAGCACCACCGGGTGCACCGCGTTGTGCGTCAGTCCAAACACCACCGCGACCAGCGCGCTGCCCGTGGTCTGCCCGACCAACCTGGCTGTCGAGACCATTCCACTCCCCGCGCCCGCCCGGTCCGGCGGCGCGCTGCCAATCAACAGCCGATTGTTGGGCGACTGGAAAAAGCCGAAGCCGGTTCCGCACACCGCCATCCGCCACGCGATGTCCAACCGGCTCACGTGCTCCGGCATGAACAGCACGAGCAGCAACCCGCAGGTCATCACCGCCAACCCCAGGCCGCCCAACAGCCCGGCGGGATAACGGTCCGCGAGCCGGCCGGCGATCGGGCCGACCACGACCAGCACCGCTGGCCAGGGCGTGATCAGCAGACCGATCTCGATCGGCGACATACCTTCGACGTACTGGAAGTAGAACGGCAACGAGATCAGCGTGATCATCGCGGCACCGTGCACGCACGTGGCGGTGGCGACCGACAGCGCGAACACCGGCCGCCGGAACAAATCAACCGGCAGCATCGGCGCGCGAAGCGTAAGTTGCCGCCTGACGAATATCGTGCCGACGATGACGCCGATCGCCAGTTCCGCCAGGATCATGGTGCCCGACTGGCCGCGGCCGATGCCATCCAGACCCGGAATGAACGTGCCAAGCGCGATCGCGTTCAACACCGCGCTGACCGGATCGAATTTGTGTCCCGAGGCCGGCGACGGCGGCAAGTAGCGCAGCGACAGCCACCATGACAGCACGCCGAACGGCACCTGCACCGCGAACAACCACGGCCACGATCCGACCGCCATGATCGCGGCCGCCACCGACGGTCCCGCCGCCGAGGACGCCGCCACCACGAGGACGTTGTAGCCGACCCCTCGCCCCAGTTGCGCTCTGGGGAAAATGAAGCGGATCAGCGCGCCATTGACGCTCATGATGCCGGCGCCGCCCAGTCCCTGCAGGACACGGGCGGCGATCAGTATGGGCATGGTCGGGGCGATCGCGCAGATCAACGAGCCCAGAGTGTAAAACGCCAGACCCCAGATGTAGACGCGCCGATGCCCGTAAACGTCGCCCAATGACGCGCAGGGCATCAGACAAACGGTGACGGCGAGTTGATAGGAGTTCACCACCCAGATCGACTCGGCGGGCGTGACGTTCATATCGCGCGCGATCGTCGGCAGCGCGATATTGGCGATCGAACCCACCAGCACGGAAATGGCGACCGCGATGCCCACCGCGAGCATGGCGATGCCTCGTTGGCTCGGCGGTAAACCGTCCTGCGTGCTGATGGAAATTTCCGCCTGGGCCATTCCGACAATCGAATTCGAGGTGAAACGTCTGAGCCGACGTCCGGGCCGAGGCCCATACGGGATCACCCGACCCATGTCACCTGACGACCCCGCGGGTCTGCCTCACGCCATGACGGGACGGCGTCGGCACCCCGGTGATGGAGGCGAGGCGATGGAGGCAGATTGGCCCAACGCGGCGGCCGTGGCACGATAGCTCGGCCAGGCGGAGCGCGACGAAGCCCGGCGCGGTGGGATGACACGGACGGCAATGGAGAAAGCAGCATGCAAATCGGCGTATTCGGCCTCGGCCGCATGGGCGCGAACATTTCCCGGCGGCTGATGCGCGCCGGCCACTCCACCGTCGTATGGGACGCCAATCCGGCCTCGGTTCAAGGATTGGGCGCGGACGGCGCGACCCCAGCCTCGGGGCTGGCGGACGTGGTCGCGAAACTGTCGGGCTCACCGCGCGCGGTGTGGGTCATGCTGCCGCACGGCAAGATCACCGAAGACACGATCGCTCAATTGGCGGGGATGATGAGCAAGGGAGACATCATCATCGATGGCGGCAACACCTATTACAAAGACGATGTGCGCCGTGGCAAGGAACTGGCGGCGAAGGGCCTGCGCTATCTGGATGTCGGCACCTCGGGCGGCGTCTGGGGGCTGGAGCGCGGCTATTGCCTGATGATCGGCGGAGACAAGGACGCGGTCGATCACCTCGATCCGATCTTCAAGGCGCTGGCACCCGGGATCGGTTCCATCGAGCGGACCGGCAACCGCGACGGCCACGATCCGCGCGCCGAGCACGGCTACATCCACGCCGGCCCGATCGGCGCCGGACACTTCGTGAAGATGATCCACAATGGCATCGAATACGGCATGATGCAGGCGATGGCGGAGGGCTTCGACATCCTGAAGAACCGCGCCTCGCCGAAATTGCCGGCGGACGAGCGGTTCGACCTCAACATGGCCGACATCGCCGAGGTCTGGCGCCGCGGCAGCGTGGTCACATCCTGGTTGCTCGACCTGACGTCGGCCGCGCTCGCCAAGGATGGGGAGTTGTCGTCGTTCTCCGGCGTCGTGGAAGACTCCGGCGAGGGCCGCTGGACCGTCGAGGCGGCGATCGAAGAAGCGGTGCCCGCTGAAGTTCTCGCGGCCTCGTTGTTCGTGCGGTTCCGCTCGCGGCAGGACCACACCTTCGCCGAAAAGGTGTTGTCGGCGATGCGGTTCGGCTTCGGCGGCCACGTCGAGGCGCCGGCCAAGGCGTGAAATCCTGAGCATCCTGGTCGTGATGGGCGTGTCTGGCAGTGGCAAGACCACGATCGCCAGAGGCCTCGCCGCCGCCGAGCACTGGACGGTGCTGGAGGGCGACTCGTTTCACCCTCCGGCGAACGTCGAGAAGATGAAGTCGGGCACGCCGCTGATCGATGAAGACCGGTGGCCCTGGCTGCGCGCGATCGCGGTGGCGATCGATGCCGATCTTGCCCGCGGGGTGAACGCGGTGGTCGCGTGCTCGGCGTTGCGGCGCGCCTATCGCGACATTCTGATTGGCGATCGGCGGAACGTGCGGCTGGTTTACCTGAAAGGATCGCGAGAACTGATCGCCGAACGCATGCAAGCGCGGCAAGGCCATTTCATGCCGCCGGCGTTGCTCGACAGTCAGTTTCGCACGCTGGAAGAACCAGGCCCCGACGAAGACCCGATCACTGTCGAGATCGGCGGCCCACCGGACGAAATCGTCCACGCCATCATGGAGCAGTTGCAATGAGCGAGAGTTTCGCGGTGTATCCGAGCCTGCGCGGCCGGACCGTGTTCGTCACCGGCGGGGCGAGCGGGATCGGCGCCTCACATGTCACGCATTTCGCCGCGCAGGGTGCGCGGGTCGCGTTCGTCGACATCGCCGATGACGCGGGCGTGGCGTTGACGCAGTCGGTGCGCGACGCCGGCCATCCGGAGCCGTTTTATCAGCATTGCGATCTGAAGGACATCGGCTCGTTGCGGAAGGCGATCAATACCGCCGGCGAGAAGCTGGGTCCGATTACCGTGCTGGTGAACAACGCGGCCAACGATCAGCGGCACAACTGGGAAGACGTCACCGTCGAGTTCTGGGACGAACGGATGGCGACCAATTTGCGCCACCAGTTTTTCGCGTTGCAGGCCGTGGTGCCGATGATGCGCGCCGCCGGCGGCGGGTCCATCATCAACTTCGGCTCGATCTCCTGGCACACCAATCACGGTGAGATGCCCGCTTACACAACCGCGAAAGCCGCGGTCGAGGGCCTGACCAAGGGCATGGCGCGTGACCTGGGTCCGGACAAGATCCGGGTCAACACGGTCATTCCAGGTTGGGTCATGACGCGGCGGCAGATCGAGCTGTGGCTGACGCCGGAAGCCGAAGCCAGGCTGATGCAGGCACAATGCCTGAAGGAGAAGGTGTACCCTCAGGATCTCGCGCGCATGGTGTTATGGCTGGCGTCGGACGACAGCCGGATGTGCACGGCGCAGATGTGGGTGGTGGACGGCGGACGGTTGTGACGCGCCACAGATTTGACGTGCCATACCCATCCGCGTCATTGAACCGTGTTGGTTGAGGCGAGCGGCATTGGCCGCTCTTCTCCGATCACCCCAGAATATCCAGTTTCACCGGAACGACACCCGATCTGATCATTTCAAGGCATCTCGCGGCGGCTTCGGACAGGTCGATGATCCTGCCGGTCCAGCGCGCCGGACCGCGGTCAGTGATCTCGACATTACATGACTGACTGTTTTCCAGGTTGGTTACGATAACGCGCGTTCCGAACGGGAGCGTTCGATGCGCTGCGGTCATGCGGGAAGAATTGAACACCGCGCCGCTGCTTGTGATTCTTCCATTGCGCCTCCCGCCATAATATGATGCACGGCCTTGGGCTGTTCTTATGGCAGTGGAATGGTCTGATTTTTGATCTGCCGATTTCGGCATCGTTGTTGCCGTGAGTGGTGATGTGCAAGCGCCTAAGCACAATAGGCTTAGCAGGATGTATTTCGCCACGTTTTAGTCCTCTCTGTTGTTTGCTCGGGGCGATGAGCCAGGAATTGCGCCCGGTATTCCTTTCCTGTTCAAGTGATGCGCGGGATGCGCGAACGGGTCTTATTCACGTCATCGGCCAGGGCGTCAACCTTTGTGCGGAAGAAAAATCGATTCTGATCAGATCAAGGGTTCATATCCGTGCATCCATGGCTGCCTCATGGTATCAGACAAATTTGAAGAGCTACCAGGACTTGAATGATGCAGACTGGCTCATACCGAATCCCATGGAACGGGACGCGGGTGCGGACAGCAAGGCGGGGCCGCGCCTTCGTGGGCAACGAATTGCGCCAAGACACACACATGTCGGGCATAACCCCGACAAATAGGCCCGACGAAGGGGATTGACGGCGGCCGCGTATGCAGCCTCCATAACGCGTCTGAAGATTGAGGGGAGCTTCGCCGCCATGATCCGCGTCGATGCGCATCACCATGTCTGGCGTCTGGACCGGGGCGACTATGACTGGATCACACCGGACATGTCGATCCACCGCGATTACGGGCTCGACGATCTACGCCCACTGCTGGACAACATCGATGCGACCGTTCTCATTCAGGCCGCGCCGACCGAGGCGGAAACGGATTATCTGCTGGAGGTCGCTCGCGGGTCGCGCGGTCTCGTGAGAGGGGTTGTCGGCTGGATCGACCTGACCGCGCCCGACGCGCCCAAACGTATCAACGAGCGCGCCAAGGATCCGATGATCAAGGGCCTGCGCCCGATGTTGCAGGATATCGCCGACACCTACTGGATTTTTCGCGATGAGGCGAAGCCCGCGCTGCACGCGATGGCCGAAACCGGCTTGTGCTTCGACGCGCTGATCCAACCGCGGCATCTGCCATTGATGCAGATATTCACCAACCTGCACCCCAAACTGAAGATCGTCATCGATCACGCCGCCAAACCCCCCATCGCCTCCCGAACCATGCAGCCCTGGGCTGACGATCTTGCCCGGCTCGCCAAGGACAGCAACGTGTACTGCAAGCTCTCGGGCCTGGCCACCGAGGCCGGTCCGGAGTGGCAGATGAACGACATGCGGCCCTGGTTCGAGCATATTTGCGATTGCTTTGGACCGTCCCGCCTGATGTGGGGCAGCGACTGGCCGGTCATCGAGATGTCGACGCCGTATCAACGTTGGCTCACGATCTCCGAACGATTTCTGTTCCGATACGATCTGCCGGAGCGCGACGAAATCATGTGCGACAACGCCGTGCGGTTTTATGGGTTGAAATAGTCGCGGGTCTCAGCATCCCAGTAACGTCGTTGCTCGGCTTGACCGCGTCGGCGGCGGAAAGCAAATTTAAGCCTCCGACGTCATCCTCGGCTCGATCGTGCGGCATGCACACATCCTGGGCGAGACAGGCGCGGGTGACGGGACGTCACGCGCGCAGCACAGCAAGCAAGTCAGTAAAGGTTTTACACCAAGGACACGGAGGCCACCGGAGCACACGAAGCAGGCAAGCATGGCGCTTCGCGCGGTATTGGGACGGACAATCGCGCGAAGCGCCCCAAAAATCTTTCTGCTTCGTGCGCTCCCGTGGCCTTCGCGTGCTCCGTGTTACACCCTTGCTTACCTGGTCGCGGACAGCACGATCACGACTTTCTGACCGGCGGCTCCAGGTTCGGGGCGGCGTCAGGATTTGTGCCTGTTATACCAGGGGCCCTTGATCTTGACTCGTGAAGCCTTGCCCGAATCCCCTGTCCATGAGTCGCTGCGTTCGACGTTCAATTCATGGAGTA
>CALFNB010000254.1 GCA_937902425.1 uncultured Acetobacteraceae bacterium | reverse complement strand
GCTGGCGCCATTCCCGGTAGCGTGAAACCAACGGTCGCGATGTCGGCGAAAATCGGCAGAGGTGTCACGGCGACCGGCACGAGCGAACTCAGTCCCAGCTTTACCGCGGCACTCGCTGATTCCTGCGTTTGCTGATACGGATAGACAATGACATCCGCTGCCGCGAGACGAGCCAGCAACTCATCTTCTTCCAAAAAGTCCGTGACCAGCGTGACATGTTCCTCAAGCCGCAGCGCGGCGATCGCCGCCTGGCAGGCCCGCGCTTCTTTGTACGAATCCGGGTCGGGATAGAGCGCGTTCAACATCAGAAGATGCGCTCCCGGAACTTTCTCCCGCAGCAACGCGACGGCATTGATCAGCTCGCGCAGTCCCTTGTGCGGCAACAGGTAGCCGAAACTGGCGATGACCGTCTTGTTCTCCAGGCCGAGTGACCGCCGTTTGGCGGCGCGATCGCCACTGAACGGCGTCGGCAAGCCCATTGGAAAGAGCGTTAAGTTATCGATCAGACCGATCGCCTTGAGGCGGTTGAGATCATGTACGGAATGCACGAGCAGCCGGCACACGCGGGCAAGTACCGGTTGAATTTCACTGAGCTGGATCGTGATATCCGGCTTGATGACATCCATCGTCGAATGCAGAGTGATGAATACGAGAATGCCCTGGTCGTGCAACCGTTCAATGAGCCATTCCAACGCAGCCAACCGATAAAATCCAAAGTTGAACTGAATGACAGCCGCATCGATATTCGCGCCGCGAATCTCCTGAAATAAGTCCTTGAGCGAATCATCCCAACCCTGGGCCCAGCAACGGCGCACGAAATCCTCATCCGGCCTGACGACTTCAGACACTTTGTTGGCGAAGACCCTCAATCGTTCCGGTTCGATGCCACTGACCAGAGACCGCGTATAGTCGGCGATACCGCACCGGCTGTTCCAGGTAGATATGACACCGATCACCGGCAGGTGAAGGTCCTTGGGTGTCAATGGCTGGCGGATCCGCGCGATCGCGGCTCGCGTGCGTTGTGCAACGCGATCCCAGGTATAATCCGACAGGATATGGGCCTGGCCGGCCCCAGCCTTCTGCGCGCGTTCCACCGAAGTCGCCGACAACACATCCCGCATCGCCTGGGCCAGCGACTCTGGATCCGGTTCGACCCACACCGAATCGAACACACCCAAATGGGTCGAGGCATAGGCAAAGCTGTAGTCGCACAGCCAACTCGTCGCGGTGGTGCAGAAATCGCCCTGCCCACCATAAGCCGTTGTAATGATCGGCTTGCCCAGTACCATCGCTTCCGCGAGGGGTAAACCAAAGCCTTCGCCGCGCGAGGGAAACACGAGCGCACCGGCATCCGCGTAAAGCCCTCGTAGCCTATCCAGGCTGAGGTCTTCGTTGATCACCGTGACCGGCGCGGCATCCGGATATTCCGCTTGAAATTGAACCAGATCGTCGTCAATACGATTATGAATGTTTGGGAACGTCTTGATAACAAGTTGAACTCTGTCGCTTCGGGTAAATGCCTTGCCCCACGCCTTGAGCAGCACATCGATTCCCTTGCGGGGAAATCCCGATGAGATATGCAAGAACCTGAATGGATCGGAGCTGGTTTGCGTGACCCTTGACGGGGCCAGATCAGTCAGAATCTGATTGATGCCGTTGCCAACAACCTCAATCGGCACATGTACGCCGTTGTCCCGCAGCACCTTGGCGACAAATCGGCTCGTTACGGTGATAAGATCAAGAGACGCATTGAATTCGCGTACCCAGCTGATTGGAAACGCGCTCTCCTCCCAGGCGTAGTTGGCGAGGACTCGCACGGCACCGCGCATATCCGCGACATGCGGGGGAAACTGGTTACGCAGGCACACATCGGCGGGTGTTCCGGACCGGCCACGTTCCACCATGGCCGCGATATCGGGATTGGCCTTCAGGAAGGAGCCATTGGGCTCAAACAGCCCAGGCCCGTCGCGCGATGTCAGCGCGACGACCTCGCCTGAGCAGGCAAGAGCCTTCGCGAGTTCTCGATTGACGACAGCGAGGCTGTAGGAGCTGTCGAACGGCCCTTCAACGGACCATGATCGGGACCGGACAGCCGTCGACCGTGCTGCCCTTTCAAACGTCACCTCGAAACCGAGCCTGCGTAAATATTGCTCAAACGCATCGACAAGAACCGGCCGCTCGTAGCGTGCCAGCGAGGTGCGTTGTCCTTCGATGATCCCGCGCCGCAAACCGGGTTCATGGAGGATCAGGCTGGCGGCGACCGCCATGCTTTCCGGCGTGGCGTCGTTCAGGATAAGACCGCCCGAGCCGAGTGTCGCGGCGATCCCACCCGCTGAATGCGCCAGAACCGGCAAATCGAACGCCATGGCCTCGACCAGAGGCATGCCAAAACCTTCATGCTGTGAAAACGAAACATAAAGATCGGCTGCCCGATAGAGTGCATAGACGTCTTCGTCGCTGCGCCGGCCCAACAGCCGCGCCTGATCGGCGCCGGGAAGCGCGTCAATGTAGCGGAGAATGTCCGCTTCGTATCCGTCCGAAGCGGTGGATCCAACCAACAAAAGGCGCACGGGCACATCGGAAATCCTGCCCAGATGCCGCATCATTCGCACAAGATCCAACTGATTCTTATGCTCACAGACCCGGCCTACGAACAACAGATTGCGCGCCCCCACAATCTCCGGGGCAATGTCGCCGCTCCAGGCGTTCGTTCTGATGCGTTCCAGATCCACGAGCAGCCCGATATTCGCCACGGAAGGAAAGCCCGCCATCAACAACTCAGCGCCGTTGAACACTGAATCCGCGATCGCACCGACGAATATCCTTGATGCTACCCACTGGTCAATTTGCCGGCGGCCGGCTTCGGCCAGTTCTTTCAGCCGACTGCCATCCGGGAAGAAATACGCCGGCGTGATGTTGTGATAAACGAGAACGCGCGGCGACCGCCGTGTCGTGATCCAGGCATCGTCATCCGATCCAAGCGAATAATGCGCGAGCAGCAGATCCTCGGCGTTATCCTCATGGCTTGCATAGGGGAGAATACGATCCGAAAGAACCGGATCTACGTGAATGCAGTAGATATTCGAATGATATCCTGATTCTCGCAATATCTTCTGGATGAAGAACATGCCGTTGGTGATACCATCACCATAAGCCGATCCCGCGTGGAATTGATGGATGGCCCGAGGGTGCAAGATCGATTTCCCTTTTTGCTCTGCTTCGCAATCAACAGCAGGTTACACGCGTCGCGCGATAATCGCGAAGTCCTGTGGCCCGAACAGCACGCGATTAAGCAACTGGGCGTCTTCCGAACTGCCGTTCAGCAGTCCTTGAACGAAAGGATGGAGTTTGAGAACTTCGACATCGCTGAAACCGCGATGCTCGACAACAAATTGCAGTACAGCCGGCATCAGGGGATTACGGTGGGTGGGATCGTTGTAGAACGTCGAGGCTCCCACTCGCATGGTTTCAGGATTGGGCGTCTCAAGGATCAGAATTCCGCCAGGGATCAGGATCCGTAGCGATTCATCAAGGAAATCGACCAGCGTTTCGAACGGCAGATGCTCCACGACATGGAATGCCGTCACGGCGCTGCGGCTGGCATCTCTGAGCCCTTGAAGATGGGTCATGAGATCGGCATGGCGGGCATCCAGTCCGAGCGCCAGGGAGCGTTCCACCATGATCATATTGATATCAATTCCATACCCGGAGAGGCCTTCCCGCCGCAGCAGCTCCAGCCATTCGCCCCGGCCACACCCAATATCGACAACCGGTTTGTCTGGTTGACCGGAGCCCGCCACCGTCAGCCTTTCGACGTACAGGGCGAGACGTTCGATGATGTCCTCCCGGCTGCCGCGAAAAACGTCTTCGAACGCCGCGTAAAGCGAGTCGTGTCGTTGTCTCAGAACCGCGGCGGCCGCTTGCGGAGACTGCACCGCGGAAGGGATCGCCAGGCGTGTCAGCTGCCGCTGTTGAAACATCACTTCACGCTTTACCATGGCCGCTTGTTCGTTAACGCGCGACGATTGAGCGGCGAGGTCTCGCGACAATTGAGCGGCGAGATCCCGCGACAATTGAGCGGCGAGGTCCCGCGACGATTGAGCGGCGAGGTCCCGCGACGATTGAGCGGCGAGTTCCTCGATCCTGGTGAGCAGATTGGCGGCCGTGTCGCCGGAAGCCCGGCGCCAGTGTTCCATCTCATTGAACCTGGTGGAAAGATCACGGCGCAGCTCGTCAATTTCGGCGGGCAGATCGCGCGGATCACCATTCCCGACGAGAAATCCAACCGTCCGTTCGGTGGACGCCGCGCGTGTTTGCAGCGCATCGGTGATCTGCCTCAGTTGTTCCACCGCTGATCGAGCATATTCGGCGGTATAAACGCCCGCGATCGCACGCCGCAGCACAGTCGGAAGGTGGCAAAAGCCCCACATCAAATGCGACAGCGAACGCCAAATTGATCGACGGCGTGCGGGTTTAGATTGCATCTGGCTCTCCCCGATCATGGCCGCGGTGGCGGTCCCTGTGTCGCGCGACGAGTCCGGTTGCCATGACGGCGTCCGTTCTGGCGAAGCCACCGCGGCGCGAGCAAGTTTCCCGATTTCCAACGTGACGCGCCGTTCCAGTTCGGAGAAATCAATCCATTCGTTATTCTTTAGGAACAATATGCCCCTCCCATCCGCGGCAATCGGATTCCGTTCCGTCCACCACGCGAACGCGGACCTGATCGGCATCCCATGTTTCGGCTGGTCGGCATTCCAGCGTGTCGTACATGCGATCGCCCCGAACCGGCGCCTGTGAGGTCTATTCTTCGCGCAGCGAATTGTGCCACGCCTCGCGAAGCGGAGACACCAAATAGCTCAGCACACTGCGATCACCCAGAGGCGCGATCACCTCGGCCGGCATACCCGCCTTGATACGGTCTCGCAATTCTTCAGGGATTTGCAGTTTGTTCACCGATACCACGCCAAGATAATAAGGTTGGTGGGTCGCTTCGTCGGTCATCCGGTCCGATGAGACCGATGCGATTTCACCGAGAATGACCGGCGTGGTCCGCGCATGAAATGAAGGGAAACGTACCTCGACGCGCGACGCCCTTTGGATCCGGTCGATGTCGGTGGGTGAGAAATGGGTGTGGACGACCAGCCTCTCATCATTCGGCACGACCTGCATCAGCGGTTCGCCACCATGAACCACCTGACCAGCGCTGTACACTTTCAAATCCTGCACATGCCCGGAAACCGGAGCGCGGACATCGATCCGCTGCATGATATCAGTCGTCACCGCCATTTTCTCGGTGAGGTCGGAAATCCTCTGACGAATGTCCAGAATTCCTCCCGCCGTTTCTTCCTGAAACTTGTGCTTTATCGCCTCGATATTGAGGTTGGCTTCGCCAATCGTGTTCTGTGCCTTGGCCTGGTCGGCGATCGAACGGCCGATAATGCCCTGCAGACGCGTCTTCTCACGCTCCTTGTCCAGCACCTGCGTCAATTGCATGAGATGCTTGTCCAGCAACTGATGATAACCGACCAGTTCCTGATCAATCAACACGACTTCTCGCTGAGTTGCGTTTTGCTCGATGCTGAGGCCCTGCATCTCAGTCTTGAGTCCCTGGATGCGTGACTCGAGTACGTCGATCTGTCCTTGCATCGAACGCCGGCGGTCCTGGAAGGCCGCCTCCTGGTCGGCCACGGCATGGGACACAACCGGATCGCCAACGCGGTCCAGAATATCCTGGGGCAGGACAATCTCCGGCTTCTGATCGCGCTCGGCCATCAGTCGCGCCTCCTGAACCTCGGCGGCGATAAGCTGATTCCGCACGGTCGCAAGGGAGGCCTTCGCCTGGATATTGCTCAATCGCACAACAACGTCACCCTGGGTCACCTGGTCGTTTTCCTTCACCAGGATTTCGCTGACGATGCCCCCTTCCAGGTGTTGCACCGTCTTTCGGTTGGTCTCGACCACGACGAAGGCCGGTGCCAGCACCGCGTCACTGACCTTGGCGAGGGTCGCCCACAGCCCGCCCACTCCGAAGGTCAGAAAGATCACGACGTAGCCAAACCGGGCGGGCCGATGCCAGTCGCCGGCTTTCGGAACGCTGACGACGCTCGCGCTCATCGAGCCACTCCAGGAGAGATATGGGCGAACTGGGTTGTCGCGGTGTTAGCCGGCGTCGCGGGTTGCTGGGTGGGCGGCGAAGGCACCGCGCGCGGACCCGCCAGCCTGCTGAGAATCTCATCGCGCGGGCCGTAACTTTGAACAACCCCACCGGCCATCACGAGGATTTTGTCGGCGGTCGCCAGGATGTTGATTTTGTGCGTGATCAGCACAACTGTCGTCCCGGTGGTCTTCAGCGCCCGGATCGCCTGCGTCAGCGCGTCCTCACCAGCGGAATCCAAATTCGAGTTGGGTTCGTCCAACACAACAAGGCTCGGATTGCCATACAGCGCGCGCGCCAGCGCCACCCGCTGCCGTTGCCCACCCGACAAGGCTTGTCCGCCGTCGCCGATCTGCGTGTTGTACCCGTCCGCCATCTGCTGGATCACCTCATGGCAGCCAGCGAGGGTCGAAGCGGCTATTATGTCCTCCGGATTGGCCGCATCCTGGAACCGGCTGATGTTCTGCGCGACCGTACCGGAGAACAGCTCCACATCCTGCGGTAGATAGCCAATGTACTGGCCGAGTTCCTGCGGGTCCCATTGCGACAGGTCGTAGCCGTCCAGGCGCAGGGCACCGCTCGCGATAGGCCAGATGCCGGTCAGGACACGGGCAAGGGTCGTCTTGCCGGCACCGCTTGGTCCGACGATGCAGAGCACCTCACCCGCCGGGAGAAGAAAGTTTACCCCACGCAGAATCGCGGTTCTTTGTCCTGGCGCCGCCGCCAGAACACTTTCGACGCTAACCGCGCCGAGTGGCTTCGGCAACGGCATCTGGGCGGGCTGGGTCCCGGCCAGTTCGAACAATTCCCGGAGTCGTTTGTATGCACCACGGGCTGCCACGAAGCCCTTCCAGTTGCCAACGGCCAGTTCCATCGGCTGCAGCGCCCGGCCAATGATAATCGAGCCGGCGATGATCCCGCCTGGCGAAATCTCCCGCTGGATGGCGAGATAACCGCCGACCCCGAGAATGGCGGTCTGCAAGAACGTGCGGAAGAATTTCGTGCCCGCCATCAGCGTGCCGGCCCGATCGCTGGCGCGGGCCTGCCAGCCCAGGTGGGTAAGATGGACGCCGGACCAGATTGAACGCAGCGCGCCAAGCATCCCCATGGCCTGCAGAACTTCGATATTGCGAAACGTCGTGGCGGCACGCTGCGAGGCGACCATACTGGCGGCCGTGGCTTCCGTGAGGTCGCGTCGAGTGAGGACCTCGTTCAGGAGGGTCAGGCCCCAGATCACGATACTGCCGACGATCGCGATCCAGCCATACCACGGATGCAATAAGAACGCGCCAAAAACGAATACCGGAAACCAGGGCGCGTCGCAGAACGCGAGCAACCCGGCGCCGGTCAGGAACTCCCGCAGCGTGTCCACATCACGGAGCCCTTGCCCAAGATTCCCGCCCGGTCGGCGCAACATGCCGCGATGGATCGCATTGAAGGCCGGTTCCGCGATCTTTTCATCGAACATCATACCGGCGCGCACCAGCACGCGGGTTCGTGTCATTTCAAGGAGCCCGTACATGGCCAGCAAAAAGCCGGCGATGACCGTGATCGCGATTAAAGTGCCAACGCTGCGGCTGCTCATGACGCGGTCGTAGACCTGCAGCATGTAAAGCGGACTGACGAACATCAGCACATTGATGCACAGGCTGAACAGCAAGACGCTTCGTACCGTCGGCGCGATTGCCCGCAGACCGTCCCTCAGCGGCGGTGTGTTGCCGGCGGGACCTTTAATCATGAGCGGTTTCGCGTTCATCGGAAGTATTCCACGGGTCTGAATCACACCTGAATGTTGCCACCGGATTCGCGTCGGGATATGGCGGAGACGAGCACTTTGTACTGTCGTGCCCGTTGAGGCGGACCCTTACATTGTCCACGGACTGCCAGACGTATTCCTATTTTTCAAGGCGTCCGCATGGGGAATCGCGCATGCGCATACCAGCCAACCCTTGCGACTCGTACCCTTTACATGTGCGCGCCAGCGTGAGTCAATTCCGCCGGGACGCCAACCAGACTGATCGAGAAACCATCGCCGAAATCGTAGGTCACCGATGTCACCGCGCTGTACTGCGAGTTGATCGCGGCCGCATCGTAAAAGATCGCGCCATGGCCGGTGAGCAGCACGGTCGGCTGGACCTCAACCGCCTGGAACAACTGGACAATATGCATGACCGTGGCGATATCCGGAACCGTGGTGGGAGCGGTCGCGATTTGCGCCGCTGCCGAACCGGGATCCGCGGGCAGGTGCACGGTTTCCGAAACAATATTCGTCGATGCGGCGGGTTTGGGCGGCTCGGTGGAGGATGCCGACCCCGCGCCTGTGTTGGCCGCGGCTGTATGGGCGCCACCTTGGATGACCGTCGAAATCGCCGCCGGTGCCGTGGGAGTATAAGCAACCATCTCGGGGACGCCCAGGGCCTGCAACAGTCCCTTGTCGGTTTGTGGAATGTAGGCCAACCCGGACAATGATACATGCTGTATGGCGGCGGTTGCATCCAGCGTCACGCCAACCGGAGCTACCGAGGACGCGAGTGACGACGTATCCGGCAGGGGCTGATAATGCAGTGGTTCCGGCGAACTCAGCTTCACCGCCACCGTATCGGTCGGAGGGGCGGTATGCGACGGTGTGTTGGTGGTTGAATCCACCAGCGCGACGATGACATACTGTGGCGAGGCCGTCGGGGTCATGCCGCTCGAGCCCGCCACCTGCGCATCGTGCGGCCGATCCATCACCATGGCACTCGTCAATGTCGTCTGCGGCTGATCGGAGGCATCAGGTCCGAGAAAAGCCGCCGACGAAGTCGCTTCGGTGATGATGGTGTGCTGCGGCACCGATGCCACGATCGCCGCGTTGATCGCCGACAGAAGCAGCGTCTCCTGCGTGGCGTCCAACGTGATTGAAGCTGCGGCGGTTGACGTCCCGGACGCGGCTGCCGCGACACGCGATTTCGTATCGGCTGCCGCATCGGACCCAGCGCCAGCTCCGCCGCCTGATCCGTTGGTTGATGCGGCCTCGGCGGCATGGCCGGATTTCAGGAACGCGGTGGCGACGAGCATGACCAGCAAAGCCGCCGGATGCAGATACAGATTGTCGCCACTGGGCTTTGGCCGCAGCACCGGGTGACGCTCGATCATGGCGCGAACCAGGGTGCGGAAGTCGTACCCGGCGGCATTGCCGCAATAAGCCGGTGAGCTGATGATATAACGCCCATCAATGCGGGCGAAATGGATGATCACCTCATCGTCGTCGGCGCGGCAGAATACGAACCACGGATCGCCCTCGTCGGTCAGCCCGCGCGCGCTTGTGACTTGCAGGCCCGATTGCGCCAGAATGGCCTCGACGCGGTAAAACTCCGCGATGTCCTGCGCGGACCAGTCCGGCGGAGCGCGGCGCCGGACAAACGAAAATAGCTGAGCGGTCCCCATCTGATCAGGCGACGTCCCGGGTTTCGCCGCCCGAAGGGAACAGGATGCCGTAGGTCACCGGATCGTAGAACCGCATGAGATCGCGAACAAAATCGCGTGGGTCCATGAGTAACGCTTTCGCCCATACCTGATAGCGGTCCGGCGGGATGCGGCCTCGGCCGGTCTCCAATTGCGAGATGAAGGTGTAATACTCAGCTCCGACTCGCTCCGCCAGTTCGCGTTGCGAGAGACCGGCGTGCTCGCGCTTTTCTTTTAGCCAGCGGCCGCCGTGACGACGGAGGTCCTGGACCTCATTGTTCAATCGTCCCTGAGGATTGCCATACATGGGAGCACCTTAAAACGTCGTGGTTGCCCTGAGATGGAACCATACAGCATTTTCAAAAGTATTGCCAGGATTTCTGGCCAACAAACGGGCAACCCGATGGCGATTTCGCACATCGCCTCTCCGTAGGCCGCCGCCTGAAACGACCGAGGCGTGGGCAAAAGAAGAGGCCCGTCCTTTCGAACGGGCCTCGCCTTGGT
>CALFNB010000253.1 GCA_937902425.1 uncultured Acetobacteraceae bacterium | reverse complement strand
AGATGCTGTGTTTTGCATCTGCCCCCAGAATCGTACCGATTCGCGCCGGGTCAAGCGTTATTTTAGCGCCTATGGGGCAGCGCCCCTTGGTGGGGTCTCGCGGGGCGAAGCTCCGGCGCTTGCTCCCGCCAGCGCGCCCGCCCAGTCGGGGGATTTGCCCCCTCAGGGCCGATCCGTTAACGTCTCCACAACAACAATCCGAGGCTTCATGAGTGACACTCTCCCGACCGCCGCCCGCGTCGCGGATCCGGGCATCCGCGCTCTCTATCAACTGGAAAACCGCTGGCAGGCCTGGCTCGACGTTGAGGTCGCGTTGGCCCGCACGCAGGCAAAGCTCGGGATCATCCCGGCGGCGGCGGCCGACGCGATCGCGGCCCAAGCGAAGCTGGAGCTGATGGACCGGGCCCGCATCGACGAGGGCTTCGCCCGCACCGGCCACACCATCGTGCCATTGGTGTGGGAGCTCAGCCGCATCGTGGGCGAGCCGCATGGCGGTTGGGTGCATTGGGGCGCGACGACGCAGAACATCACCCAAACCGGTGATCTGCTGGTGCTGCGGCAGGCGCACGGCATCTTCCTGCGCCAGATCGGGGAGGTGTTGTCGGCGATGGCCGACCTCGCCGAGCGGGGCGCCGACATGCCGCTGCCCGGCCGCACGCACGGTCAGCACGCGGTGCCCGCCACCTTCGGCTACAAGGTCGCCGTCTGGATCGACGAATTCCTGCGCCATTGCGACCGGCTGCGCGATCTGTCTCCGCGGCTGTTCGTGTCCATGTTGGGGGGAGGAGCGGGGACGTTCGCCTCGCTCGGCCAGCAGGGTCCGGCGGTGCAGGCGGGCATCGGCAAGATCCTCGGCTTCGGCACGATGGCGGTGCCGTCCCGCGCACTTGGCGACCACCTGGCGGAGAATATATGTGTCCTCGGCCTGGTCGCCGCGACCTCGGGCAAGATCGGGCGGGAAATCTATACCCTGATGAAGACCGAGTTCGGCGAGGTCGAGGAACCCGTGCCGCCTGGCACCGTTGGTAGCTCGACCATGCCGCAGAAGCGCAATCCGAAACTGTGTCAGGACATCATCGCGGCGGCGGCGGAGGTGCGCGCGATGGTGCCATTGGCGCTCGAAGCGATGATGACCGAACATGAGGCCGATCGCACCACCAGTCTGATCATGGACGCGGCGGAAGGGCGCACCTGCATCGCGATGGGCGACATTCTCGCGCGCCTCGGCGAAATTTTGCGCGGCCTCGCGCTTGACCCGCAACGCATGCGGGCCAATCTTGACCTGGGTCATGGACTGATCATGGCCGAGGCGGTGATGCTTGATCTGGGTAAAGCAATTGGCCGCCAACACGCGCACGACGTGGTGTACGACGCGGCGCAGGCGGCGTTTGTCGAAAATAAGTCCTTTTCGGACCTGTTGATGGCCGATCAGCGGGTTTCGTCGCGCGTTGATCCGGCGGCGATGCGGGTACTGCTTGATCCGACGCTGTACACCGGTCTTTGCGCCGAAATGGCGCGTGAGCAGGCGGCTCTCGCGCGGGCGAAAGCCATGGAGTTGTCAACATGACCGCGATCCGACGGCTGATGGTGCAAGGCCAGTTGCCGCCGGTCAGTCATTACTGCCACGTCGCGCGGGCCGGCAATCTGATCTGGGTGTCGGGTGCCATCGGCGTGGCGGCGGATGGCTCGGTTCCGGATGATGTCGTGACGCAGGCGGAGCTCGCGATGGCCAGTATCGACGCGTGCCTGACCGCGGCGGGCGCCAATGCGACGCACGTGGTGAAGGTGAATATCTACCTCACCGATATCAACGACCGGGCGAAGATCAATCCCGCGCGGCAACGGTATTTCGGCGAGCACCGCCCGGCTTCGACATTGGTCGGTGTCACTGCTTTGGTTTTGCCAAACGCGAAAGTCGAAATCGAGGCGACCGCGGTCATCCCCGAGGCGACCGCGCCTTGACTGGCCAGCAGCCTGCGGTGATCAGCGCATTTCCTGGTCTGGCCGCGCCGAAATCCGCTTCCGTCAATGCCAGGCGTGACCGTGTACGCTCCAGGGCAAAACGCGGCCGAGCATCTGCCACGCCCCCCGGTCGTCGCAAATCGTTTGGCGCGGTGTGGGTTTCCAGCGATGCTCGGGTCGAGCCCGAGAATGCTGCTGGACCCTCGGGCGGCGTTGGGAACCGCCGAATGAGGATTGAACATAAACAGAAAGCCTTTGGCTGATGGATGATGTCCCTTCGGCGTCGATGCCCGGCTCTTCGTTGCCCGCATCCTTGTGTCAGCGCTATGAAACGATCCGTGCCCGCACCGAGGCACTCGCCGCGCCACTGACGCCCGAGGACCAGTGCGTCCAATCGATGCCCGACGCGAGCCCGGCCAAATGGCACCGCGCGCACGTCACCTGGTTTTTCGAGGAATTCGTCCTGCGTGCCTCAGGCGGAAACCATCGCGTATTCGACGAGGATTTTCGCTTTCTGTTCAACTCGTATTACGAGGCCGTCGGCGCCCGCCATCCGCGGCCGATGCGTGGCCTGCTGACCCGGCCCGAAACGTCGCGAATCGCGGCTTATCGCGCCCATGTCGACGACGCGATGCGGCGGTATCTGCCGCACGCGCCGGAGCCAGCGCTGAACCTCGTCGAACTCGGCCTGCAGCATGAGCAGCAGCACCAGGAATTGCTGATCACCGACATGCTCGACGCATTCTCGAAGAATCCGCTGGCGCCTGCCCTGATGCCGGACTGGCGCGAGCCGGCGTACGATCCGGGTCCGACACGGTTCGCCCATTGTGCCGGTGGCATCACCGGGATCGGCCACGACGGCGATGGGTTTTGCTTCGACAACGAAACACCCGCGCACGAGACCTTGCTGGCGGATTTCCATATCGCCAATCGCCTGGTCCGCAACAGCGAGTTTCTCAGCTTTATCGAAGATGGTGGCTATCGCACACCGTCCATTTGGATGTCGGACGGGTGGGCCGTGGTGCAAAGCGCCGGCTGGTCGGCGCCGGAGCATTGGCGAAACCGCGACGGCGCCTGCCTGCAAATGGGACCAGGCGGGCTGGCGCCGCTCGATCCCGCCGCGCCGGTACGCCACGTCAGCTGGTATGAGGCCGATGCGTTCGCGCGCTGGTCAGGCGCACGCCTGCCGACGGAGTTCGAATGGGAGGCGGCGTCCGACCATCCCGACCTGCGCGAGCTGACCGGCCATGTGTGGCAATGGACCGACAGTGCGTATCGCCCCTATCCCGGCTACCGGCCAGCGCCCGGCGCGGTCGGCGAGTACAACGGCAAGTTCATGATCAATCAGATGGTGTTGCGGGGTGGTTCGCTGGCGACGCCTCCTGGGCATGCGCGTGCGACCTATCGCAACTTCTTTCATCCCGACAAACGCTGGCAGTTCACCGGCCTCCGGCTGGCGCGCGACGCCTGACAGGAAACCCCATGACATATGACGATGAGGACCGCCCCGATACGTCCATCGCGCTCTCTGGGGTTCGCCCGGCCCGGGAGCCTATACCGACGGGGCGCGCCACCGCCGGCGACCTCATGCTCGCTCCCGATCCCGCCGCCGCCAGTACGGGCCAGGTGGCCGAGGCGGCGCTTCAAGGTCTGCTGGCGCCGCGCAAGACCTTGCCGCCAAGCCTGTTCTATGACGAGGAAGGCTGTCGTCTTTTCTACGAAATCACGAAATTGCCGGAATACTACCTCACGCGCACCGAGTTTCGTCTGCTGGAATCCACCGCGCCGGAAGTGGCCGCGCTGGTGCCCGCCGGTTCCACTCTGGTCGAATATGGCGCCAGCGATGAGACCAAAGCTGAAATGCTGCTGCGTCAGAGCAGTCCCGGGCACGGGGTCTTCCGCACCTACATCCCGATCGATGTCGCCGCGCCGGCATTGCGGGCGATGCGCGACCGTCTGGCGGTACGCCGCCCACGCCTCACGGTCACGCCGGTGACGGCGGATTTCCTGCGGCCGATCTGCCTGCCGGAGCGCGTCGGGGAAACCGGCATCATGGGGTTCTTTCCCGGATCGACGATCGGCAACCTGGAACCCGAGGCGGCGGTCGCCTTCCTCCGCCGAGCCCGGACCACGCTCGGCACGGGGGCCAAATTCCTGCTCGGGTTCGATACCTGCCGTGACCCGGCGCGCCTGATCCCGGCGTTCGATACCTGCCGTGACCCGGCGCGCCTGATCCCGGCCTATGACGACCCCGCGGGGATCACCGCGCGGTTCAATCGCAACCTTCTGGTCCGCCTGAACCGTGAGGCCGGCGCCACGTTTCCCCTGGGCGGCGATCCCGAAGCGTTCGCCCACCGCGCCGTCTGGAATGACGCCGAGAGCCGGATCGAAATGCACCTTGTCAGCGCCGCCGCCCGCACGGTCCTGGTGGCCGGCCAGCCGGTCCGCTTCGCCCGCGGGGAGACCATTCACACCGAAAACAGCTACAAATACGCGCCTGCGCGGATGCGGGCGATGATTCAGGCGGCGGGCTGGTTCACCGCGAAAACCTGGTCGGATTCCAAAGGGTTATTCGCGATCTGGTTGCTTGAATGAAACCAGCACGAGAAAAGTGAACAGCCAGAAACATTAAAGCTCTGGCAAGGACGCTGTTTTCGTGCACAAACCCGCGTCATGATACGCTGTGTCGCCTTGTGCCTGATATTGCTCCCCGGCCTCGCCACGGCCCGACCCGCGCATCAACAGCCCGATCCGCCACCGGTCCCCGCGCCGCCGCTGACCCCATACGCGATGTGCGAGGCCGCGATCGCCGGCGCCGAGGCGGAGACCAAACTGCCGGCCCGCGTGCTGACCGCCATCGCCTTGCGGGAATCCGGCCGGATCGACCCGGACACCGGCCGGTTACGGCCCTGGCCCTGGACCATCAATGTCGAGGGCGCCGGCCACTTCTATACCTCCAGGCAGGAGGCGGTCGCGGCGGTCCAGGGCTTCCAAGGCAGCGGCGCGCAGTCGATCGATGTCGGCTGCATGCAGGTCAACCTGATGCACCATCCAAACGCCTTCGCGTCGCTGGATGAGGCGTTCGATCCAACCCGCAATGCCACTTACGCCGGTGGCTTCCTCAAGGCGCTGTTCGCCTCGTTGGGTGACTGGGGCACGGCGATCGCCGCTTACCATTCGCGCACGCCCGGAGTGGGTGAGCCGTATCGCGACCAGGTCGTCGCCACCTGGAACCCGAAGGATCCGGCGGTGCTGGCGAAGCTCAGTTTCCAACCGCTGCCCGCGCTCCCGGCGCGGATCTCCGGCTTGCCGATGATCTACGCGCCATTCGCGGCGGCGGGGCCGGTCCAGATCGCGCCGAACATGGCCTATCGGGCGTTTCTCCCGGCCTCGAACGTTTATGGGGCGTTCCGCCCGGCATCGGCCACTTATGCTGATTTCGCGCGGAAGCCCGTTAAGCCGGCGCGTGGCCAGCCGCTCGATCTCCGCCTCAACATGGGTCTCGCGAGTTCCGGCCGGGCGCTGGTGCTTCCCACCGGAGTCGTCGAACGCCGGAACGTGAAGCCCGCCACAATGAAACAGGTGGCCCGGCGAGACGGGGAGACCGGGTAGGGCTCAGCCGATCGTCAGCATCAGCACGCCCAGGCAAATCATGCCGATGCCGGCCATTTTGGGGATGCCGAGGGCTTCGGCGAAGACATAATGCCCGATCAAAGCCGCGACGACGTAGGAAACGGCGGTACTGGGCAGCGCCACCGACATCGGGATCTTCCGCAGCGCGACGATGTAGAGCATCGCCGAGCCGCCATACAGAGCGAGACCGATCATTGTTCGTACGTCAAACAACTGTGTGACGAAGCTCGGCGCGCCCGCGCCGGCCTTGAGCAAGGTTTGTCCGACCATGCTGGTCGTGATCGCCAACGCGAGTGCGCCCCAATGCAAATTCACAATAGCTCAAGCCCCTTGGTTCACGCCGCGCCGCGTGGCCATGGCACGGGGGCAGAGTCAACGCCGGTTATGGTGTCCGGCCGGCGTCTTGTCACGCTTGTTGTCCTCGGCCCGGCCGCGCAGGCGTTACGATGCGGTTTGGGATGCGCCCGAAATCACCCAAAAACGTCATGCTCGGGCCTGACCCAGGCAACAATCGACGCGCGAAATGGATCATATCAGGACGTGATCGCTTGCGGCTGGTCAGTCGGAAAGCGTGAATCACGCTCTCAAACACAATTACGCCAGAGCATGATCGCTTCAACTTGAAGCAATCTTGCTCTGGCGTCGAGCGTGAGCCCACGGATCCTCGGGTTGAGCCCCCGAAGCGGGAATTTTCGTTGGCGCACGTCGTGACATCGTCGCCTGTTCGCCATGGCGCGGCGTGACCGGGTCATCCCATCAACGCGATGACGAGAGCGATCGAACCCCAGGCCGAGACCATGACGAGTCGCGGACCGGTCCGAGCCCGAGGCTGACGACGGTGCGCGCGAAACCCGCGGTCCGCGATGCTTATCCTGATGCCCAGGCGAACCGGCCGGCCATGACGGTTGGAGACCGGCCTGTGCGTTATCCTCGTTTCGGCATCGGCACGTAATCGCGCTGCGGGGCGCCGGTATAAACCTGCCGCGGACGGCCGATGCGCTGACCCGGATCCTCCATCATCTCCTTCCACTGCGCCACCCAGCCGACGGTGCGCGACACCGCGAACAGCGCGGTGAACATGCTGGTCGGGAAGCCCATCGCCTTCAGAATGATGCCGGAATAGAAATCCACGTTCGGATACAGCTTGCGGTCGACGAAGTACTTGTCGTTCAGCGCGATCTTTTCCAGTTCCACCGCCAGGTCCAGCAATGGATCGCCCTTGATCCCCAGTTCGGTCAGCACGTCGTGGCAGGCCTTCTGGATGATCTTCGCGCGCGGATCGTAGTTCTTATAGACGCGATGGCCGAAGCCCCACAGCATCTCGTGATTGTTACGGTCCTTCACTTCCTCCAGGAACGCCGGAATGTTCTTCACGTTACCGATATGAGTCAGCATTTTCAGCACTGCCTCATTGGCGCCGCCATGCGCCGGGCCCCAGAGGCTGGCGATGCCGGCGGCGATGCAGGCGAACGGATTGGCGCCGGTGGACCCCGCCAGACGCACGGTCGAGGTTGACGCGTTCTGCTCATGATCGGCGTGCAGGATCATGATCAGGTCCATCGCCTTCGACAGCACCGGATTGACTTTATATTCCTCGGCCGGAACGGCGTGGAACATATGCAGGAAGTTTTCCGCATAGGTCAGGTCGTTGCGCGGATAAATGAACGGCTGCCCGATGGAGTATTTATAGGCCCAGGCGGCGATGGTCGGAACTTTGGCGATGAGGCGGAAGGCGGAGATGCGGCGGCTTTCCGGATCGTGGATGTCGAGACTGTCGTGATAGAACGCCGACAGCGCGCCGACGACACCGCACATCACCGCCATCGGATGCGCGTCACGGCGGAAGCCGTTATAAAATGTCCGCAATTGTTCATGCAGCATGGTGTGCCGCATGACACCCATGTCGAACTCTTTGCTCTGCACCGGGGTCGGCAGTTCGCCGTTCAGCAGCAGGTAGCAGATTTCGAGGAAGTTCGACTTCTCCGCGAGCTGCTCGATCGGATAGCCGCGATACAGCAGCACGCCGACATCGCCGTCGATGTAGGTGATCTTGCTGTCGCACGACGCGGTGGCGCCATAGCCGGGGTCGAAGGTGAACAGGCCAAGCTCCCCATAGAGCTTGCGAATGTCGAACACGTCGGGTCCGACCGTTCCCGACATAAGAGGAATGACGGACTTTTTGTTGGTCCCGTCAAGGGTTATGGTCACAGTCCGTTTGTCGCTCATGCGGGCTTCCTTGTTGCAGGCGTTGGTCTCCGCCGACCTGGCCTTCCCGGTCTGGCATCCCATTCTCACGTCCCGGCTGGGGACACGGTGGGCCTGGGCGGATTGAGGCTGGTTCGCAGATTATGGCCGCGCGGGTTTTCACGCAACCTTCGCATCCGCGGCAAAAATCGGCGCATCTTGTATGCCCTCGGGGGGAGTCCAAGGGAGGGCCTGTCCCGTCGGCGCATTCCCGTCTATGCGCGGCCAGAGATGAACGCACCATTAAACCAGCCGCGCGTCCTGGGCATCCTGGCCGGAGGCGGTCCATTGCCGGGCCGGGTCGCCGCCGCCGCCGCCGCCGCCGGCCGCGAGGTCTTCATTGTCGGCCTGGAGGGTTTCGCCGACCGCGGCGTGATCGCTCCCTGGCCGCATGTCTTCCTGCGCATGGGCGCGGTTCGGTGTATTTTCGGCGCATTGCGCCAGCACCGGTGTCAGGACCTGGTGCTGATCGGTCCGGTGCGCCGGCCATCGTTCCTGGATCTCCGCCCGGATGCCGATGGCGCGAAAATGCTCGCCCGGATCGGACGTTCCGCCTTCGCCGGCGACGATGGCCTGTTATCCGCCGTTATCCGCGTACTGAGTGAGGAGGGGTTTCGCGTGCTCGGTATGCACGAAATCCTGAATGAGGCGTTGGGCCCGCGCGGTCTGCTGTCGCGCGCCGGCCCGGATGCCAACGCCATGGCGGATATCAATCGCGGCATCGCCGTGGCGCGGGCCCTCGGCGCGGTCGATGTCGGGCAGGGCTGCGTCGTGCGCGCCGGCGTCGTAATCGCGGTCGAGGCGGTGGAGGGCACCGATGCCATGCTGGCCCGCTGCGGCGCATTGCTCGACGCGATGGGCATGGCGAAACCGGCCGGCGTGCTGGTCAAGGCGGTCAAACCGGGTCAGGACCGCCGCGCCGACCTGCCGACGATCGGGCCGGAGACGATCCGCCATGCCGCCGAAGCGGGCCTCGCCGGGATCGCGTATGATGCCGGCGGGACCATTCTCGCCGAGCGTGAGGCCTGCGTCACCCGTGCTGACGAGCTTGGGTTGTTTCTGCTAGGCTTTGAGCCTGAGACCACTGAACAGGGGAGTTAAGACCATGGGCCGTTTTCTGCACACCATGCTGCGCGTCGGCGATCTGCAACGCAGCGTCGACTTCTATTGCAAGGCGTTCGGCATGAACGAAATCAAGCGGCGCGATGTGCCGGATGGCAAATACACGCTGTCCTTCGTTGGCTTCGGTGACGAGGAGAGCAACACCGTCATCGAGCTGACCTACAACTATGGCGTCAAGAAATACGAGATGGGCGGCGCGTTTGGCCATCTGGCGGTCGGCGTGCCGGACGTCGCGGCGGCGTGCGAAGTGGCGAAGGCGGCGGGCGGCACGATCACCCGGCCGGCGGGTCCGGTGAAGTTCGGCACGACGATCATCGCGTTCGTGAAGGATCCGGACGGATACGCGATCGAACTCGTGCAGCGGGCCTGAGGCCACGGCGCCGGTGACACCGTTGTAGAGATTGGCGTCGAGCTTCACACCGCCGAGGGCAACCGTGCGCGATCCGGCTTCAAGCACGCCGTTTTCACTGATCAGCGCGGGCGGATCGGTCCACTCGTCGGAGGGCGGCTCGACGGCGCCGGAAGCCCGCTGGGGAGATAAGCCAGGACCGCGGCCAGCGCGCGACATCGCCAGTGAGATAAATCGCGGAGCGGCATGGGAATGCGACGACCGGTTCAGCCGACGGTGCGAGTACCTTATCGTCAGGCGCCGCGCCAGTGGTGCCGCCCGTGACGTTGATCGCGTGGGGTCATTGCCGTCGTGAAACAATGACCACGACCGCGGCCATGACATCCAGCGCGGCCGCCAGCAACAGCGGTACGCGGTAACCCCCGCACGCATCGTGCAGTACGCCATAAAACCCTGGGCCAAGGGCCGTGACCAGCTGGATGACGCACGAAGCGACGCCGAACACCGCGCCGAAGGATGTGGCACCAAACTCCCGCCGCACGATGATCGGTTGCAATGTCGTCACGTTCCCGACGGTCAGGCCAAACACCATACTGGCGCCAATCAGTATCGCGGGCGTCGGAAACAGCGCCAGAGCACTCAGCGCGACCGCGGCCAGCAGCAGCGCGACCATGGCGGTCATCCGCGCATCGATCCGGTCAGCGAATCGAACGAGCGCGAGCCGGCCGAACAGCGCCGCGATCGCCGTGGCCGACACGGTCGTGGAGATCCAGGCCGTGCTTAACATCTGTGACAGCAACGTCACCTGATGGGTCAGGAAGCCGATCTGCACCATCATGCCGGTGCCGAAACCAAGCATGACTCCGCGCAACGATCTGGTCCGCGCCGCCGTGATCTGGCTCCATGGCGGCGTTGTCTCCAGCGTAACGGCCCGAGCCGCCGGTGCACCGTCCGGGAACAGCCCGATGTCAACCGGTCGGTGCCGCATCACGCGGACTGCGAGCGGGAGCAGCACCGCCGCGGCCAACGAGCCCGCGATGGCCGTCGTTATCGCGAACCCGGCGCGGCCGATGCCAAACAACAGGATGGGCGTGCCGATCATGCCGCCGACGCTCGCTCCCAGAGACGCGATCGAGACAGCGCGGCCCTGATATTTCTCGAACCAGGGCCCGATTGTCGTCGCGACCGCGGTGGTGGAAAGGCAGGCCCATCCGATGCCCATGGCGAAGAAGGCGAGGTAAGCCTGCCATGGCGCGGTGACCTGACCGATCCCGGCGACGCCGCCCGCCATCGCGACACCGCCGAACCCGATCACCGGGCGCGGTCCGAAACGATTGATCGCGCCGCCGACGGGTATCAGGAGCACCGCGCTGACCACGTAAAACAGCGTCGCGGCGCCGGAGATGAGACCGATGGGCCAGCCATTCGTCTGGCTTAAGGCACGCAGGTAAACGCCCGCACCGAACAGGCCGAGCGCATTGCCGATCAGGGCGCTCACCAGACAGGCGGCGACGATCCACCAGCCGTAAAAGATGCGGTGTTGAAACATTCAATCGCCTGACGGCCGAGGTATCACCACCGCAACAATGGCAAGCGGGCTCAGGTCCAGACGCGAGGCAAAGGTCAGCATCGCGACCGCTTACCACCCTTCGGCGGCCAGATGTTTCGTCCGCGAACGAACTGATTGGGGCAGCGTCGAGTCCCTGGTCTCGCTCAGCCGGCACCAACGGCTTCGGCGATGCGCCGTCGGATGGCGTCCAACTGATCCGGGCGGACCCGTGAGGCCGTCGCGCGTACGCGGCTGACCGATACTGAGGTCACCGATGGCGCGAGAGCGAAACATCGCTGCTCGCATCCAACGCCGCTTGTAGCATCCAACTCGCCGCCAATCGGTCGACCGACTCGGCACGTTTGCGGCGGCTGACATTGGCCTCGGCGATCAGGAATCGGTTGGCCGCCGCGCTCGACAGGCGCTCGTCGAACAACGCGGCGGGCAGACCGGTCGCCTCCGACAGCGCCAGTGCCCAATCGCGAGCCGCCTGCGCGGCGGGGCCGGCGGTGCCATCCATCGACAGCGGCAGGCCGACGACCAGGCCTCCGGCGTTTTCCTTGCACGCGATGGCGAGGATTTCCGCCGTGTTGGCCTTCAATTTCCCCCGCTTGAGGCTGCCGAACGGGGACGCCAGCAGCAGCCTCACATCGGACAAAGCGAGGCCGATTGTCTTGCTGCCGGGATCGATCCCGATCAGGCGCTGGTCCTTGGTCAGAAGCGCGCGTAGAGCGGGCAGGGTAAGCAGGGGCATGATCGGGCGATCATCGGCCCATGCCGCGCGGATGACTACCGGACGGCTGACCCCGGCCCGTGCGTGGAATCGCGCGGCGGCACGTGGCGTGTTCGGCCGGGGCCGGAGGGGGTGGCTACTGCTCGCCGCCGAACGCGATCGAGTTCATCGCGCCGGTCCGGATCGCCGCGGCATAAATGGCTTCCGGCAGGCGGGGATCGTCGAGGGTCGCGGCGCCAAATTCCTGGTGCCGTGCCGCCGCCAAGGAGTAGAAAGCGTCCTGAAACACATCCCGGTCCAGAGGTACGGTGGCGCCGGCCGTCGTACAATACCGGTCGAGGCGAACCAAGCGGCCCGCGAGCACAACACCGTTTCTCACGGTCGCCTCGAACCCTTCGTCCATCAACCACAGTTCGTTCTGGCGGAACACATCGTCGACGATAATACCGGCGATGTCATGGCGTTCCTTGACCTGAACGATGTGGAAGGTGCTGGCCTGCATGGCCGCCAGCACGGTGGCTTCAATGGAGCCGGCCGGAAAGCGGCTAGCACGGGCGTAGCGATCGATGGCGCGCGAGCGGTCAGCCCTCGCTCCGAACACCACGAGATCGAAAGCCAAAGCCATCTCGCTGAAACAGTCGGCGACGATGATTCTGTTGGAAAGCAGGCCGATCCTGCGGGCCGCATCCTTGATTGCCTTGCCGCTGGCGAATTTCACCGCCGCGTTCAGATGCTGGCAGATGGCCTCGCGGGCTGCACGGTAGTTTGTTACCACATCCCGGCGGGTCATCGCTGTGTCTGTCATGATATGCCTCACAAACCGTCCGGAAAGTATCCGTCTGGGGTTCGAGTCGCGAAGCGGAAAGTCGCCACGCCGTTCCCGTGTTGAACCCCACCCCGGCGATGGCTATGTTCCGCCCCGTACCCGCAACCAAGGACACCCAGACCCCATGGCGCTCGATCCCGCCACCGTTCGACGCATCGCCACGCTCGCCCGCATCCGCATGGATGATGCCGAGGTGACCACGCTCGCGGGTGAACTCAATACCATCCTGGGCTGGATCGAGCAGCTGAACGAGGTCGATATCTCCAATGTCGATCCGCTGACCGGCGCCGCGCACATGGCGCTGAAAATGCGCGAGGACGTGGTGACCGATGGCGGTTACCCCGCTGCGGTGTTGTATAACGCGCCAGACCGGATCGGCGACTTCTTCGCCGTGCCTAAGGTCGTCGAATAATGCCGGCGGTCACCGAACTGACGGACCTGACGATCGCTCAGGGCCGCGACGGTCTGCGTGCGCGAGAATTCACCGCCGTTGACCTGACATTGGCGCATCTGCATGCGATCGAGGCGCTGAACCCAAGGCTCAATGCCTATTTGTCGGTTGGGCACGCCCAGTCGATGGAGCAGGCGAGGGCGGCGGATGTGGCGCTGGCGGAGGGTGATACACGGCCGCTTCTGGGCATTCCGCTGGCGATCAAGGACCTGTTTTGCACCACCGGCGTGCGCACGACGGCGGGCAGCAAGATCCTGATGCCGTTCGTCCCACCCTACGAGTCGACCGTCACCGCCAATCTGTTGCGCGACGGTGCGGTGTTTCTGGGCAAGACGAATATGGACGAGTTCGCCATGGGCTCGTCCAACATGAGTTCGTATTACGGGCCGGTGGAGAACCCGTGGAAGCGGCGCCAGGACCCATCCGCTGTGCTGGTGCCGGGTGGCTCGTCCGGCGGCTCGGCGGCGGCGGTGGCGGCTCGGCTGGCCATGGGAGCGACCGGCACCGATACCGGCGGATCGATCCGGCAGCCTGCGTCGTTTTGCGGGCTCGTGGGGGTGAAGCCGACGTATGGCCGCTGCTCGCGCTGGGGTGTGGTGGCGTTCGCGTCCTCGCTGGATCACCCTGGGCCGTTCGCGCGCACCGTGCGTGACTCCGCGATCCTCCTGGGCTCCATGTCCGGGCACGACCCGAAAGACTCGACCAGCGCCGACGTCCCCGTGCCGGACTTCGAGGCCGCGTGCCAACAATCGATCAAAGGCCTGCGGATCGGCGTGCCGAAGGAATACCGCTCCGACGGCATGCCGGGGGAAATCGAGACACTGTGGCGACAAGGCGTCGGCTGGCTGCGTGAGGCGGGCGCCGAGATCGTCGACGTCTCGCTGCCGCACACGAAGTACGGCCTCGCCACCTATTACATCATCGCGCCGGCCGAGGCGTCGTCGAATCTCGCGCGTTATGACGGCGTCCGCTTCGGCTTGCGCGCCGATGGCGAAGACCTGCGCGATCTCTACGAACGCACACGCGCCGAGGGGTTCGGCGCGGAAGTGCGGCGGCGGATCATGATCGGCACCTACGTGCTGTCGGCGGGTTACTACGATGCCTATTACCTGCGGGCGCAGAAAGTTCGCGCGCTGATCCTGCGCGACTTCACCCAGGTGTTCGAGAAAGTGGACGCGCTGCTGACACCGACCGCGCCGTCCGCGGCCTTCGCGCAAGGCGAGAAAATGGACGACCCGATCACCATGTACCTGAACGACCTGTTCACGGTGCCGGCCGACCTGGCGGGGGTGCCGGCGGCCTCGGTACCGTGCGGTCTCGACACGGACGGACTGCCTCTGGGTTTGCAGGTCATGGCAAGGCCGTTCGATGAGGAAACGATGTTCGCCGTCGCCGCGACTCTGGAGCGGGCCGCCGGCTTTTCCGCTCTGCCAACGTTACGCGCGGGGAGTTGATAGATGGAATACGCGCTTCAGGGCCGCACCGGTTCCTGGGAAGTCGTGGTCGGCCTGGAGGTTCACGCTCAGGTCATTTCCCAATCAAAATTGTTTTCCGGTGCGGCGACGGCGTTCGGCGCCGAACCGAACTCGCAGGTCAGTTTTGTCGACGCGGCGTTTCCGGGCATGTTGCCGGTGCTGAACCGAGTGTGTGTGGAGCAGGCGGTGAAGACCGGCCTCGGTCTGAACGCGGCGATCCAGAAAGTCAGCCGGTTTGATCGCAAGAACTATTTCTACGCCGATCTGCCGCCCGGGTATCAGATCAGCCAGTACGAACACCCGATCGTCGGCAAGGGCGAGATCGAGATCGAACGCGCCGATGGCTCCACGAAAATGATCGGCATCACGCGGCTGCATCTGGAGCAGGACGCCGGCAAGTCGTTGCACGATCAGCATCCGACGAAATCGTTTATCGACCTCAACCGAGCCGGTGTGGCGTTGATGGAGATCGTTTCGGAGCCGGATATTCGCTCGCCTGACGAGGCGGGTGCGTATGTGCGGAAGTTGCGCTCGATCCTGCGTTATCTTGGCACCTGCGACGGCAACATGGAGGAAGGCTCCATGCGC
>CALFNB010000252.1 GCA_937902425.1 uncultured Acetobacteraceae bacterium | reverse complement strand
CCGAGGCGTTGCCCGCCGTCACCGTTCCCGGATCGCGGAACGGCGTGCGCAGCTTAGCCAGCGCCTCCAATGTCGTGTCGCCACGCGGATGCTCGTCGGTATCGACCACGGTGTCGCCCTTGCGGCCCTTGATCGTTACTGGCGTGATCTCTTGCGCGAAGAACCCGCTCTCCTGCGCCGCTTTCGCCCGCATCTGGCTGCGATACGCGAACTTGTCCTGATCGACCCGGGAAATCTGAAACTCCTCGGCGACGTTCTCGCCGGTCTCCGGCATCGCGTCGGTGCCGTAGACTTTCTTCATCTGCGCGTTGACGAAGCGCCAGCCGATCGTGGTGTCGAATGTCTCGTTGGTGCGCGAGAACGCCTCGGTCGCCTTGGCGGTAACGAATGGCGCGCGGGTCATGCTCTCGACCCCGCAGGCGAGCATCAGATCGGCTTCTCCCGTTTTGATCGCCCGCGCCGCCGTGCCGACCGCGTCGAGACCGGAGCCGCACAACCGGTTGATCGTGCCGCCCGGCACCGTGGCCGGCAGGCCCGCCAGCAGCACCGCCATGCGAGCGACGTTGCGGTTGTCCTCGCCGGCCTGGTTGGCGCAACCCATGAGGCAGTCGTCCAGCGCGTCCCAGTCGACCGAGGTGTTGCGCGCCATCAGCGCCTTGATCGGCAGCGCGGCGAGGTCGTCGGTGCGGACATCGCGCAACGCGCCGCCGTAACGTCCGATCGGCGTGCGGGTGAAGTCGCAGATATAGGCCTCGGTCATGGCGGTTTGCTCCCAGGATGGATTGCGGGGACCGTATTACGTGCGCGCGGTCACGCCAAGGGTGGCTGGCACTCATGCGCACCGGGGCCATCGAAAGCCGTGGCGCCAGGCGCCCGACCGGAGCTATGGTCACCGCATGAACAAGATCCACCGTCGCGGGGCCGTGTCCTCCACACCCCCGCATTCATCGGTTGAGGCAGGCGCTGGCGCGTCAACTCACGCGGCCGACCACGACGGGACGACCGTATCTGAACGAGGTCGCCGGTGGCAGCGAGACAACCAGGCGGCCATCGACTGCTACAATCAATGGATCGCGGATAACGGGCTGCCATTGGAAGATTTCCGCCGGTTTTAATGCAGTTCGCGGTTTATCCGATGCCGCGTGGCCGCCTCGGCTTCATCGTCGACATGCAATCGCGATTGCTCGAAGGCCTGGCGACGCGAGTCGTGATTCCCCTGTTCCCCAAATCCGCCGCGCCTCGCTTGCCCATGCGGACCCTGAATCCGGTGCTCTCATTCAATGGCGGCGATTTCGTTCTCATGACGCAGAACATGGCGAGTATCCCGGCGGCGCAACTGGGCCCCGCACTGGGAACGCTCGCGGCCGAACGCGACCAGATCATCCGCGCGATCGACGCTCTGCTCAGCGGGATCTGAGGTCCGAGATGGCGTCGATGAAACCCGGGCACGCTCGCGAATAATGCCTGACGGGTGCACCCCATCACCTGACGGGTGCACCCCATCATTAGCATTGCGCGAACATCCCAATCACGGGCGGCGGCGGGGCCGGGACCGCCGGCAGGCTGCCAACCAGCGCGATGCCACCTTCATCGCGTGAGCAAAGCTGGAACAGCACGTCCCGCGACGGCGCCGGGATTGGCGGGCTCCGCTCCGGCTCGGCGATTGCTACTACGATCAGATAGGCCAGGGCGCCCACGAGGTAGCAGATCCAGATCCAGCGATGCCAGCGCAAGGAAACGAAGATGGCGGCGGTGTAAGCGACGAGCAGCAGGAAATCGGCAACTGCTCTCGGGTGTTGGGCGGGATTCAGCATGTCCAACGTCATGGGATTTCTCCTGTATGGTTGTTGGACGACGCCATTAGTGCCACGTTTCGACTGCGAGCCACGCTTCGATCGTAGGGATTCGAAGCGGTTTCCCGGGGAGGTTCCATTGAGCGGCCGGCGGCAAACAGGACATCCAGACATCCCCCGATACCGACGGGCGTTCGGCAGATTTCTGTCCTCGTTTTTTGTGGTTCGCGAAGGGCCTGACGGTGCCTGGTCCGTGATGTCAAACGGGGAGTTCGCGAGCTACCTTTCGGAGCATGGTGGCAAAGCCGTCAACGAATCCGCGGTACGCCAGTGGCGAAAGGGAGCGACCCTCCCGACGGAAATCGACGCTGTGACAGAAATCGTGGACGCCTTCGATAAGACCCTGGCCGGAAGGCTCCATGAAATCTGGCACTGGATCAAGAACGGGGGGGCCTCCACTTCGGTATGTCGAAGATCTGCCGTTAACGGACGGAACCTGGTCGTGTCATATCGACAAGAAAACCGAGATCGCGGCGCTCAGCCTTCATCCTGCCGACAGCAATCTCGGCCGGGACAAGTGGCGCATCGATTTGGACCTCGACATAGCGATATTGCGAGGCGAGGATCCTGGCCAACAGGGCCGCCGGGTTTCCGTTGGCCTCCGCGAGAAGGAGCCTTACCTGAAAATAACGACCCAGGGTTTGTCTTACGAGCCGCACACATTGGCCGGAGGCGCGGGTCGCACCGACGAGTTCGTCATCCGCGAAGCTCACGATGTTCGTATTCTTGGCCCGCTGCATCCGGACTGTAAGCGAGTCAAAGGCGCGCCACTGGCTGGTGAAACGCATCTCGTGACTGTCGCCCGCGAAGGGTACAAACAACCATCCATAATCGTCGAACTTCGCGCGGGTCAACGCGCGTTCAAGGTGCTCGATGACGTCCGTCCAGATGAGGAAATCAGCGACACGCCCGAACAGAATCACAAGGAAATCATCGTGAACGCGCTGATGCGGGAAGTCATGCGACTGGAAGGGAGCGAATTCGTTCTGGGCAAAGCGCGGGCTATCTATAAACCGATAGAATGACCCTGTCCCCCGAACAGGTCCGGAGCTTCCTCGCGGTGCTCGACGCAGCGCCGTCAACCGGGATCGTTGAACTGGCCAGGCGTGCCGGTCTGCCACCCGCCCGGGCCTTTCGGTGGGCTGTCCTACGGGGAGCCCGTTTCACCAAAGATGATGCTCTGAACGACTACGATTTTACCGGCGCCGACTTCATGGGCGCGGACGTCACCGGCGCCGATTTTCGCAAAGCCATTGGCCTCGACAAAGCCAACCTGACCGGTGTCCTGCAGGACCACACGACGCGCTGGGCCGCCAACCTCCGTCCCATCGGCACCCTGGTCTTCATCCCGCCCGGCCGCTTCCTCATGGGCACCACCAAAGCAGAGCGCCGCCGCGAAAAGGTCCCCGAGAAAGACTGGGGCGATTCCGAGTCCCCCCGCCACGAGGTCAGCTTCGCCCAGGGCTTCTTCCTGGGCCGGTATCCTGTCACCGTCGGCGAGTTCCGCCGCTTCGTCGCCGAGAACGGCTGCGTCATCCCCAAGGGGGCCTACACCTATGTCGCTGGCAAGGGCTGGGAACAATCGGACGCCGCCGACTGGAGCGACCCCGGCTTCCCCCAGGACGATCATCACCCGGTCACCTGCGTCAGCCACGAGGACGCCACCGCCTATACCGACTGGCTGGCGAGGAGAACCGGTCAGCCGTATCGCCTGCCAACCGAGGCGGAGTGGGAATATGCCTGCCGCGCCGGCACGAAGACCGCGCGGTTCTGGGGCGACAACCGCGAAGGTGCGGCCGAATACGCCAACGTCGCCGATCGCAGTCTGGCCACGGTAACGAAGGAAGAATCCGACCCCGAACGTTTTTTTTCACACGACGACGGCTATCCCTTCACCTCCCCGGTTGGCACCTTCCGGCCCAACACATTCGGCTTGTTCGACATGCTCGGGAATGTCTGGGAATGGTGTCAGGACGCCTGGAGTCCAAATTACAAGAATACGCCAAAAGACGGCACGGCGTACACAACCACAAATAGTGATGCTTCGCGCGTTCTCCGCGGCGGCGCCTGGGGCGGTGTTCCCAGGGTCGTCCGCGCGGGCGCCCGGTTCTGGGACGGTCCCCGGTTCCGGGACTCGAGGTTCGGCTTCCGCGTGGCCACGGCGCTGCCGCCTCTTGAATCTTAGACTCTTTGCGTCTTTTGTACTGACTTGCTGTCATCCGGCGAAGCCGGCCGCGAATTTTTTCCGCGATAATTCGTATGCCGATATAAAAATCGACCGAATTCGCTTGCGCGACTCGCCCCCGCCGCCGCGAGGGTGATCGATGAACGACACACAAGGCAACGCGCGGCGCACCGGGCCGGCCTTGGAAGCTATGTATCAGTTGCTGGTCTGGTTAATCCCCACCATCGACAACTTCCCCCGTGCCCAAAAGTTCGTACTGGGCGACCGCATCGAGACTGTCGCCCTTGACGTGCTGGACCATTTGATCACCGCGACCTTCACCAAAAGCCGTGAGTCCGCGCTGGCCGGTGCCAATCTGGGCCTGGACCGGCTGCGCTTCCTGCTTCGCCTGTCGCAGGACCTTCGGCTGTTGGACATGAAACGATACGAACATGCCGCGCGCGGCATCGATGACATCGGCCGTATGATCGGCGGATGGAAAAAGGCGCATCATGCGCAAACGGCATGACGACCTGTTCGGCGGGATCGCGAATTTCCAGGCGCTGCACGCTGCGTTCCGTTGCGCGATCAAGGGCAAACGCCGCGCCCCTGGCGCCGCCGCGTTCGCCGCCCATCTTGAAACCAACCTGTTGCGGCTGGAACGCGAATTGCGTGCGCGCACCTGGCGCCCTGGCCGTTACACGGAAGTCCATATCAACGATCCGAAGCCGCGCCTTGTCTCCGCCGCGCCGTTCCGCGACCGGGTTGTGCATCACGCGCTGCACGCCGTGATCGGCCCGATTTTCGAGCGCGGATTCATCGATCACAGCTACGCCAATCGGATCGGCAAAGGCACGCACCGCGGCAAATCGAGCGCAACGTTCCCGGCTTGACGTCTCTCCCATGGTTCGACACAACAACCACGCGGGATGCGCGCCCTTGCCCGGCCGTTCCGTCCATCCTTCGCGTCGAAGGCGGTTCATCACTTCACGCGGCGTTAATGTCGTCCGCCGATCAGGTCCAGCCTGAGGCCGTCCTTCATGTCCTCGTTCCACCTTCACGATGACAGTCGCCGCGTCCGGAAGTCCACCGATGCCGGGGGCTATCGAGAGTACGGGTGCGAGCCAGCGGTTGGGGCTGATTGTCCGCGCCGCCGCGTCCACTTTTGGCTGCTCCGAGAGCGCTCTGCCACTATCTGAATTCCAGACTTATGCTCGGCCCGGGCCGCCCGACAAGACGGATCGGGCTCCCGGCGGTTCTAGGTGGGTCGACCCATCAGGGCC
>CALFNB010000251.1 GCA_937902425.1 uncultured Acetobacteraceae bacterium | reverse complement strand
CTTCAGGATTCCGGATCCGATCGGCACCGGCGATGATATCGTGCGCGGTTTGCGCACGCGCCCCTTCGGCGCCAGTGACAAGCACGACCGCGGCCAGCAGGAAGCGACGCGTCACGTTGCTATACATGGCGCAGGGCATCCACGATGCGGCTCTTCGCCGCTCGGTTCGCCGGAGGCAACGTGGCCAGGGTCGCGACGAGGACCAAACCGAGCCAGGTACCGAGCAACAGCAGCGGGCGCGTGGGCCATGCCAGTTCGAATGGCACCGGATCGGTGTTGCCCGGTGGCATCCACATGAACCCACCGTGATCGACCAGCGCGATCGCGATGAACGCCAGTACCACGCCAAGCGTCGCGCCCAGAGCACCCAGCACGGCTCCCTCAGCCAGGAACAGCCGCCGAACGCTGGCGCGGCGTACGCCCATCGCGCGCACCGTGCCGATTTCGGCGGTGCGCTCCAACACATTCATCGTCATCGTATTCACCACCGCGAACAGCACGATCACGATCATGATCAGCGCCAGGAACATGAAGATCAGACTGAACAATCCCACCACCTGCACGAAGAACGGGTTCAGTTCTTTGTAGTCGCGCACTTCCAGCGGCAGATGCCGCTCGGCGATCCAGGACACCAGGCGGGCGCGTGCCGCCGCCACGTCTTCACTACGATGCAACTGCAGAACGATGCCCGTGACTTTGTGCTCCCCGCGGCCGTAGACGAGCTGCTGCGCCAGGGCCAAAGGCATCGCGACGTAGTTGTCGTCGAGTTCCTTCACCGACTGCGTATCGACACCGGCGACATTCAGACTGACGATATTCGGTGCGCCATTGGCGGTCGCGGAGAGCAACTGGACCTGCGGCATCGCGCCGGCCGCGGACTGGGTGCTCTGTTCTTCATGCGCGAGATCGGCCAGCGCCGGATCGAGCGGCGGTCCATTGCCGGCGGGCTCCGTCCGGACCTCCGGCACCGGGCAATTTGGCACGTGCAGCGGACCGCACAAACCCAACATGCGAGCGACACCGCGTCCGATCACGCCGCGTGATCCGTTGGGGTCGCTCAGCCGATCGTCGGGGACATAGGGTCGGCTGGCGCCGTATTCATTCCATTGCCGCATCTGTTCCTGATCCGAGCCGACCAGACCGAGGCCGAAGAATGTCTTCGAGGCGCTGGTGCCGTCAGAGAAATTACCCGCGATCCCAACCACCGCCTGTGTTGGGGTCACCACGCCTATCAGACCCTTCAGCACGGGATCATTTTGGAGTTCCCGCATGACGGCCTGGTAATCGTCGATCCCGTAAGCGGCCGGATTGCCTGGGCCAAACAAAAAATATCCCGACCGGTAGACCGCCAGATGGCCGCCCCGCTGCACCAACCCAGTCTCCAGACCCGAGAAAATGTATGTCGTGAACGCGCCAAACAGCAGCAGTGCCATCGCGCCCATGGCGACCAAAGCCGCCGTCATCACCGACCGGCGGCGGTTGCGGGAAATGTTTCGGATGGCCAGACGGAACAGCATCATGCCAGCATCCCATCGCGAATTGAAAAGGTCTGATCCGCCTCCGCCATCAACCGCGAGTCGTGCGTGCAGAACACGAAACTGGTGTGGAATTCCTCCTGCATCCGCCGCATCAACGCGGTGATCGAAGCGCCGGTGACGCTGTCCAGATTCGCGGTCGGTTCATCGGCCAATACCAGCGCGGGTTCCTTGACCAGAGCGCGCGCGATCGCCACGCGCTGCTTCTGTCCGCCGGATAATTCATTTGGGCGCTGCCGAGCCTGTGCCGTCAGGCCCACCTCCTCCAACATGGCCAGCGTTCGCCGCCGCCGTTCCGCCGCCGGCACGTTCAGCAGCAGCAGCGGATACTCCACATTTTCGAACGCCGACAGCACCGGAATCAAATTGAACGACTGAAAGACATAACCGATGGTCTTCGCTCGGAAATCGGCGAGTGCGTTGTCGGACAGGCGAAGCACGTCCTCACCGCGGACCTCGATCCGGCCGCTGTCCGGCACGTCGATGCAACCGATCATGTTCAGCAACGTCGTCTTTCCGCTGCCGGACGGTCCCACGATCACGCTGAACATCCTGGGCTGAATCTCCAGGCTGATGTCCCGCACCGCCGGGATCGAAACCGAGCCCGTGTGATAAGCGCGGGCGATATGATCCAACCGGACGACGGGTGTTGTGGTGGCGTCGCTCATCCTGTGTTATGTCCCCTCGGTACTCATCAGTACCTTGCCCGCCACGCTTACGGTACCGATTGGTACCATGTCAAGGGGTTTCATGTCCGACACATCTCCCTCTGTTCGCGAACGGATCCTGGACGCCGCCTTCAATGCGTTCATGCGGCTTGGCTATGGTGGAGCCAGCACAGCCCAGATCGCGCGTCTCGCCCGAGTGTCGAAGCGTGATCTCTACGCTCAGTTCGGCAGCAAACAAGCGATGCTGGCAGGCTGCGTCGCCGAACGGGCGGAACGGATGCGGCGGCCGCTCACCCCGCCAACGCCCACCGATTGGGACAGTCTGCACCGGATTCTGATCGAGTTCGGCATCGCCGTGGTCCGCGAGGTGAGCCGGCCCGAAGTGTTGGCCACCTATCGCCTCGCCATACTCGAAGCGGAAAACGCGCCGGACGTCGCGCTCACGCTCGATCGCCAGGGGCGGGCGGCCAATACCCAGGCGCTGATCGAGTTGCTCACGATGGCGCGTGGGCAAGGTCTTGTGAGTGGAGGCGAGCCCGCTGACATGGCGGGGTTGTTTCTGGCGGTGCTCATGAGCGGGGGTGTTCTGGTCCGGATGCTCATGCGGGTGGCGGCGCCACCCTCGGAAGAGGAGGCGAAGCAACGCGCCGAGACGGCGGCCAACTGCCTGCTTCGGCTGCATGGCCGACCGGGCTGATCCCGGCGAGGCCCGTGTTGATCGGCGGTTGACGGCCAGGCCACCGTAAGGCTATTCCCCGCGCCTTCTGGACCGATGGCGGCGTAGCTCAGCGGTAGAGCAGGGGAATCATAATCCCTTGGTCGGCGGTTCAAATC
>CALFNB010000250.1 GCA_937902425.1 uncultured Acetobacteraceae bacterium | reverse complement strand
ACGACGGCCATGGGCATTTCAAGCTCACGGGCGCCCGCGAGAGCATCAGGATCTCTGGGGTGTCCGTCGCCGGACACCCCAGAGATCCTGATGCTCTCGGCGCCCGCGATGTCGATGCGCCCCGAGAGCACGACTTTAGTGACGTTTCCGTCAAGTTCCAGTATCGAAGTCGGCATGACGACCTTCGAAGTATGGCGGTCGATCGCCGACCGCCTGAGCTTCGCATGATTGCCGGTGCCGTCACGCAAGTGCAAGATTCCGAATCGGCGAATGGGACGAAATGCCCACGGAAATCCGTGACGTTTTCATGACAGCGAGCACCGTGAGAGCGAGCGGACAATGCGCGGAAGGGCTCCCTTGCAACACCCCGCGTCGATCTCCTGGGCTCCGGTATGTCCGGCACCTTACCGGGCGATTACCCGCACGACAGCTTCCACCCCAACCTTAACGGATTGTTAGCTCGGTGAAGTGGTTGGCCGGTGCGAGCCGGTCGCCGCTGACACAAGCCAGTTACAAGACCCTGGCATGTCTGGGTCATTGCTTACCTGTGCATGGCGGCAATGCTCGGAGCCGGTGGGTACGGCGCTTTCCTTCCGCCCATCACGCGGCATATGAATGCGGGTGCAACGGCGGGAGAACTCGTGTCAGTCACGTCAACGTCATTGCGTATCGCGGACTCCATCGCCGACATGGCGGGCGTGTTACGCCGGCCTTTTCGCGTGGAGGATTTGCTTGCCCAGGCGCGGAGGGAGACTGGGTTTTCGGACTTCGGGGACGTTGAGTTCCTGGAGCCTTTGCGCCGCTTGCTGGCCGCCTGTTCGGCGCCGGAGGCGAACCTCAGTCTGTTCGGCCGTCTCGCCACGCAATGGGACGTGGTGCGGTTTCTTTCCAATTTGTTACGCTTCGAGGCCGAGGAAGCAAGCCGGCCGGAAATCGCGGACCAGCGTATCGAGCGGCCCATCTTCATTACCGGCCTGCCGCGTAGCGGTACGACGTTCCTGCATCGCCTGATGATGCAGGATGCGGACAATCGAGCCCCCCAGGTGTGGCAAACGATCTTCCCCTGGCCGAACCGAGTGGGGCCTGATCGGCGCGTGGCACATGTGGCCAGGCAACTGAAAATGTTCGAATGGCTCGCGCCGGAGTTTCGCGCGCTGCATCCCCTGGAAGCGACCTCCCCACAGGAATGCAGCGAAATCACCGCGCACGTGTTTCGCAGTCTCCGCTTCGATACGAATTACCACGTGCCGTCGTACCGTCGCTGGCTCGACGCCGATGTGAGCCGTTATTTGCCGGCCTATCAGTTCCATCGCCGGTTCCTGAACCATCTGCAATACCAGGACCGGACGGTCGGACAATGGGTGTTGAAATGCCCGGAGCACGTGTTCGCTTTGCGTGCCATCCGTGCCGTCTACCCCGACGCGCGGTTGATTTTCGTCCACCGTGACCCGGTCAAGGTCCTGTTGTCGGTCGCTCACCTGACCGAGGTGCTGCGCCGCCCGTTCACACGCTCCCTGGATCCGAAGCTGATCGGCCGCGACGAAAGCGCGCGCTGGCTGTCGGGCGCGGAACGGATGATGGAAACCGGCGACGATGCTGGTTTGCCGGAACCGGTGTGCCACGTGCATCACATGGATCTGATCAGCGATCCGGTCGCCACCGTTGACATTGTGTACCGTCATTTTGGCATGCATCTGCCCGACGCCGCGGCGGCGGCGATCGAGCGCTACGTCACCGAGCTGCCAAACGGCGGTTATGGCCCGCGGCATTACGCGTTCGCCGACCATGGCCTCGATGAGGCGGCCGAGCGGGAACGTTTTCGGCCCTACATGCTGCGCTTTGGCATCGCCGCCGAGATCAACTCTGGCCGCCATCCGCCTGGGTTCGTGGCTCCGGCGAAGACATCCGCGTCCTCGACTCTGGGCTGACCGAGCGGCGGGTCAGTTGGAACAGCGGCGCGTGGTCGGGCTGCGTGGTCACGATCGCCACCGGCATGACCGTTTCACGCGACGCGATGCGGAACCGCTGAACCAACGACGCGAGCACCAGAACCGCTTCCGCCATCGCGAACTGCGCGCCGACACAGATCCGCGGGCCCGCGCCAAACGGCATGAACGCGAACCGGGGTGGAGGCGGCGCCTCCGGCATGAACCGCGCCGGATTGAACGCGCCGGGATCTGTCCAGAACGCGTGATGACGATGCAGGACCCAGGGCGCGATCATCACCACGGCGCGTCTGGGCAGCTGCAAATCACCGATCCGGTCGGGCAGGATCGCCTCGCGCACCAGAGTGAAGGCGGCCGGGAACAACCGTAGCGTTTCGTTCACGACCGCTCGCGTCCGGATCAGTTTGGCCTGCACGCCTTCTTCGGTCAGATCGACGCCGCGCAACTCCTCCGCCATCCAGCTTTGGACGTCGTTCGCCTGAGCCAATAACGTGCAAGCCCAGAACAGCGTGACCGCTGTCGTTTCGTGGCCGGCCAGAATGAGCGTGGCGACCTGGTCGCGCAGCTCCCCCGGCGAGAATCCGGCACCGGTTTCCGGATCCCGCGCACTCGTTAATAAGTCGAACAGATCCCGCGGCTTGTCACCGGGGTTGGGCGTATTGGCGCGCTGCTGTATCATTGTCTCGATCAGATGCATCCAGCGCTTGCTGAACAGGGCGCGCCGCCAGTCGCGCACGGTTGGGATGGAGGGCGGCAACAGCAGGTCGAACAAATACGGCCGCGCGAGATGGTCCCCGAACTCGGTCAGCAGGCGCCGCATCGCCGCGCCGTACTGCTTTGTTTCCAACGAGAACATCGATCGGCCGGCGATATCCAGAGCCAGGTTCTGCATGAACGCCAGCAGGTCCAGTTCCGGTTGAACCAGTGTGTTAAATGCGTCGTGCACCGATGCCATGATGTGACGGGACAGCAATGGTATTACCCTGGGCCCCAGGGCCGGCGCGATGGTGCGCCGTTGCAGACGCCATGTGTCGCCCATGCTCAAAAGCAGACCGTTTCCCGTGATCGGGCGCAAAATGCGGATCGAGGCGGGGGACCGCCGGTAATTCGCGTGATTGTCCACCAGGACGTGATGGATCGCGTCCGGAGCATTCAGCAGCACATTCTTACGACCAAAGAATTGCCGGACCATGAATTCGTCGTGGTAGGCAGCTTCAGGCCAGATGGTCAGCGCGTTTTCTCGAATCGCCCGCAGAAAGGCGCGCATCGGCAGCGGCGCCGGCGGTGGCGTGGGCACCGGCGGCACGAACAGCCCATGCGCGGCCATATCCATCAGTGGGGCGTATCCATCAGTCGGGGATCACGGCGATCGCGGCCATTTCGATGAGGTAGTCGGGATGCGTGAAGCCGCTGACCGCGACCATCGTGGAAGCGGGCGGCGGACCGGGGAAGAATTCTCGCCGCACGCGGTGAATGATGTCGAACCCGCTCATGTCTTTGACGTAGACATCGACGCGGCAAATATCGGCCATTGTGCCACCGGCCGCTTCGACGGCGGCTTTGACATTCTCGCACATCTGGCGGGTCTGCGCCTCGATATCGCCCATGCCGGCGATCGTACCGTCGGCGCGTTTTGAGGTCATGCCGGAGATGAACACGAACCGGCCGCGCGCCTCGATCGCGTTGGCCTGGGAGAAGTGGCCGCTGGGTTCGCCGATGCGATCGGAAACGATTTGCTGGCGTGGCATGGTGGCTACTCCGCGGCGTAGGCTGGTATCTCGGCGCGCAGTTTCGTGTCCATCGGCTTCGGCCACCAGCGGTGCTCCCACTCGCCGAAGAATTTCTTCAGTGTGGGCATGACCTTTTCCGCGAACAACTTGCTGTTGTGACGGGTCAGTTGCTTGTTCATGTTGCCGAACTGCATCAACAGCATCAGATTGCCGACGTGCAGGTTTTCCGCCAGCTCGATGAGTTGCTCGGTGACATCCTTGGGCGAGCCGATGACGATGTAGCCGGCGTCGACAAGATCCTTCATCTCCGTGGGCCGCGCGGTGGATTTCGCGGCGGCGGCGCTGACCTGACTGGTGAGGCCAAACCGCATCGTCGGCTCGGTGGTGTAACCGGGGGGAGCGGCGAACCGCGGATCGATATGCAGGCAGCGGCCGAAGAAATACTCCGCCGCCTCGCCGTACATTTCCAGGGCCTGATCCTTGCTTTCCGCCACGGCGACGGTTTGCGCGAAGCCAGCTCGATACGGGTTGCGATCTTTGCCCAGGCGGTCCATTTCGGCCCAGTACCCGTCCATCGTCGCCTTGCCGATCTTATGACCGTAGTACGACAGGTAGCAGTAGACGTAATCCATCTCCGCGCACCACTGCCACGTCTCGATCGAGCCGCCGCCGGGGATCCAGATCGGCGGATGCGGCTGCTGGATCGGCCGCGGCCAGATGTTCACATAACGCTGCTGGTTGTAGCGTCCGTTGAACGCGAAGGTTTCCGGATCTTTCCAGGCGCGGATCACCAGGTCGTGCGCCTCGTAATAGCGTTCCCGCAACTGGCTCGGGTTCTGCCCGTAAGCGAAACAATCGTCCATCGGCGTGCCGACCGGGAACCCGGCGATCAGCCGTCCGCCGGAGATCACGTCGATCATGGCGAATTCTTCCGCCACCCGCGTCGGCGGATTGTACAGCGCGATCGAGTTGCCCATCACGCAGATGGTCGCGTCCGATGTCCGGCGCGCCAGCGAACTCGCGATCAAATTCGGCGATGGCATCAGGCCGTAGCCGTTGGAGTGATGCTCGTTCACGCAGATCGCGTCGTAGCCGAGATCGGCGGCGTATTCGAGCTCATCCATGAAGTCGTTGTACATCAGGTGCGCGCGCTTCGGATCGAACAGCGACGAGTGAATGTCGACCCAGACCGAGGGGTGCTTCTGTTTGAAGTCCTCCGGCAGCTCGGTGTACGGCATCAGATGGAACCACATCAGCTTCATGGCTGGACTACTCCCGGTCTCGCCTCGGGTCAGTAGCACATTTCACACCACGCCCGCCACGGCCAGCAATGTCGCCAGTCCGGCTTCCATGCCGCGCAGGCTGGCATCGGGCTCCACGTCGATCCATTCGTCCAGCGAATGCTCGCGCGCGCCGGTGCCGCCGGAGCCGATCCGGATCGCCGGAATACCCATGCTCATTGGGATGTTGGCGTCGGTCGAGGAGGCTTCGAACCGGGTCTCGTACCCTTTCGCCTTGATCGCCGCCTGGGCGAACCGGACCAGTTCGTGCGCTTCGCCGGTATGGCCGGCGGGCCGGTCGCCGATCGGCGATATCTCCACCGTCACCGGGCCGTTGCGTGTCGAGCGGATGTCGTTCTCCGCCGCCACCGCCGCGTGGATGATTTCGAGGAACCGTTCCTCCAGCGCGGCCAGTTCGCGGATTGATTCCGAGCGCAGATCGAATTCGGTCCATACCAGGTTCGGAATGGAATTGATCGAGGTTCCGCCTCCGGTCACGCTGGCGCTGTAAGTTGTCTTCGGCTCAGTTGGCACGGGGACGCGGCCCAGTCGAGAAATCGCGTCGGCCATGGCGAACAGGGGGTTGACGACGCCGAACGCGCCGAAGCTGTGGCCGCCGGGCGCCTTGAAGGTGATCCGATACCGCTTCGAACCGACCCCGCCGGTGACGATCCGTTCCATGTTCGGACTGTCCACGGTGATGAACGTGCTGATGCGATCCTTGTAGCGGCCATGCTGAAACAAATGCCGCATGCCGCGCAGGTCGCCGGCGCCTTCCTCGCCAACATCGGCGACGAACAGAATATCGGCACGGGTGTCGATCCCGGCGGCGTCCATCGCACGCAGCCACGCGAGCAGCACCGCGAGGCTGCGCGTGTCGTCACCGATACCGGGCGCGAACAGTTTGGTGCCCTCGCGGCGCACTTTCACATCGGTGCCGGCGGGGAACACCGTATCGAGATGCGCAGCGACGCAGATCAATGGGCCGTTGCCGATGCCGCGGCGAATGCCGGTGACGTTGCCCTCGGCGTCGATCTCCAGGTCGCTCAGGCCGTGCGTCCTGGCCATGTCAAACCACGTCCGCGCGCGCACGGCTTCGTTAAACGACGGCGATTCGATTTCCGTCAGCCGAATGATGTCCTCGACGGTCCGATCGTGCTCGGCCGCCAGGACGCCAGCGGCGCACCGGAAGGTTTCGCTGGCGAGGATACGCTGGATCGTGGTCTCGGCGTGGTCGGTCATTCCGGTGGTCCTTGCCCCCCTGGTCCTTGCCGCACGCGGCCGACTTCCGGCAAGATGCCGCGCCGCGGGAGGAGTTGTCGAATGACCCTGGAAGCAATGCAACGCCTGCTGCCCGGCCTGCCCGAACTTCTGGGTTTGCGCGTGGTCCGGGCGGAGAAGGATGTGGTGGTGGCGGAGCTTGTCGTGCGTCCGGAGATTTGCACGCTTGGCGACACGATCCACGGCGGCGCGATCATGGCGTTCGCCGATACGGTGGGCGCGGTCGGCACCGTGATGAACCTGCGGGAAGGGCAGGGCACGACAACGATCGAAAGCAAAACGAATTTCTTCGCGGGCGCGAAAGTCGGCACCACGCTGACGGCGGAATGCGTGCCCTTGCATCGCGGCCGCCGCACGCAGGTGTGGGAGACGCGCATCACCAATCCAGACGGCCGCCTGGTCGCCAAAGTGACACAAACACAGATGGTGCTGGAGGCTTAGAAGACCGCGTCCCGACTGTGATGTTCACGTCATTTTAACATCTTCGCATCACGGTCGGAACGCGGCAATAGTGCCGCCAAGGAGGACGACACGATGCTCTGCATTGACGTCGAACTCCGGTGGGGTAAGCGACGAATACGGATCCGAATAAGATTTCGTAAGTCCGCTTAGCCAGCCGGCCCTGGCGGGCAGTCAGAGCTACCCGCCAGGAGCCCGGACTGATTAACAAATTCCCTCCGCCGCGTCTATCCACGCATACGTAGTACTTGCACCACCGGCCGACAGGCGCCAGGCTCCCCACTTAACCGGAGGGAACCATCATGAAAGCAGCGGTCTTCCACGCGCCCCATCAGCCTCTGACCATCGAGGACGTCGAGATCGAAAAGCCGAAGCGGCGCGAGATCCTGCTGCGCACCGCCTACGCCGGCCTGTGCCATTCGGACCTGCATTTCATGGAGGGGCTGTATCCCTATCCGGCGCCCGCGGTGCTCGGCCATGAGGGTGCCGCCGTTGTCGAGGCGGTCGGCGAAGACGTCACCTACGTCAAACCCGGCGATCACGTCATTACCTGCCTGTCGGTGTTTTGCGGTGAGTGCGACTATTGCACGACCGGCCACACCAATCTCTGCGACAATACCGAGGTGAAACTGCTGCCGGGTGCCGCGCGCCGCTTGAAGTGGAAAGGCCAGACCCTCAATCAGGCGTTCAACCTGTCGGTGTTCGCCGAGAACATGCTGGTGCACGAGCACGCGGTGGTGAAAATCGGCAAAGACATTCCGCTCGATCGCGCGGCGCTGGTTGGCTGCGGCGTGATGACCGGTGTCGGCGCGGTGTTCAACGCGGCGAAGGTCGAACCGGGCTCCACCGTCGCCGTGGTCGGCTGCGGCGGCATCGGCCTGTCGGCGGTGAACGGTGCCGCGCTGGCCGGCGCGTCGAAGATCATCGCCATCGATACCAATCAGTCGAAGCTGGAAAAAGCGCTGGAGATGGGCGCGACCGACATCATCAACGCCTCCAATGTCGACCCGGTCGCGGCGGTCAAGGACATGACCAACGGGCAGGGCGTGCCATACTCGTTCGAGGCGATCGGCCTCAAAACAACAGCGGAACAATGCTTCGCCATGCTGCGGCCAGGCGGGGTCGCGACCATCATCGGCATGATCCCGTTTGGCACCAAGATCGAGCTGCACGGCGCCGACTTCCTGCGCGACCGCAAAATCCAGGGCACCAGCATGGGCGGCAACCGGTTCCGCGTGGACATGCCTCGGCTGCTGGAGCTGTGGCGCCAGGGCCGGTTGAAGTTGGACACGCTGATCTCCGGCAAGATCAAGCTCGATCAGATCAACGAAGGCTTTGAGATGCTGAAATCCGGCACCCCGGTGCGCAACCTGATCGACTTCGGAGTGGTCTGAGCATGCGATACGGAGCCGGCTTTCCGCTGAAAGCAATGCCTGACGCCGCCGCGATCCGCGATTACGCCACGGCGCTGGAGGACGCCGGCTTCGACTTCACCGGCACCGCGGGTCACGTCATGGGCCAACCGGCCGGGACCTGGCCCGACCGGGCGGCACCACAATACACCGGCCCGTTCAATGATCCGTTCGTCACGTTCGCGTTTCTGGCGGGCGTGACCAAACGCATTCGTTTCATGAGCGCGATTCTGATCCTGCCCGCCATGCCGACCGGACTGGTCGCGAAACAGGCGGCGGAACTGGCGTTGGTCAGCGGCGGACGTTTCGATCTGGGTGTTGGCGTCAGTTGGAACGCGGTGGAGTATCGCGCGCTTGGCCGGGACATGCGCTCACGCGGCGCGAGGCTGGAGGAACAGGTGACGCTGCTGCGCCGCCTGTGGTCGGAACCGTACGTGACCTTCAAAGGCCGCTATCATGACTTCGACAATATCGGTCTCGCGCGTCCCGTCGGCGCGCCAATCCCGATCTGGTTCGGTACCGGCACGGATGAGCCGGTGCTGCGCCGGGTGGCCCGTCTCGCCGACGGTTGGATGACGATCGGCGACTTCCTGCCGCATGTTCCCAGATTCCAGCAGTATCTTCGCGAGGCGGCCCGTGACCCGGCGGGCTTCCCGATCCGCGGCTCGCTGGTGGCCGGCGATGGCGGACCGGATGCCTGGATCAAGACCGCTCGCGCGTATCAGGCGGCCGGCGTCACGCATATCACGATCGGCGCGCCGCCGGCGTTGACGTCGGACCAAACCCTTGAACGCCTCGCCGCGGCCCGTACCGCGATCGCCAACGCTCTGGGCTGACGCGGTCAATCCATGCCGCGCGCCTTCTTCCATGCCGCGAAGTCGGCCTTGCACTGATCGTTCTGTGCCGGAAACAACCCGATCAGCGAGCGGCCGTTCTTGACCTCCGCCTCGGCGAATTCGTCGAACAGGGTTTGCGCGGCGGCTTCCTCGGCGATCTCATCGACGAGATCGGCCGGAATGACGACCACCCCATCGCAATCGCCGACGATCACGTCGCCAGGATAAACCGCGACCCCGCCGCACGCGATCGGCAATCCAATATCATACGGTTGGTGAACGATCGGACTGGGCGGCGACGTCGGACGGCGATGGTACGCCGGCAGGCCGGTCTTCAGGATGCCCTCCGAATCCCGCAATCCGCCATCCGTTACGATGCCCGAGCAACCGCGTGCCGCCAGCCGCCCAATATACAGATCGCCCGCCGAGGCCGCGCGCGCATCGCCGCGGGAGTCGATCACCAGCACGTGACCGGGCGGGCATTCCTCCATCGCCTTCTGCTGCGCATTGCCCAGGGGACTGGACTTGTCCTTGCGGTGCGGAATGAAGCGCATCGTGTAGGCGAAGCCGACCATCCGCGGGATGTCCAGGCGAAGCGGCGACACCTCCTGCAGGAACATGTTGTTGAAGCCGCGCCGGTTCAACAACCCGGTCAATGTCGAGGTCGCCGCGCCGTTCAGCGCGTCTTTGGTCTTCCGCGATAGCTCCGCCATGAATGCCTCCCTTGCTGGAACTGTCTTAGCCGGTCACGTGGTGTCGGTGAAGAACCGTCCGCCGCTCAGCCGCGCGTGGCCGCGAAACTCCGCCACCACCGCGCCATCGGACGATCCCGTGACGCGAACGTCGTAAATGCCGGAGCGTCCCGACCGTGACCGTTCTTCCGCCTCCGCGGCCAACATCTCTCCCAATCGGCCTGGGCGGATGTAGCTGATGCTGTTGTGCCGCGCGACGGCGCGTTCACCGTGTGATACCAACCCGCGTTGACGCCGACTCTCCGGGCGCCAACAATATCGAGCGTCATCAAAGCCATAGGCATGTGGCGAAGAGTCAACCTCAACGCGGTTTGGTATGAGTTCGCCGCGAAGGCCATCGCGGAGTCCGCCAGCGCGAAGATGAAGCCGCCGTGGCACAGGCCGTGGCCGTTCACCATCTCGGCACGCACCAGCATCGACATACGTGCTCGTCCGGCGGTGACATGGTCCGGCGTCATGCCGAGCCCGCGGCTCGCGGCGTCGTCGTCCCACATGGCATCGGCGCATTGTCGCGCCAGAACGTTGGGCTCGGTCATCCCTTGAAGACGGGCGGACGCTTTTCCTGAAATGCTCGCACGCCCTCGGCATAATCGGCGGTGCGGCCGGAGCAACCCTGCAACCGCGCTTCCAGGTCGAGTTGATCGTGCAACGTGTTCGTTCCGGCCGCGGCGAACAGCGTCTTCATCCGGGCCAGCGCACCGCTGGGGGCTTTGGCGAGGCCGGCGGTCAGAGCCTCGGCTTCCGTTATCAGGTCGGCGTCGTCAACGGCTTTCCAGATCATCCCCCAGGAGGCGGCTGTCTCGGCACCCACGGCGTCTCCCAGCATCGCCAGCGCGCGGGCGCGGGCCTCGCCGACCGAATGGGTCAGGAAGAAACTGGCACCCGAGTCCGGCACGAGGCCGATCTTCACGAACGCCTGCACGAAACGGGCGCTTTTCGCCGCCAGAACGATATCGCAGGCCAACGCGAAACTGGCTCCCGCGCCCGCCGCCACGCCGTTGACCGCGCACACCACCGGCAGACGGGAGGCACGCAAACGCCGGACGACTTCATGATGGTAGGTGTTGGCGAGTGTTTCGAGGTCGGGTGGGCCATTGGGGCCGGGTGTGACCTCAGGGCCGAGTTCCTGACCGGCGCAAAACCCGCGGCCATTGCCGGTCAGCAACAAAGCGCGTGTCGATGCATCCGCCTCCGCCGCGCCAAGCGCATCGATCAGCGAGGTCAGCATCGCCGGGTTCACCGCGTTCAGTTTTTCCGGCCGGTTCAGGATCAGCTTGCGCCAACCGTCCTTGATTTCAACTTCGATCATGTCGCGCGCTCCGTTAACGCCACGGGTCGACCATGACCTTGGCATGACGTTCGGGATTGGCGAGGTCCGCGAACGCGCCGGCCACGCCGTCGAGGCCCACGGTACCGGTGATCAGTGCTCCGGCGTCGATGCGGCCTTCCGCCAAATGGCGCAGACTGTCGGCGAATTCCTCGGCGGTGCAGGCGAGCACGAATTGCAGGTTCAGTTGCTTGACGATGCCGAAGAATGGCTCGATCCGATCGGTCTCCATGCACACGCCGACGACCACGACGCGCGCGCCGGCGGGGGCTCCCTCCATGACCTGCTGGATCACGCCGGGGATGCCGACGCATTCGAAGATCACGGCCGGCTTCTGGCGCGGCCCAAGGTTGAACATCCGCGCGAGCCGGCTCGGGTCGTATCCGGCGGGTGTCGCGGCGTCAGACCAGGCTTTGTAGGGCGAGGTGGTTGAGGGATCGATGACGATGTCGGCGCCCATGCGTTCCGCCAACGCGCGCCGTGCCGGGGAGAAATCCGCCGCGATGATCGGGTGCGCGCCTTTGATCTTCAGGCTGGAGATCACCGCGAGGCCGACCGGGCCGCATCCGATCACCAATGGCACGTCATCCGCGGTCAGCCGGGCGAATCGCACCGCGTGCCAACCGACCGCGACCGGTTCGGTCAGCGCCGCGTGCTCGGCGGAGAGGCCGTTCGGGACTTCCAGCAGCATTCGATCCGCCAACGGCATGAACTGGCCGTAGCCGCCGGCAGTCTCGTTGCTGTAGCCGATGCCTAAAACGTCGTCGTCGCGTAACGTCATGGGCATGGAACAAACCAGCGTGCCGGGCTTCAGGCGCTTCGGCGTGTCGGGTCCATAATCGACCACCTCGCAGCAGAATTCGTGGCCGAAGACCACGTCCCGCGCCGGGTCCATCCCCCAGCGTCCGCCGGAGCGCCGCGCGAGGTCGACGAACTGCCGCGTGTGCTTCGCCGCGTGCAGGTCGGAACCGCAAATGCCGCAGCGCAGGGTTTTCACCAGCACCTGACCTTGCTCCGGCACCGGGTCGGGCAGTGTGTCGACCCTGATTTGCCCATCGCGAAAAATGGCCGCGCGCATTTTGATACCTCCCTGTCTCGGGGTAGCGTAGGCGGTTCCGGCGGGTCCACTCAAGCAGCCGCCTGAGGGCTCGGCGATCGTGCATGCCGGGGGAAGCGCGAGGGCTTCGCCCTTCGAACCCACCAGGAGGCTTTGCCCCCTGGGCCTCCAGCAAAGGGCGAGGC
>CALFNB010000249.1 GCA_937902425.1 uncultured Acetobacteraceae bacterium | reverse complement strand
CGTCGGAGAGCGGGATGGCCACGTCGATTTCAGGCAGTTCCAGGGTGTCGCCGGCGATCAATGAGCGAACGATCCAGTCTTCACCATGGCGGAATATGTCGGTGGCCGCGATACCGTCGGCCTCCAGGATGACGTAGCGTTGGACCGACGCGCTCGCCTGGTATTCGCGCGATTTCTCGATCCGGTCGGTCCGGGAGGTGCTGGGACTGAGCAACCTCGAAGATGACGACGGGGTCGCGCAGGATCGTGGAGTCGCGCGGACCCGGCGTGCGGGAGACGATTGCGCCGGGATAACGGATGCGACCCATGACTTCGACTTTCATGGTTGGTCCTCGGACGTGGCGGCGCTTTCCGATGAGTTGAATGTCGAGCATCGGATGTCGGGGCAAGGTTGAAATGTCACCCGGCGCGCAAAGTAGAATTGACACCCCTGGGCGGCGGACATACCCCGGACGAAGCGGAACGGCGGGGTGGCGTCCAATCGGCATTCTGGAAAAACCGGGCTCGTTGTGCGTTCTTTTCTCCAATTGTGAACTACGTCACACAGCCCACCCGCTCTCCTGAGGTAGTTTGCCGGCACCGACGGTTCCATCGGCGAACCGCTGGGTCGCTTTGTTTCCTCTGACGTGGCGGCCTGCCTCTGCTGGCAGTCTCACCGGTCCCACCTGGGTTTCGAACCACCTGCCGCGGGGCGCGGCGGCACGAAATACTACGCCGACCGAGACTTCAGTTATCGAGGTCGGAAGTCTGTCCAGACGAAACCTGACGCCTCTGTCCAGGATGCCGCCTATCCCACAACAACAAAAGCATAAGGAATCCATGATGTCCCATCCTTTGAGAGTGCGGCTGCACTCCCACGCCGCCGCCCCCCCCACGCCGGCGTGGCCAAGCTATAAAGGCACGTCGCAGTATATCGGTGTCAGCAAAACCCATGTGTCAGTGTGGTACGACCCCAGCCTGGGCGCACCGGCGCTGCAAAACGCGACGGACCTGCTCGCTGATGCCGACCGAATCCGCGCCGCGAACGACGCGATTTTCGGCACCGCAGGTGGCCCGGTGGACGTCATCGTGTTCGCGCTTGGTGGCGTCACCGACGGCACGGGGGGCGCGGATCACATGGGCTGCGACTACGCGACCGGCGCCCAGATCGAGGTGTGCGCGGCGTTCGGCAATTCCATGCGTTGCTCGGCGCTGTTTGAGGCGGAGCTGAGTGAGTGCAGCATGAACGGGAACCTGTGCGGACTGAGCACGGGGGAGGCGCTGTCGCGCTGGTGTTCCATGGTCATAGGCAACAATGCGCTCGCGGATTTCACCTCGGTCCCAACATGGGTGCATGACGGCGAGGCCAATTGGGTCAACAAGACTGAAAATACCGATCAGCATTACGATTCGATCGGATGTGGCATGGCGTTTCTGTCCTGGCTACAAAAGCTGGGGCATGCGCTGCCGACCATCGCGCAGGAAATGGTCAAGCTTGGAAATGCCGGCACACTTGAAGCGCTCTATGCCGCCGTTACGGGCGACGCGGCCGCGCACGCCTGGCCAAAATTCAAGGCGGCGCTTGCCGGTGCTGGTGTGTCCCTCACGACGGATGACCCGTTTGGAGCGATGGGACCGTCGCCGCCACCCCCACCGCCGCCACCGCCGCCACCGCCGCCAACGGCCACCGCGACGTTGCAGTTGAGTGGGTCACTTCCAATGCAGGGACCATCCGGCAGCACCTCACCGGTGACGCTGCAAGGGATCGTCACCTGGCCATAGGAGCGCTCGCTCGCGCCCGGGCGTAGCTTTCACCAACCGCGATCATTGGCGGCCGGGATCGCCGTTCGCAGCGGGCAGGGGGCCAGCTTGAACGCTGTGCCCCCGCCGCTCCGGGGCAGGCGGTTTGCCGCCGTCAGCACCGCCGCGGTCAGCAGCGAGACACGGCCGGGCAACACCTTCCGTAATCGATGGCCGATCCGCATCGCCCCCGGTCAGCGAGATCGATTATCACGCGATTGGGTCAGGTCCCGATCGCTCATCTGGATCACCGTCATCGTACGTCATCCCGAACGTCTCGACGACAGATGGCCCCGGTGACATTTCTATCGGGGACGCGGGTGACATTTCAACCTTGCGCCAACATCGGAATGCCGCAGAAGGAATATTATGTTAAATCGCGTCGCCGAACCCAGGTCACGAACATATCAGAGACATACCACGAACATACGTTCGGCGATCAGCCGGACTGAACCGCTCCGGCGTTCGCGTCACTGAACTCCAACACCATGCCATCATACCCAGGCTCAATCCCAACCGGCAGATTGTCCCGCAGCCAGGTCCAGTCCATATCGGGTCCCATGTGGGTCAGCACGGTGCGCCGCGGCCGAAGCCGCTCGACCCAGCCGAGCACCGTCGGCAGGTTCGCGTGGGTCCAATGATACTCGTGCCGCAGGAAGCAGCCGACAACCCAGGTATCGACGCCAGCCAGGACGTCCAGCGCCGCGTCGTCCAGTTGCACGACATCCGTCGAATACGCGAACGGGCCAATCCGCAAGCCCAGAGTTTCAATCCGGCCATGCCCCTGGCTGAACAACCGCAAATCCAGGCCAACCGCCCGAACCGTATCGCCCGGATCAACAGACTTTCCCGTAAGAACAGGTCGATAGAACCCTTTCCCATCCCACGGTGCGAACGCATAACCGAACCGCCGAGTGATCTCGTCCAGCGTCTTTTGGGTGGCGAACGCCTCCAACGGCCGTTTGGCGATTCGATTGAGGATCCGCACGTCGTCGATCCCCGTGATGTGATCGGCATGCGCGTGAGTAAACAGCACCGCGTCCGCCCCTGGGATCCGCCCGGCCAGGAACTGAGCTCGCATATCAGGCGAGGTATCGATCAAAAGCCTCTGATTATACGAGTTTTCGATCACGATGCTGGACCGCGTCCGCCGGTTCCGCGTCTCTGCCGGGTCGCAGGCGCCCCAGTCACCCGCCCCATCGGCGCCGCCGATCATCGGCACGCCGGCGGAGCCGCCCGTGCCGAGCAATGTCACCCGCATGCGGTTTTCACGAACAACCGCCGGAAGTTGGCGGTGGTCAGGTCCCCGAGCGCCTCGGGCGTCATCCCGCGCACCTCCGCCAGCACTTTCGCCGTATGCGCCACGAACCCCGGCTCATTGCGTTTGCCGCGAAACGGCACCGGCGCGAGGTACGGCGCGTCGGTTTCCACCAGCAACCGATCCAGTGGAACATCGCGCGCGATCGCTCTGAGTTCGCTCGACCTTGGGAAGGTCAGGATGCCGGAGAAGCTGATGAACCCACCCAGTAGCAACGCCGCCTCGGCCAGCGCGCGCGAGGAACTGAAACAGTGCAACAGGAAGGTGAACGCCCCTCCCCGATCGGTTTCCTCCCGCAGGATCGTTGCGATATCATCATCAGCGTCGCGGGCGTGGATCGCCAGTGGCACGCCGGCCAGTTGGGCGCCCTGGATGTTGGCGCGGAAATTCGCCGCCTGCACGTCGCGCGGACTGCGATCGTAGAAGTAATCCAGGCCGGACTCACCGATGCCGATGACCCGTGGGTGACGGGTCATCTCCGCCAGCGTCTCCGGCGTTGGGATCGGCGCCTCGGCGGCGTGGTGCGGATGCACGCCGACGGTGCACCACAGGTTCGGAAATGCCTCGGTGATCGCCGGTAGTTTGGCGGATTGCACCATCGTGGTGCCGATCGTCACCATTTCGCCCACGCCGGCGACATGGGCGCGTTCCAGCACCGAAGGCAGCTCCATCGGCGTGAAGTAGTCGAGGTGGCAATGCGAATCGATCAGCATCAGGCGGCGGGGCCCCCAGGGGGCGCCACGGGGGACTCCACGAACCGCGGAAACACGCCACGAGGCGGCGGCAGATGGATGCCATCAGCCAGCGGGGCCGCCAGCGCCTCGATCGAGCGCGCGTGCACCGGAACCCCGAGCTGGTCCAACATGTTGGCCATCGATGTTGGCATGAACGGCTGCAGCAGCGTGGCGACGACCCGCATCGCATCCACCAGCACCCTCAGTACCGTGCCCATGCGAACCTTGTCGGTCTTGTTCAAAGCCCAGGGGGCCTGGTGGTCGATATAGGCGTTGGCGGCGCGGATGATTTTCCAGATCTCTTCCAGGCCCTCGTGGAAGGTCTGCCGTTCGACCGCTTCCCGGACCAGGGCGGGCAAGGCGTCGGCGGCAGTCAGCAGTCCGGCGTCCTCCAGGGTGCCGGTGCCTCTGCCCGGCAGCACGCCATCCAGGTTCCGCGCGACCAGCGACAGAGTCCGCTGCGCCAGATTGCCCAGATCGTTGGCCAGTTCGACGTTGATCCGGCTGATGATAGCGTGGTGGCTGATCGACCCGTCGGTGCCGAACGGCTTTTCCCGCAGCAGGAAATAGCGGATCTGATCGAGCCCGTACGTCGCCACCAGTTCCCGCGGCTCGATCACGTTGCCGAGGGACTTGCTCATTTTCTCCCCCTCGGCGAGCCACCAGCCGTTCGAGGTGACCCGTTTTGGCACCGGCAATCCAGCCGCCATCAGGAAGGCGGGCCAGTAAACCGCGTGGAACCGGATGATGTCCTTGCCGACGAAATGCACGTCGGCCGGCCAGAACCGCCAGCGCGGCGCGTCCTCGTCGGGGAAGCCGCAGGCGGTGACGTAGTTGTTCAACGCGTCGAGCCAGACATACATCACGTGGCCGGGCGCATCCGGCACCGGAATACCCCAACTGAACGTGGTCCGGCTGACCGACAGGTCGCGCAGCCCGCCGCGGACAAAACTCATGACCTCGGCACGGCGTGAGGCTGGCGCGATAAAGTCCGGGTTGTCTTCGTAAAGTTTCAGCAGCCGGTCCTGCCAGGCGGACAGGCGGAAGAAATACGAAGGTTCCCGCACCCACGCCACGGGAGCGCCCGATGGCGCGATCTTGGTGCCGTCCGGTTGGGTGGTCAGTTCATCCTCGTCGTAGAACGCCTCATCGCGGACGGCGTACCAGCCCTCGTAATGACCGAGCCAGATGTCGCCCGACGCCGCGATCCGGCGCCATAACTCGGCGCACGACCGCTTGTGGCGTTCTTCGGTGGTGCGGATCCAGTCGTCGTTGGACACGCCCATCGCGCGGGTCATGTCGAGAAAATCGGCCGAGATGCGGTCGACATGGGTTTGCGGATCAAGGCCCGCGTCGCGCGCCGCCTGCTCCACCTTCTGGCCGTGCTCATCAGTGCCGGTCAGGAAGAACACGTCGTAGCCATCCAGCCGCTTGAAGCGTGCCATGACATCAGCCGCGACCGATGTGTAGGCGTGCCCGATGTGCGGCGCGCCATTCACGTAATAGATCGGGGTTGTGATGTAGAACGTTGGTTTCATGACATTCTTCCGGTGAGCATCCCGACGCAGGAGACCAACGCCTGGCGTTTGTCGAGCGCGAACCGCTCGGTTTCGTCCTGGAGCCGCAGCAGCCCCTGCCACAGCTCGCCCCACGCTTCAAGCGGACGCAGGGCCGCCAGACGCTGCTGCTCCGGATCGGCGCGGCCGCGCACGGTGTCGCGTACCAACGCCGCGATCCCGGCGATGAGCTGATCGGTGAACAGGTGGAAGCCGGTCTCGCCGCGGCCCAGTACGTCGGCGACGTCATGGCCGCGGCTGAGCGGGACGTCGGGCAGCGAGGCCAGCAGGTTATCGACCATCGTGGCGACTGCGATCCCGTCCTCGTCCGCCATCGCGAGCGCCCGGCCGATCGAGCCCTCGGCCAACGTGATCAACCGGTCGCGGTCATCCTGGCCGCGTTTCGGCAGGTACATCGCCAGCAGTCGCGCCATGACGTCGTCCGACAATGGGGACAGGCGCAGATGACGGCAACGTGAGCGGATCGTCGCGGGCAATCGCCCAGGCGCGGAACACACCAGGATCAGGATCGCGCGAGAGGGCGGTTCTTCCAGGATTTTCAGCAACGCATTGGCCGAATTCTGGTTCAGGTCTTCGGCGCCATCGACCACCGCCACGCGCCAGCCGCCCTCAGCCGGGGTCAGCGCCATGAATCCGTTGATCTTCCGTACATCGTCGACGGCGATATCGCGCTTCCGGCGTTTGGTTTTTTCGTCATACGCCCGCTCGACCGTCAGCAAGTCGGCGTGACCGCCCGCCACGACGCGGCGAAACACCGGATGCGCGGGATCGAGCGCGAGTGTCCCCGCGGCGGACCCGCCCTCCCCGCTTCCCACGGCCTGGCCCGCCAGCAGCCGGCGGGCGAAACGAAACGCCAGAGTCGCCTTGCCGATCCCCTCCGGCCCGGTGATGAGCCACGCGTGGTGCATGCGGCCGAGGTGGATCGCGTCCAGCAGCGTGCGCTCGGCCGCCTCATGGCCGAGCAGGATCGGATTGGCGCGGGGGTCAGGTGCGGACATGGCGGCGCATCATAAGCCGCGAAGCGCGTCGCTCGCCACCGTGCCGAAACTGCACCGAAACCTGAGCCCGAACCTCCCGGCGCGAAATCCCCGGCGCGAAGCCCCCGGCCCGAAACCCCCGGCCCTAAACCAGCGTGTCAGAATTCGCCGCCACCGAAATGAGACTGCAAGACATTCGATCACATGATGAAATACCTGAGAAACGGGCACGACGGGAGCAGAATTCCATGCACCGGATCATTGGCGGGCTCCTTACTGTCGGATTGACGGTCGCGCTGTCCACCAGCGCGACGCCCGAGCGGAATAACACCGCCGCGCTGCCTTCGCTCGACCGATACGTCACGTTGCTGGACCTGCATCCGGTCGACATGACGGCTTCCCAAAGCGGCCAGGCGATGGTCGCGGCGATGCCGATGGTGATCCGCCAGGGCCAGGCGTCACCCGATCAGCGGCAGATCCAGGTGCCGATGGTGATCCGCCAGGGCCAGGCGTCGCCCGATCAGCGGCAGATCCAGGTGCCAACGGTCGTGACGCCCTCACGGCAGCCGGATGAGGGCATGGGTGCCGCCGGCGGCAAGGCCGGCACCGGCTTCTTCATCGGCGACGACGGCACGCTGCTGACCGCGGCCCATGTGGCGAGCGGATGCGGCCGGATGCAGATCATCTCCCGCTATGTGCCGCGCACCTGGGTATCCCTCGTGGCGTCGGACACCGTGCACGACGTCGCCGTCCTCAAAGCCCCTGGGCTGCGGTCGCCGGCGGTGGTGCACCTGGCCTCCGTCGCGCCGAGCAGCGGCAAGCTGTTCGTGCTCGGTTATCCGGCGAGCGCCAGCCTCACTGTTCCCGCTGAGACCTGGGCGGTCATGGAGAATGATAAGTTCCCGTCCAACATAGGCTCGCTCGGCAACCCGCGCGACCTGCTTTGGATGTCGGCGCCGGCGGTGGCGCACGGCTACAGCGGCGGACCGATCTTCGATCCTCGGAGTGGCGCGGTGGTCGGCATGGTCAAAGGCCAGGTCGACGGCGGATATTTGCGCCTGGTGCGCGACATGCCGACGACCGGGATCGCGATCGGACCGGGGATCGGCGGCATCGGGGATCTGGTGCGGCGGGAAGTGCCTTACGCGGCGGTGAGCCTGGTCTCCTCGCCGGGCGAGGCCGGGGTGGACACGCTTCGCCGCGCCACCGTGCACGTGCTTTGCTGGCACTGAGGTCAGACGCGATCAGGTCGCGCGGGGTTGCTCGCGGTTGCGGCCGGAGTGCGCGGTCCCTATAAGACCGGCGGCCAGGAGAGGTGCCGGAGTGGTCGATCGGGACGGTCTCGAAAACCGTTGTACCCTTACGGGTACCGAGGGTTCGAATCCCTCTCTCTCCGCCAG
>CALFNB010000248.1 GCA_937902425.1 uncultured Acetobacteraceae bacterium | reverse complement strand
AAATGTTTGGGCCGGGCGAAGGTCGGCCGGATGAGGAAGGCAACGGAACACTCCTGAACTCTTCTTCCGTGCTTATCCCTCCCGCCCAATTTCGCGCCAATCGATTTCAATTATCCGCCTCCGCCTCGCGAGCCGCGGTATCCTCAGGCGGCGCCCGGTCATCGACCGACTTTGTCTCGCGAGGCCGGTAAACGAACAGATTCGGATATTGTGCTTTCATCGCACTCGGATCCCTTAAGAATTCCGCGTGGCTCTCCGCGAACGCCGGCGGATCGCATTTCGATTTCCTGGAGCCCGGAGGGCCTCTCCGTCGCCCGATATTGGGGCTTGCAGCCGACTTTGATGGGCCCGAACACCGTCACGCCGCCGCGAATTCGCCTGTAGCGCTCCAGGTGCGCTTCGCCTGCCGCGAAGGCCGCATGCCTCGTCCTCGATGTGTCTTGTCGGTGAGTACAGGGAACAGCAAAAGGGCTGCGTCCCACACACGGGTCGCATACCGCATACTTCGCGCCTTTTTCCATGACCTGAAGAGGATACCTCGACGCCTTCCCGGCGCATCGGTCAGATATGCAACGCCCGTCCGTCGACCGCCAGAGCGGCTTCTTTCACCGCCTCATTCAGGCTGGGGTGAGCGTGGCAGGTGCGGGCCACGTCCTCCGCCGAGGCACCGAATTCCATCGCGATCGCCAGTTCGGCGATCAGCGTGCCGGCGTCCGGGCCCAGGATATGCGCGCCCAACAGCCGGTCGGTGGTGTTGTCCGCCAACAGCTTCACGAACCCGTCGGTGTCGCCCATGGCGCGGGCGCGGCCATTGGCGGTGAACGGGAACTTGCCGACGTTATAGGGGATGCCGGCGGCTTTCAGCTCTTCCTCGGTCTGGCCGACGGAGGCGATCTCCGGCCACGTGTAAACCACGCCTGGAATGACGCCGTAGTTAACGTGGCCGGCCTTCCCGGCAAGGCGTTCGGCCAGCGCGACGCCCTCGTCCTCGGCTTTGTGGGCGAGCATCGGGCCGGCGATCGCGTCGCCGATGGCGTAAATGCCCGCGATGTTGGTGGCGAAGTGTCCATCGGTGCGGACACGCCCGCGTTCGTCCAGCGCCACGCCGACGGCCTCCAGCCCCAGACCATCCAGATACGGCCGGCGGCCGATGGCGAGCAGCACGACATCGGCGGTCAGTTGTTCCGCGGTGCCGCCCTTGGCGGGTTCCACCGTCAGCGTGACCCCGCCATCCGCGGCCGCGGCGCCGGTGACCTTGGTGCCGAGCCGGAACGTCAACCCCTGTTTCGCCAGCACGCGCCGCGCCGCCGTCGCGAGTTCCGTGTCCATGCCAGGGAGAATCCGCTCGAGGAACTCAATGACGGTCACCCGCGCACCCAACCGCCGCCAGACGCTGCCGAGTTCAAGACCGATCACGCCCGCGCCAATCACCACGAGATGGTTGGGGACCGCACTCAGTTCCAATGCGCCGGTGGAGGTGACGATCCGCTGTTCGTCGACCTCCACACCGCGCAGAGGGGTCGACTCGCTGCCGGTGGCGATGACGATATGTTTGGTTTCGTAAACCGTTCCATCGACATCGACCTGACCCGCCGCGGCGATCCGGCCGGTGCCCTTCAACCAGGCGATCTTGTTCTTGCGGAACAGAAATTCGACACCTTTGACGTTGGCGCTCACCACGTCGTCCTTGCGCGCCCGCATCTTCGCGAGGTCGAGCTTGATCCCTTCAATGACGATGCCGTGGTCCGCGAAGGCGTGCCCGGCTGCTGCAAAATTCTCCGACGAGTGCAGCAACGCTTTCGAGGGGATGCAGCCGACGTTAAGGCAGGTGCCGCCAAGCGTGGCGCGCTTCTCCACGCATGCCACCTTCAAACCCAGTTGCGCCGCCCTGATCGCGCAAACATACCCTCCTGGGCCCGCGCCAATGACGATGACGTCGAAGGATTCGCTCATTCAGGCCTCGGCCGCGTGGCGGACGGCTTCAAGATTGTGCCCATCCGGATCGATCACGAAAGCACCGTGATAATTCGGATGGTAGTGCGGCCGCGGACCCGGCGCGCCATTGTCTTTGCCACCGGCGGCGAGAGCGGCGGCGTGAAATGCATCGACCTGAGCGCGGTTAGCGGCGGCGAGCGCGATGTGCACGCCGGTTGGTCCGCCGGGTTTCTGGGTGAACCACAATCGCGGCCTCCCAGGAGCGCCGAATGCGACGACCCCCGGCATCTTATCCCATTGCACGTCCAACCCGAGAGGCGCGAGCGCGGCCGAGTAGAACGCACGAGTTTTGGCGAGGTCGTGGATGGAGAGGCCGATATGATCGAACATCATGCTGTTCCTGACCATGGTTGAAAGGCGCCACCGTCGAGCCGTGACAACGTCTCGACAACGACGCTGCGACTCATTGAAGTCAACGCGATGCCGCGCGCCGGCGGAGGCGTCTGACTTCCTTCAGCAGCCTGGGAAGGTCATCACGGGCATGGGCGATGAAGTCCTGGTCCGCCGCGGTCGCTCCTGACAACTCGATGTCGCTGACCGGCGTGCGGATGAAGCTGGAACCGCTTGTGTGGTCACGTCCCTCGACGAACGAAGCCCATGGGACGGATGCCGCCTTCCGAACCCGTGCTTCGATCAGGTCAAGCTCTTCGTCGGTCAAACCCTCGAATACGCTGGTGCCCATGACGATCCTGACTCTCAGAGGTTAGGGTTGCCAGTCGTCGGCGTGAACAACGCCTCCGCCTGCTGCGGTGTAATGCCAGATAACGTGGCGTGAAAGGGGTTACCAGCTGTCGGAGACGGCGTTACCTCACCGCCGATTCGCCGGATCGCGCCAACGGTCGTGATACCGACCTGACGGTTGGGTATCGGTGCCGTCAATTCACGAACGGACCGCCGGACCGCGGAATTCACCGAAACGCCTTGCAATCGACCGTTAAGATCCACTGTTACGCCGGTTCCCTCAACAAAGCGCCTAGCGACAAGGTGCCGCCGCGACAAACTCTGGCGCTGTTGGGGAGGACAGAGGTCCCCCCATTCACAGATCCAACAACAGCCGTCGCGGGTCCTCGACGCCTTCCTTGACCCGGACCAGGAACGAAACGGCTTCCTTGCCGTCGACGATGCGGTGGTCGTACGACACCGCGAGATACATCATCGGCCGGATCTCGATCTTACCGCCGACCACGATCGGCCGCTCCTGGATCTTGTGCATGCCCAGGATGGCGGATTGCGGCGGATTGAGGATGGGCGGGGACATCAACGAGCCGTAGATGCCGCCGTTGGTGATGCTGAACGTGCCGGCGGTCAGGTCCTCCAGCTTCAGGTGGCCATCGCGGGCACGTTTGCCGAAATCCGCGATCGCGGCCTCAATTCCGGAAAAACCGAGTTTGTCGGCGTCGCGGATCACCGGCACCACCAGCCCCGAGGAACCGCCAACCGCGATGCCCATGTTGACGTAGTTCTTGTAGATGATGTCGTCGCCGTCGATCTCGGCGTTGACGGCGGGGAATTCTTTCAGCGCCACGCAGCAGGCACGCACGAAGACGCTCATGAAGCCGAGGCGGACGCCGTTGTGCTTCTTCTCGAACGCGTCGCGGTATTCGGCGCGCAGAGCCATCACCGCCGACATGTCCACCTCGTTGAAGGTGGTCAGCATCGCGGCGGTGTTCTGCGCCTCCTTCAATCGCGCGGCGATGGTCCGGCGCAGGCGGGTCATCTTCACGCGTTGTTCGCGCGGGTCCTCCGCGCGGGCCGGGGGCGGCGCGGTGGGAACCGCCGGCGCCGGCGCGGGCCGGTTGAGGAAGGCCAGCACGTCGCCTTTGGTGATCCGGCCGTCCTTGCCGGAACCCGGACCGATCGCGGCCGCGGCCAGCTTCTGTTCTTCCATCAACCGCGCGGCTGCCGGAAGCGGTTCATGGGCCGGCGTTGTCGCTACCACCGATGCGGGAGCCGCCGGCCGTGTCACCGGGCCCAATGGCCGTGGCGGTGGATTGATCCCGGCGGGCGGGTTGGCGGCGGCCCGAGC
>CALFNB010000247.1 GCA_937902425.1 uncultured Acetobacteraceae bacterium | reverse complement strand
ATATTCTTCGCAACGCCCTGCGTCTGCTGCTGGACACCCCGGAGTCCACACTGCTTGGCTTGCCCAAGCTGCTGATACAGGACCAGTACCGCAACCGACTGCTGCGCCGGTGCGACCCCTCGGTCCGAATGTTCTGGGAAGAGGAGTTCAGCGGATACCCCGACCGGCTTAGGGCCGATGCGATATCGGCCATACAGAACAAGGCCGGCGCATTCGTATCGAACCCGGCGATCCGCAACATCATCGGGCAAGGGCGCAGCACCATCCACCCCTCCGTGGTCATGGATACCGGCAAGGTCCTTATCTGCAATCTGTCCAAGGGGAAGATGGGCGAGGAACCCGCATCACTGCTTGGCGCCTTGCTGACAACCGGATTCGCGCAGGCAGCGGAGGGCCGGGCATCAACGCCGGAGGAGCAGCGGCGAGACTTCACCTTGTACATCGATGAATTCCAAAACTTTACCACAACGAGCTTTGCCAACATTCTTTCGGAAGCCCGCAAGTATCGCCTCAGCCTTGTGATGGCGCATCAGTTTATGTTGCAGGTGCCAGAGTTTCTACAGGACGCGGTCATCGGAACGGCGAACACCACCATCGCCTTTCGAGTAGGCGCGCGGGACGCGCCGCTCCTGGCATCCGAACTCGGGCTCGACAATCCCAAGGCCCTCAAGGACCTCGCGAACTTCGAGGCATGGGTAAAGACCATCGAAAATGGGCAACCCGGCAGCCCCAAGCTGATACGGACCTTGCCACCCACGGGAACCCTGGGCCGTCTTAACGCCGTCAGGATATAGCGCGTCAATTATCCTGAGCTGTCGTGTTGCCTCATCCAGGAATGCTCCCGAACCGGTCGGGCATTGCCTCACCAGGATGCTCCCGAGACTGAGACAAAATGTCAATCGGATTCCAATATGAATCCGCAACCGTCTCGACCGAGTGGTCGTACAATGACCGTCACCCCGTGCGAAACGGCATCACCGCGATCCGCTGGGTGAGGGCGAGGGGGTCAAGGGCCGAAGCCGGCTTCGCCGGTGCGCGCAGCGCAGCCCTTGAGGCCGTCGCCCTCACCCAGCATCATGAGGTGGCCGGACGCCCGGCCAAATCATTGGGAATGTCAGTCGCGACCATACCCGCGCGGCGGCTCGTTCGCGGCCAGCGCGTCGAGGTCCAGATCGACGATCGCCTGAAGCGCCTCCGCGGTCGCGGTTCCCCGTAACGACTCCGGCAAGGCATCGAGCCACGCGGCACATTCGGCCTGAATGTCGACCAGTTCGCCCGTGGCATCGCGCCAACGCTGGATGCGGCTCCGGCGGCCAACCGGCCGGCGCGTGCGGACAATGACAGATGGTTGCTCTTCCTTGTGGCGCGCACGATAGCGTGCCTGCCGCTCGGCATTGCTCAGTGGTGTCTCACTCTCGGGTTCACGGCCTCTTGGCATCATCGTTCTCCGTTACGTAACGCTGTACAAGGGAGTTGGCGAGGGTCTGGTCAGCCTCGATCCGACGCCGCCAATCCGGCCACCGCCACGGCGGCCTCCCGACGCGGAAGCGCATCTGGGTTTCGGCGCGGTCCTCCTTTGTGCATCGAATTACGTGGCATGGGCGATTGCAAAAACATAAGTGGCCAATTGAGGACCATACAGAACGGTCAGGTGCACGGAGAGCACGAAGCTTGCTCTTCGACAGCCTCGGCCCCGAACACCAATTTGTGCGCCTGCTCGCGTCGCCATTCCTTCAACCGGCGCTGTAGCGTGCGCAGTTGCCCGTCGGGGAAGACGCCGGGCCGCTCTTCTTGCAGCCGCTCGAACAACTCGCGCGATGTTCGCCACGGTTCGGCTTCGAACCATTCTCGCACCCGTGCCGTCACCGTCACGAACGGGTCGACACGCGTCCGGCCGCGTCGCGGGGCCTTTGTCTTTGGCTTGTTGGTCGGACGCACCTCGCCCTCCTTCCACGCGGTGCGCAGGCCCGAGAGGAATTGCTCGATTGTTGGCGCGCTCGGTACGGTCGCTTCGCCCGTCGCCGGGCAGTCGGCGATTTCGACGAGATGCTCCTGAGCCACGCGGATCTCCCGCAGCAGCAGAACCGGGTCCAGGGTCGCATAAATCGCCTGCACCCGGATCCGTACGTCCTCGCCGGTTCGCGTGTCCGTCAGCAGACGCTGAAACGGCGTGGCGGGCGAGTGATACATCTTCTTGATCTTCGCGCCATCGCGAGCCTTGCTGGCCAGCTTGAAGGACGGCTGGAAGAAGTTCACGAACAACCGCAATGACGTGTACAGCCGCGCCAATGCCGCCGCCGCGTCCAGTCCCTCGTAGCGCCGGTAACCAACCGCGCGCCGGACCACGGCGCCGTTTTTCTGCTCGACCCAGGCCTGGTCGTTCTTGCGATACGGACGGCAGCGCGTGAATACCAGCCCGGCTTCCTCGCAATAGGACCTGACGGTCTCGTTCATGAACACGCTGTCGTTGTCCGTATCAAACCCGAGGAGCGCGAACGGCATCCGTTGGCGCATCACGCTCAGCACCTCGGTCAGCAGCTTCTGCTCCCGCACCAACAGAGGCGCGCACTCGGTCCAACCCGTCGCGATGTCTGTCAGCGTCAGCGTTTGCACGTAGCTGCCTTTTGCCGATGGCCCGCTGTGCGCCACCAGATCCGCCTCGACGAACCCGGGCGACGGATCGCCCCAGTCAGCGAAGGTTCGCACTGGAACACTGCGCCGGATCGCCGCCGATGGCGGGGCGTTGCGGCGCTTTCGCACGCCCGCTCGCTCCCTGACGTCGCGCAAAATCCGGTCGATCGTGGCGGCGCTCATCGCCAACAAGCCCGTGCGAATCTCCGGCGCGAGTTGAAGATGACCGTGGCGTTCCATGGACTCGGCCAGGATCGGCACCAGCGGCCGCAACCGCTTGCCGCAAATCCGGTCCGACGCTTCCCAGATCACGATCAGCGCTTCGCGCACCGCCTCATTATATAAGCGACGCGCGGGACGAGGACCGGACTGTCGACCTGACTGCCCGGCCCGGAGCAGACGCATCGCATGCTTACGATGCAGGCCGCTCACCGCCACAAATTCGTCCAGGATCCGTCCACGTTCATGCCGGTTGCCCGAAGCGTAACGGGCCGCCAATGCAACTACCAATTCGTCTCGCGTCGCCATGCTGATCCGTCCCATGTCCGCCCCCGCCGATGCCCACCGGTGGGGAACAAATCAGATGAGGCAACGGGTCAGCTCAGGGGAGCATCTCAGGCGAGGCAATGCGGGACGATCGCCTGAAGTTCGCTGAGATCGAGATCGCAGATCGCGCGCAACGCCTCCGCGGTGGCGCTGTCCTGAAGGTTGTCCGGCAGGCTTTCCAACCAGGCCATGAATTCAACCTGTTCTTCCACGAGGCCTGCGACATGATCGTCCCAACGCCGGGCGCGGCCGCGATGGTCGGCCGGGCGGCGGATGCGGATCACCGGCGCGCCAGCCGTGCGCGCGGCGCGATAGCGAGCCTGGCGTTCGGCATCGGTCATGGCTGTTTCACCGATCGGTTTGCGGGGCATGATTTCAACTCC
>CALFNB010000246.1 GCA_937902425.1 uncultured Acetobacteraceae bacterium | reverse complement strand
GACGAATTTCGTTGGGACGTTGTCCTTCCAGGCCGCCGATCTCACGCGAGACAAAGCCAGCCTCACCGTTCGCCAGCGGGAGAAGGACCAACGCGCCACGCCGGCGGCCCTGTCATGGCGCTATCTCGACTCAACCCATGTTGAAATCACCCGGCCACCGGGTTTCGACTGCGGGGCGATTTATGAATTCATCTATCCGGCCAAAGATCCGGAGGTCATGGGCATCGGTTTCGCGGCGATCCGCGATCTGGTGTCGTTTCTTCGGCATGACAGCTCGCCGATGAACCCGATCCGGGGCAGGGTGCGTCACACTCTGGGATTTGGCATCTCGCAAAGCGGGCGTGTGCTGCGCGACCTGGTTCATCTTGGGTTCAACCAGGACCTGGACGGAAGGAATGTCTTCGACGCGATCTTCCCAATCGTTTCCGGCTCCCGCCGCACCTTCATCAATTTCGCATTTGCCCAACCTGGGCGGTATTCGCGCCAGCACGAAGATCACGCGTTTCTGGACGATCAGTTTCCATTCACCTACCCGACGTTGACCGATCCGCTCAGCGGCAGGACCGATGGCATCATGCGGCGCGCGGCGGAGGCGGGCGTCCGACCAAAAGTCATGCATTTGGACGCGGATTCCGACATGTGGGCGGCGCGTGCGTCGCTGGTCGCGACCGATCCGGCGGGTAACGATGTGGCGATGCCGGACGATGTGCGCATTTACCTCGCCTCCAGCACCCAGCACGCCGTGCACAAGCCGGCGGCGAAACATGCCAGCCAGTTGCCTGGCAATCCTTTGGGCTACAGTTCCTGGATGCGCGCGCTGCTGATCGCGCTGACCGAATGGGTCGACAAAGGCACACCGCCGCCCGGCAGCCGCTTTCCATCGCGCGCGGAGGGTTCGCTCGCGACGCGCGAGCAGGCCGAGCTTGCGTTCCCGCGCATTGCCGGTGTGAACTTTCCGGATGTGCTCAACGAACTGCATTTGCGGGATCATTCCGTGGAACCACCGGTCGATGGCCCGGAGTACCCGGTCTTCGTCAATGCGCTCGATGAAGATGGCAACAGCCTGGGTGGGCTGCGCCATCCCGTCCTCGCCGCGCCCCTTGGCACACACACGGGTTGGGCTGTCCGGGTGCCCGGTTATGCCGAGGGCGATCTGTTTACCGTGCAGGGCACTTATATCCCGTTTCCCGCGACCGAAGCCGAACGCGTCGGCGCGGGCGATCCGCGCCGTTCGATCGAGGCTCGTTATCCGTCCCACGCCGCATGGGCCGCGCGTATCATCGCGGCGGCGGAGCAACTGGTCGCGGAACGGCTGCTGTTGCGGGAGGACGCCGACCGGCTGATCGCGGCGGCACGCGAATCGCGCGATGTGATGGGGGTTTTATAAGACTTAGCCAACGGAGGATGCTCAATTGAAACGAGACTCACGCGGCCTTGAACTCTCGACCGACAGCGCCGAAGCCGCGGTGCTGTCCGATCGCGCGGTTGAGCACTTTCTGAAATACCATGCCGACACGATGAGCCTGGTGAACGATGCGCTCGCCGCCGACCCGGATTTCGTCATGGGCCATTGCATCAAGGGCATCCTGCTGTTGGCCGCGGCCAATCCGGCGCATCGCCCGATCATCGACGCGAGCCTTACCGCCGCCGAGGCGGGTGCCGCGATCGCCACGCCGCGTGAACAACGCCACGTCGCCGCTTTCGCCGCCTGCCGGCGCGGCGCGTTCGGCGAGGCGTTCGGCATTTGGCGGACATTGCTCGACGCCGACCCGACCGACCTGTTCGCGTTACGGGTCAGCAACGTCACGTATTTTCGTTACGGCCAGACCCAGGCGATCCTGGCGCAGGCCGACCGGGTCGCGCCGGGCTGGTCGCCCGAACTGCCCGGCTACGAATGTTTCCAGTCCGTGTGGGCGTTCGCGCATGAGGAGGTAGGCGACACCAAAGCCGCTGAGCACGCGATCGACAGCGCTTATCCGCGCGATCCGGAGAATTTCTTCGCGCATCACGTCAAGGCACACATTCTTGGGGCCGAGGGGCGGCCGCGGGAGGGCAGCGACTGGCTCGCCGCGCAGACTGGTTACTGGCCGATCGGTAGCAACCTGATCCATCATCTTTGGTGGCATCAGGCGTTGATGCTGCTCGATCTCGGCGAACGCGACGCGGTGCTGGCCAGCTATGACGACAATATCCGCAATCTGAACGAGCCAATGACGAAGGCGGCGCCGGCGCAATACAACGACCTGCAGAACGCGGCGGCTTTGTTGTGGCGGCTGGAGGTGCTTGGGGTGGACGTTGGCGGACGCTGGGAGGAATTGGGGGAAAAGGCGGAGGCGCGGGTCGGCGAGCCAGCCCAACCGCTGCTGCCGCCGCATTTGATGATGTCGCTCGCGGCCACCGGGCGCGATGCGGCGGCGGCGCGTTTCCTGGCTTCGTTGCGCGCGCGGGCGGACGATCCGTTCACGTGGGACGCGGCGGCGATCGGCGATGTCGTCGTGCCGGTCTGCGAGGGCGTGCTGGCGCATCGCCATGGGCGGCATGCGCGGGTCGTTGATTTGATGGCACCTTGTCTGGACCGGCTCCGGCTTCTGGGCGGGAGTGCCGCGCAGCGGGATCTGTTCCGTCAGGTGCTGATCGACTCAGCGGTGAAGGCGGGCAGTCGCGACGTCGCCGCGGCGATGATCGCGGAGGAGACCGCGACCCATCCCACGCGGCCCATGCAACGGGCCGGCTATGCCGCCGCGGCGCGCTGGCTGATGTAATATTCTGCCCGGATTCATCACATTGATAACCAACCGAGAATTTCGATTTGACCGTCGCGTCCAATAAACGCCAACGCGCTCGACCCGGTTCATGAGTTCTGAATTATGCAACAAGACAGCCGCCGCGTTCGCGGGACGGCGACCGCGCTGTGTGCGAAGGATGGACGCCGTGCGTCCGATTTGCGACGCTCATCCGGGATCATCAAAAGGAGCCGCACGATGCTTGAAACCCGAGAAGGCGGCTGCCATTGCGGCCGGGTCCGCTTCCGCGCCAAGGTCGATCTGGACCTCCTGTCGCAATGCAGCTGTAGCATCTGTACGAAGAAAGGGATCTTGCACCTCCCGGTCTTCCCCGCTGAGTTCGAGTTGTCGCGCGGCAAGGACGCACTGACCGTCTACACCTTCGAAACCGGTATGGCGCAACATCCGTTCTGCGCGCATTGCGGCATGCATCCATTCTATGTGCCGCGCTCCCAGCCGGACAAGATCTCCGTGAACGCGCGATGCCTCGACGACATCGACGGCCCGGCATTGAAACCGACACGGTTCTTCGACGGCCGCCATTGGGAAGACGCCCAACGCAAGCGGATCGCCGATGGCGGGCACGTCGCGGCGCCCGGTCTGAATGGCGCGGCGACGCTGCGGAGTATTCTGGACCGGGCCCCGGCATAGGACATCGCTTTGACCATTCCCGACATCGTGGCCGCCGCCACCCGCCTCGCCCCCGCCGTGCGAGCCGCCCGCGCTGACGCCGAACAGATGCGGCAGACACCGCCCGCGCTCGCCGACGCGATCACCAAAGCCGGCATCTACCAGATGTATCTCCCGCGCTCGATGGGCGGTCCCGAGACGCCGCCGTTGACTGCCTTCCGCGTGGTCGAGGAACTGTCGAAAGCGGACGGCTCGGTCGGCTGGTGCGCCATGATCGCCACCGCTCTGTCGTTGAATGCCGGCCGTCTGCCCGCGGAGGTCGGGCGGGAGCTCGCCGGCACTCCGGCCGACTACCGCGGCGCCGGCTCGGCGCGGGTGGGCGGGCGCGCCTGGGAGATCGCGGGCGGGTATCGCGTCAACGGTCGCTGGAACTTCGCCAGCGGCATTCAGAACGCGAACTGGTTGTACTGCACCTGCGCCATGATGGACGGCGACACGCCGCGTCAGACAGCCGCCGGCACGCCGGTCCTGCGCGCGGTGTGGGTGCCCAGGAAGTCGGTGACCATCGTGGATACGTGGTCGGTGATGGGGATGCGCGGCACCGGCAGTCAGGATTTCACGGTGGACGATGTGTTCGTTCCCGCGGCGCGCAGTTGCCTGTCGGACGCACCTCCGGCCGAGACCGGACCACTGTTCAACCAACGCGCCTGGTACGTGACGCTCTGGACTCCTTCCGCCGCCAACGCCCTGGGCATCGCCCGCGGCGCGATCGACAGCCTGGCCGAGATCGCCGCGACCGAGGCCTCCACCTTGTCGACGCAATTGTTGCGGGACCGGCCGATGGTGCAGGCCCGCATCGGCGAGGCCGAGGCCATCGTCAACGCCGCCCGTGCTTACGTGTTCGATGCGGTCGGGTGCTTGTGGGACACGCTGTGCGCCGGGAAGACCCCCTCGGATCAGAAGATCGCTCAGGCGCGTCTGGCACTGGTGCACGCGATGCATGAATCGGTCCGCGCCGTGGACAAAGTGTTTCACGCGGCGGGGACCAACGCGATCTACACGCGCCTGCCGCTGGAACGCGCGTTTCGGGACGTTCACGTCGCGGTGCAGCACGGCGCGGCATTGCCGAGCTATTTTGAATCCGCGGGAAAGGTATTGATGGGATTACGGCCGGCAGAGCCTGGGTGGTGATCGCCGCGCACGTGTTGACAGCCACCGCGCGGTGGGCGCGGCTGGCGAAAACAGCGGACGGAGGATGCAAATGGTCTCGTCGTCTCAGCGGTCTGCCGGCGCCAACACACCAGACGCCATCGATGTCGTTCCGCTCACCCTGCATATTGGCGCGGAAATCCGCGGCGTCGACCTCGCCCAAACGTTATCGGCCGAACAACTGAAAGACGTGCGGGACGCTTTTCTGAAATGGAAGGTCATCTTCTTTCGCGGGCAGCATCTCGATCACGCGCGGCATGTGGCCATGGCGCGCCAGTTCGGCGAGCCGACCATCGGCCACGCGGTGTTCGGCCATGTCGAGGGCTTTCCGGAAATCTACTCGGTCGCCAAGAACCGGACCGCCAACGAAAATCGCACCGCGATGATGGTGACACCCTGGTCCGGCTGGCACACCGACATCACGGCCGCGGTCAACCCGCCGTGTGCCTCGATCCTGCGCGGCGTGACGATACCACCTTATGGCGGGGACACATTCTGGACCAATCTTGTCGCCGCCTATAACGGATTGTCGCCGACGATGCGCGGGTTCGTCGACGGGCTGCGCGGTATTCATAAATTCGTGCCGCGCGAGGGCGCCAAACCAGGCAGCGTGTACAACGAACGCGTCAAGCGCCGCGCATTGGAGAGTGAGCATCCGCTGGTGACCGTCCATGCCGAGACCGGGGAGCGTGTTCTGTTCATCAGCCCATCCTTCCCTGAAGACAGTCGTCGGACTGACGCCGCGCGAAAGCCAGACGATCCTGGAGATGCTATGGGAGCATGTCACGCGCCCGGAATACACGGTGCGTTTCAAGTGGAACGAGGGCGACATCGCCTTTTGGGACAATCGCTCGACCTCGCATCTGGCCCCGACGGACATTTTTGAGTCCGACTTTGACCGTCAGCTCTATCGGATCACGCTGGTGGGCGAGCCGCTGGTCGGTGTAGATGGCAAACCCTCCAGGTCGATTGAGGGTTTGCCGATCCTTTCGGTAGCGGAAGAATTGCGCATGATGGCGGCGGAACAGGCGTGAGACTTGTTGAGCCAGGGGGGCCGCGTCCAATATCGACCCTTTCTGAGGTGCCGCGGACCCGTTTGCCGCGCTACCGTCCACGACCCTGAACTGAGCTCGCCAGTCGCCGAACGGCGCGACCAGGCCTGAGGTGCCACCCACGTGCCGCTATCGGAGCGGCGGACTTCGACTGTCGAGCCGCCGCGTCGCGCGATCAGGGATCCAGTTCGCTCCTCAATGAAACGTCCGTCCGGAGTCGATGACGACCGTCTGTCCGGTCATCGTTTCGGTGCGGCACATCGTGACCACCATGTCGGCGCAGTCGTCCTTGTCGGCGGCCTTCTTCAGAAGTGAGCCGGCGGCGGAGCGCTCGATCATCTCGGGCCGAAGATTGGCTGTCGCGCGGGTGCCCTCCAGCAGTCCCGGCGCCACGCAGTTGACCAGCGTCTCGGGCGCCAGTGCCACGGCCATGCAGCGCGTGAGGTGGATGAGGCCCGCTTTCGATACCGCGTAGGCGATGGACGAGCCCTGCGGCCCAAGTCCCGCCACGGACGAGATATTGACGATGCGCCCCCGTCCCTGGGCTTTCATGATGGGCGCCACTGCCTTGATGAGGCGCATCGGCCCGGTCAGGTTGACGGCCATGATCTTGTCCCACACCTCAAGCGTGAGATTGTCGAGTTCGGTGAACGGGATCGCCTTGTTGTAGGCCGCATCGTTGACGAGAATATCGATGCGGCCGAGACGTTTGGTCACGTCGCCGACCAGTTTGTCCACGGCCGCGCCATCGGTGATGTCGCAGGCGAAGGCGGCGGCATTGATCTGGTAGCTGGTTGTCAGCTCGCGGGCGACGCCCTCGGCCTGATCACGGCTTTGCGCATACATGACGGCGACATGCGCGCCTTCCTTCGCCAGCGCGTGGCAGATGCGCTGCCCGAGCCCGCCGTTACCGCCGGTCACCAGCGCGACCGCGCCCCTGAGGTCCATGAGATTTCTCCTCCGTGTGGGAGCGCGGTTTTGTGGCGGCGCCCCCATATGCGCGGGTAGTTTGCGGCCTGACGCGCGGTGTGGGCAAGGTGGTGCGTGCTGGTGCCGCACTGGGCGCTGCCACGTGGAGGATAAGACGATGAGGATCCTTCTGACGGGTGGGTCTGGAGATCTCGGCCAGTCTCTCGTGCCCAGGTTACTTAACAACGGTGACACGCCGGTGATTTTGGATGTTCGCGCGCCACTGGATCCGCGGCGGGAGGCGACGTTCATTCAAGGGTCCATTCTGGACCGATCGACGTTGAAGGAATCATTTCGCGGCTGCGACTGTATTGTGCACATAGCCGCCTGGCACGGTATCCACGAAGGTGAGAAAGACGCTTACGATTTCTTCGACCTGAATGTGCGTGGCACCTTCGAGGTTTTTGAGGCGGCGGCTTCTGTCGGCATCGATAAAATCATCCACATTTCCACCACCAGCGTTTATCGGCCGGATACACTTTATGGCCGCGGTAAAGTTCTGGCCGAACGTATCGCGGAGGACTATTCAAAATACGCCGCCATGAACGTGATCACCCTTCGCCCACGGGGTTTTATTCCATTTTGGAACCGTGACGTCTACACAAAATACAGCGACTGGGCTCGATGGTTCTGGAAGGGCGCGGTGCACATCGATGATGTCGCTTCCGCGGTTATGCTGAGCCTGGATCTTGTTTCCCGGCGGAAGCTGGAGCGAAACCTGGTACTCACGCTTGATGGCGCGTATGAATACACGGATCACGAACTCAATCATTGGGATGAGGATGGCGCGGGCTCGACATTCAGGAAGCATTACTCGGAATATTACGATCTGGCGTTGTCTTACGGACTCGATCCGGCCCTGCGGCCGACGAAGCTGGATATTACCGAGACAGTTCGTTGGTTGGGCTATGAGCCGTCGTATGGTCTGGCGAATCTGTTATCTGAACTCGCGGCTTATGGCGATGGCGGGCCGCCGCGACCTGCCCAGGTACGATGAGGGAGATACGCGATGGCGACGGGACCGCTCACCGGGGTCAGGATCCTGGAATTTTCCGGCATCGGCCCAGGACCGTTTTGTGGGATGCTGCTGTCGGACATGGGGGCCGATGTGTTGCGCATCGACCGCAAGGAGGGCGACCGCGGAGAGAAGACGCACGTCACCCGCCGTGGACGCAAATCCGTCGCGATGGACCTGAAACGGCCGGAGGCGCGGGAAGCGTGCCTGCGGCTGATGGGTACCGCGGATGCGATTTACGAGGGCTTCCGGCCTGGCGTCATGGAGCGGCTTGGTCTTGGCCCCGATATCGCGCTCGCGCGCAATCCGAAGCTGGTTTACGGCCGCATGACAGGCTGGGGGCAGGAGGGGCCTCTGTCGCAGGCCGCCGGGCATGACATCAACTACATTGCCATCACAGGTGCTCTGCATGCCATCGGTACGCCGGAGCGGCCGGTGCCGCCGCTCAATCTGGTTGGCGATTTCGGGGGTGGGGCGCTTTACCTCGCGGTCGGACTGCTCGCGGCGCTGCTGCACGCGCGGGCGACGGGTGAGGGGCAGGTGGTGGATGCCGCGATGAGCGATGGGGCGGCCTCCTTGATGGCGGCGTTTTATGGCCACATGGCGGGTGGAAGGTGGACGGACACCCGGGCTTCGAATGGGGTGGACGGTGGGGCGCCGTATTACGGCGTGTACCAGTGCGAGGATGGGCGGTGGGTCGCGCTTGGTTCGATCGAACCACAATTCTTCGCTATTCTGATGAAGAAGCTGGGTATTGAGGATTTTCCGCGGGAGCGGCAACGCGATCCCTCGTATTGGCCGGGTCTGCGGGCGCGGCTGGGGGCAATCTTTCTGACGAGGACGCAAGCGGAATGGATCGCGTTGATGGAGGGTAGCGATGCCTGCTTCGCGGGGGTGTTGAGTTTGAGCGACGCGCCCGCTCATCCGCACCATGTCGCGCGAGAAACGTTCGTGACGGTTGACGGTGTCCTGCAACCCGCGCCCGCGCCGCGGTTTTCCAGGACGCCTGGCCGGATCCAGGAACTCGATCCGCGGATTGGGGCGCATAACCAGACCGGGCTGATGGGTTGGGGGTTTTCGCGTGACGAGGTCGAGCGGTTGCGGCGGTGTGGCGCGTTGTAGGGGGGTTGGCCGACGAAGACGATCGGGGTGGGCACCCTTCTCCATTCAGATCACACGACTTTCCGCCAGAACCGACAGCTCCCCACGAGACAATCCCAGTTCCCCGCAATAGATCTCCACATTGTGCTCCCCGATCAGCGGCGCACGACGGGAGATTCGCCACGGGGACCCGTTGTAGATCGCCGGCTCCCCCGGATAGACGAAACTCCGCCCCAACTCCGGATGCTCCACCTGCTTCCAGAACCCGCGATCATGTAGGTGAGCATCATCCAGCAGCGCCTCCGGCACACGCACCGCCCCCCACGTAAACCCACGCTCCTGGGCCGCGTGGTAAACCTCCTCCGCCGGCAGGCTGGCGATGAAACCGGCCAGCAGATCGCCGATGATGTGCGACGTGTTCGCCGCGATGAATGCCGGGTCCTGATACCGCGGATCCTTGAGATCGCCGGCCATGCCGTAACTGTCCATCAGCTCCGCCAGGTTCCTGACGTTCCTGGGGTTCAGGCCGCCCGCGATCAGCGCCGTGACGTACGAGCCGTCCTTCGCGCGAAACTGCGTCCGGTTCGTGGGACCGGCCGCATGATGGCGGCCGGTCTGACGTCGCAGCACCTCGCCTCGGTAGATGTAATTCGCGACCGCCGCCTCGGTCGTGAGCGCGCAGGCCTCGTGGATCGAGGCGTCGATATATTGTCCGTGCCCAGAGACCGTCCGATAGACCAGAGCGGCCATGATCGATATGTAAGCAAAATGACAACCCATGTGCCAGGCGGTACCGCCTCCGGGCGCGACAGGCGGCGCGTTCGGCACGTCCGCCTCATCATAGCCGCAGGAGGCCATCTCGCCACCCGCCGCCATGTGCAGCAGGTCGGAGGACAGGTAATCTCGCCACGGCCCGGTCTGGCCGAACGGCGTCAGGGAACACAGGATCAGCCCGGGGTTTTGTTCGCGAAGGGATTCGTGATCGAGGCCAAGGGGCGCCAGGTAACCGGGTCGGAACGTCTCCAGAATGACGTCGGCGCCCGCCGCCAAACGCCGGAACAGCGCGCGCCCGTCAGCGGTTTCCAGATTGAGCGTGATGCCGCGTTTGGACGTGTTGTAGTACCAGAACGACAGGCTGCGATCCGGGTGCGGAATGTCGTCGAGGAACGGTCCGACGTGGCGGCAGGGCTCGCCGCTGGGGGGTTCGATCTTGACCACATCCGCCCCGAGGTCGCCAAGCAGCTTGCCGCAGAACTGGCCCTTTTCATCCGCGAATTCCAGCACCCGCAGGCCCGTCAGCGGGCCGGTCATTGGAGCATTTCTTCCATGTAAGGAAACCGCGCCCGCTTCGTCGGCCAGAACGTGCCGTCGTCGAAGCCCGCGCGAAGCTCCGCGTGGCTATAGCCCAGGAGACCTTCGACGATTTCCCTTGTGTGTTGACCGATCAGCGGACTGGGCAGCTGATTCGTCGCCGGGGTTTCAGACATTTTGAATGGGGCATTCTGCACCTTGTGCACGCCAAGCGCGGGATGCTCCATCGGCAGATACATTTGCCGGTCGCGCAATTGAGGGTCGTGCTCCACGCGGTCCTCGGCGCTTTGCACGGGGAGGGCGCGAATACCGGCGGCCTGACAACGTTCCGTCAGTTCATATTTCCCCAGCGTTATGCTCCAGGTTTCGATGTGTGCGTCCAGTTCCTCCTGGTGCTCCAGGCGTCCGGCGAGCGTGGCGAACTTCGCCGGCGCGGGAGCGCCCATCACCTGGACCAGTCGTTGCCATTCCTCGTCGGAGTGGCAGACGATCACGCACCAGTCGTTATAGCCGCCGGGATGGGTGCGATACGCATTGTGCGGCGCGACCGTTGGCCCACGGTAATTGTTGACCAAAGGCGTGCCGGGCCAGTGCGCTCGGTTGCCCGGAGGAAAGCCAGCCCGCCGCGAGCCGCGCCCGTTCACGGTGAAGTCCAGCAGCGCCGGACCATTGAGGGGAACGCTCGACACCATTTGCGCCTGGTCGATGTGCTGGCCGCGGCCGGTCATGTTGCGATGGTAGAGGCCGGTGAGGGCGCACATCGCCCCATACATGCCGCCGGTATCGTCCATATACGACCAGCCCCAGCCCGCCGGGGGCTTATCCGGCAGCCCAGAAAGATACGTCAGCCCCGCCACCGACTGAGCCACCGGACCGAACGTGGTGTAATGGTGATTGCGGCCGGTGTGGCCGTAGCCAGACATCGACACATAAACGATATCCGGTTTGATCTCGCACAGTTGTTCGTAGCCCAGACCCCAGTTGCGCAGCACGCGGGAGCTGAAATTCTCGATCACGATGTCGGAGATGGCGATCAGCCGCCTCACGATCTCCAG
>CALFNB010000245.1 GCA_937902425.1 uncultured Acetobacteraceae bacterium | reverse complement strand
GCGGCATCAGCCGGGCCGGTAATGAACGGCTCCGCGTCCTGCTCGTTTCTGGTGCAACCGCGGTGATCAATGCCGCCATGAGGCCGGGCAGCCGACAGATGACGGACTGGTTGAGGGCGCTGCTGCTCCGCAAGCCGCGTAAGCTCGTCGCCGTCGCGCTCGCGAACAAAATGGCCCGCACGGCCTGGGCGATGATGAAGAGTGGTGAGACGTATCGCCGCCCGTCCACCGTGGCCGGGGCGGTGGCGGCATGACCGCCTTGATCCGCACCCATCTCACCCGTCGCGTTGGTGACGGCTCCGCCCTTGGCGGGCGAAGTGTCCGATGGCGCCGCGCTCTCGCGCGACGCGCGGCTCAAACGTCACGTAACGATTGGGAGTGGAACCATGCCCCGTCCATTGGTCAATGAAGAGCGCATGACCGGCGCCGAGCGTCAGGCACGCTATCGCGCCGCGCGCATGGCCAACGGTGGAACGATACCATCGCCGCGGCCGTGGAGCTGCGGGCCGAGTATGCCGGCTGGCTGGACGCGTTGCCGGACAACCAACAGGACAGTGCGCTCGCCGAGGCCTTGCGAGCGATTGTTGAACTCGATCTCTCCGAGCTTCAGGCGGTCGAGCCGCCAAGGGGCTTCGGACGTGATTGCGCAGCGGGATGGCCCATACGGCATGGGTCACGATGACGCGCGTGGCGGAGGCCGGCGTTTGCCGGTCATCGCCGTAAGCGCGCGTTGATGCCGGGATGAAAGAGCTGAATGAGATGACGATCGGTCGAACCGATGATCCAGAGAACCCGATTAGCGTGCCGGCTTTCGAAGCCGCGAAATTGTTTGGGGCTGGATCGCGGATTCCATCCGGGCCAGCGGACATGGTGCCGCGTCGACAGGCCGCACACATGCTCGCAATCGATCCGCCCGTCAGAATTCTCAACGAACCTCTTGCTCCGAGGGGCCGTCCACACATGCACGCCAGGCCCGAAGCGAGGCGTGGCGGTCGTGCTCGCCGCCTCAGTGCTTAGGTCCTTTTCCCTTGCCAGAGTCCGGAAAAATCCTTCGTCAGGCAAAGTGCGGCATGACATCCGAGACGAAGAGTTCTCGGGTCTCCATGTCGTTCCGTCGATCGGCATTGATCAGCAGGTCGATGCCGGCGTCCCGGTATTGCCCGATCAGGTCGATGGCCTCGGACGCCGTACCGACAAAGCCGCGCAATGGTCCGCCGGCGGCCAGTCGCTCGCGCTTCGCCGCCAGCGCGGCCGCATCGCGGGCAAGCAGCCAGGGCTGGATACGGGTCTTTTCGATCGTGTCGTAATCGCGGCCCGCCACGTCGCAATGTCCGCGCAACACCGCCAGCTTGTGCCGTACCTCCGCGACGTCGCCGTCGACGATATTGCAGGCGTCAGCCAGATTGGCGACCGCGCGCAGCGTCATCTGTTCGCCGCCGCCGGCGATCATCACCGGCGGACGCGGCTTTTGCACCGGCTTCGGCTCGAGGATCGCATCCTCGACGTGGAAATACCGGCCGTGGAAGGTCGTCCGCGGCTCGGTCCACAGCTTCAGGATCAACTGGATCGCTTCCTCCATCTGCCGGATGCGCGTCGCCGGCCGGGGCGGGAACTCCCAGCCATATTGCTTGTATTCATCCTCGAAAAAGCCGGCGCCGATGCCGAGCGTCAGTCGTCCCCGGCTGATCAGATCGACGCTCGCCGCGATCTTGGCGAGATGCGCGGGATTGCGATAACCGACCGCCGTGCAAAGGGTGGCGAGACGGATGCGGCTCGTGACGGCGGCCAGCCCAGAAAGGACGGTCCAGCCTTCCAGGACCGGCTCGTCGGGCGCGCCCACGCGGGGGATCTGGATCATGTGATCCATGACCGAGAACCAGGCAAAGCCGTGAGTCTCCCCCCATTGCGCCTTCACCTTCACCGCCTCGAATGCCTCGGCCGGATCGGGAGTGTCGAGCCAGGACGAGTTGTGAATGCCGAACTTCATGGTTGTTGGCCCTTGTTCTGCCTGGACTGAGCCGCGACGGGTTTCCAGTGGCCGACGATCAGACTGTCGTTGGTCGTACGCTGAGCCAACCCGTGCGATGCTCGGCGACAATACGTGACGCTGTCGGTGCACCAACATTGTGGAGTCGTACCATTTCGGCGCCGGTTTCGCGGCCTGAGATGACACTTTCGGCGATCTCTCGACGCTTCGCGACGTCCAATTGCTTCCCCCGCCCGCCAATCCGCCCCTCTGCTCTTGCCGCCGCGAGACCCGCCGATGTCCGTTCGCGGATCATGGCGCGTTCGAGCTCGGCGAAGGCCCCGACCATCCGCATCATCATCCGCCCCGCCGGGTAGTCGTGTCGATGTTGGGGTCACCACACGATTTGTTCAAAATCGTGTGGTGAGCCCGTATGGCGAACCGTTCCACTATCGCGCGCAAATCGTTCGGATCGCCTGCCACTCGGCGTCGGTGAACGGCAGTTCCCCGGTTTCCGGGCGAGAAGTCCGCTCGCGCCGCGAATCGCTGGACGGGTGGGTGGCGAACCACTCCAGCGTAATGCCGCCGCGATCCACCGGTTTGGCCTCGGATGCACCCGCGCGCCGCTCCATCCGCGCGAAGAACCGGCTCAGCCCATCGGCGCGCAGACCGGCTTTCGTCAGCAGGTCGATCGCGGTGGCATCCGCCGCCGCCTCAGCCGCTCGGCTATACGAAAGGTTCAGCAAATTGCTCGCACCGGAGGCCACGACACCGCCCGCGTCGCCGAGCCCGACCATGTGCCGCAGCATCGAAAATCCCATGGAGCGCAACAGCATCGTGGCCGCGTCACGGTGCGCCACGTGGCCGAGTTCATGCGCGATGACGCCAGCCAGCAAGGGCCCGTCGGTCGGCCCGTCGTTGGCCATATCGATCAGGCCACGCATCACCAGGACGTGACCGCCCGGCAACGTGAACGCGTTGCTCAGCCGGTCATCAAACACCGCGATGGTGACAGGCATTTCGATCCCACCCGCCACACGCAGGCGCTTAACCAGACGGTCCAGCGCGACCTGGCCCGCCTCGCCGGTGCACCGGGTCTTCGATCCCGCCATCATCGCCTCGGCCGGCTCGCCAAGCCGTTGCTCCCACGCAATGGGAATCGCGGCGGCGAGCCATCGCGGCAAGGCGGTCACCGCCACGATACCCACGCCAATGGTGGCGACCAGACCAACGCCAACAGCGACCCAGCGGCGCCGCGTCCAGGCCTTATGCCCCGGAAGTTTAATGCCGGCACGCTGAAGCGTTTCCAGTTCGGTGCTGTCATCGACCAGCAGGACACCGGGCTGGCTCCGCGCGGTCAGCGTCACCACGCCGTCGGGATCGACCTCCGGCGCAGCCTCGATCTGAGCCAGCTTCCACACGGCGAGTGTGACGTCGTCCGCGCCAACGATCCGCAGCTCACGGCCGAAGACGACGACTTGCACGATGTGCGTGGCGCCGTGCTGGCCGTCATGAAAGCGGGACATCGGCACGACTCTCGGACCGCTTCAGTTCATGCCGTTGCTTAAACGATCCCCGGATCCAGCGCCTGCAGGAATCCTTCGCCGAGCGACGGCCGAGCCAGCGTACTTTGCATCAGAGCGTTGGCGTCGAATGTCCCGGTCATATAGGTTGTCCTTGCGATGTAACGCGCATAACGGTGCAGCACGATCGGCAAGCCAAGACCCAGGGTCAGCAACGCGATCAGCACGTTGCTGACCACCAGCCAAAGCAAACTCCCGGCGGTCATGGTCGTGCCGAACCGCAGCGTGGCCTGGGCATCCGGGATGACCGCGGTCGTATTGCTCAGGATCAGCCGCGACAGCCTGGTGTAATACCATGTCGTGAGCAGCCCCGAGCCGACAAAAAACGCCAGAACGCCCGCGATGATCACCGGCGTCGCGCGCATGATCGCGGCATCGGCCCCCTGCCCTTTGACCGCGCCGGAGACGACCCGCGCGAACGACGACCATTCGCTCGCCACGACGATCACCACGATCACGCCGAACAGCAGGACATATCCCACGATGGTGGCGAGCCATGTCAGGTACAAACGCCCCGCGCGCGCCTCGCAATGGAACACGGCCGAACCGAAGCGGCTGGCGTCGATCCGCCGTCGAGCGAGGCCCACCTGCATCCAGGGCACCGCCTGGTAGAGCGTCACGACGCAAGCCAGCAGCAAGAGCAGCCAGCTGAGTCCGTAACGCAGCGCGGAACCCTCCATGCCGCCGCGGATGCCGCGCCATTCGGTGCGGCTCAGCCGGTATCGCTGCGCGGAGAAATGCGCGGCGCCGAATAAAATGAACAACCCGAGATACGCGGCGCCGATCGGGATGGCGGCCAGGACCGGATGGGACTTCGCCAGGACGGCGAACACCACGCCCACCGCCGAGAACATCAGGATCAGGATCAACATCGCCAGCAGGAACCCCAGAAACAATTCCTTGCCCCGGCCGGTGTAGGTGAACCGTGTGTCCTCAAAACGCATATGCGACCAGAGGTAACGCCGGATCCGCGTGATGGCCCAGAAACGAAAAATGCCGAGCGTAATGATCGTCAGCAGCAAATTCAGCAGGAAAATACCGAACAGTTCGGATATCTTTCCGTCGTAAGCCAATACCGGTCTCGCATCGGCCGGGATCGCGCCGGCTTTCGGCATCTGGTCCATCGCTGCCTCCCCGATGCCCGGACGTCCCGGCCGGTCCGTTCTAGCCCGGCACGCGAGCCTGGCTTCCATAGCCGAATTCATCCACAACCTGTGCGTGAAATCGTCTTACCTGACTCCACACCCGGTCCCGCGACGCGCGGGCACGTCCTGGCGGAACGGTCGGCGGTGCTCTTGCCCTGAGCCATCACCCCGAGGCAGCATCTCCCTCATCCTGAGGAAGCCGCCGCATGCGCATCGCGTTGATCCACGCCCTGAAACATTCGGTCCCCGCCATCGAGAACGCCTTCGCCCGGCTCTGGCCCGAGGCGCGGCTGGCCAACCTGCTGGATGATTCGCTGTCCACCGATCTCGCCCGCGAGGGTTCGCTGACGCCCGCGATGCATCAACGTTTCCTCACGCTCGCCCGCTATGCCGCGTCGTGTGGCGCCGACGGGATCCTGTTCACCTGCTCCGCGTTCGGCCCGTGCATCGAGGCCTGCGCGCGCGACCTCGCCCCCTTGCCGGTGCTGAAACCGAACGAGGCGATGATCGAAGAGGCGGTGGCCCTCGCCGGTCCGGAGGGCAAGGTGGCTCTGCTGGCGACATTCGCGCCGATGCTGTCGTCCATGCCGGCGGAGTTCGCCGCCGTCGCGCCGAAGCTCACATTGGTGCCGTGCCTCGCCGAGGGCGCGCTCGCGGCGATGGACCGAGGCGACCTGGACGGCCACGATCAGGCGGCCGCGCGTGCCGCCGCGGCGTTGCCCCCGGTTGACGTCATCGCGCTTGGCCAGTTCAGTCTGTCGCGCGCCAATGAATTGGTCGCGGCGGCGAGCCATCGGACCGTTCTCACCACGCCGGACAGCGCCGTGCGCAAATTGCAACGATTGTTACTGAGGAAGGAGGCCGCCTGACATGGACCTAACAGAATTCCGCGCCTCGACCGGCGCCGCCGAGCCGCCCGCCGGTCTGAGCCTGCCGTTGCAGACCTTGTGGTGGGAGGCGAAGGGCGACTGGAAGCGCGCCCATGCCTGCGCGCAGGAGGATCACACGGCGAACGGGGCGATCGTGCATGCGTATTTGCATCGGGTGGAGGGCGATCTGTCCAACGCGCACGGATGGTATGGCCGCGCCGGGCGCCCGCCCGCGACGGGGCCTCTGGCGGATGAGTGGACCGCGCTCGCGAGCGAGTTTCTCTGACGCATCAAGGCGATTTGGCCAATGGTCCTGACCGGCGCGGCAAACGCCGTCCTTCAGCGCGTGGACGCCAGCGGCACGATAGCCGCGGAAACCGGCGCGATCCGCCCAGGACCGCCTCGCCTGCGCCTGGCCCCGTGAGCGCTCGTCATCTTCGGGTCGAGCCCTACGGCATGCACCCATACCGAGCGAGACAGGCGTCACGCTCGAAGCTCAGCAGCCAGGTCAGGCGGCCGACCGATGCGGACCGGGCCATCATGACTTTCTGGCCCGCCGGGGCGAGGTGGTTCGGGCGCACTCCGGATGTCTGAACCTTGCGGGGAAGAGTCTGGCGATGACGAAGAACAGGCGCCACCGCATTCAGTGCGGTTCGTCATGGTTCCCTTTGCTATCGTGTGCCCGTTGATTGGTCGATGATCATTGACGCCTGGCCGAAATTGCTCACCTGGGGCAGGAATGCCTCGCCACGAGCCTTGGCCGGTCCGATCGCAACCAATCGTCGAAACCTGTCCCGACAAAGGGTGACACGATCACGACCTGGTCGCCTCTGAACGCTGGATCGCGAAGCACGCAAGTTATAACACGGATTTTCAGGGATTACGGGCACGTATTCACTCCATTTCCATGTCAAAACCCTCACTGGCTTACTGGGCCACGAACCAATGCCAACGTACCAAGATACTCCCGAGCTGGACGGTTCGACCGCGGGATGCCGAGCCAATGACGGCCAATGCGCATCGTCATGGTGGCGCCCGATCCGGACATTCGTCGCGCCCGCCGGTATCGAAATCATCTCCAAACTGGCGAGGAGCGTGCTGAACGCCTGTTCTGACCAATGACCGGGCGCCGCGACGGACGCTCGGGTCAGACCGAGCATGACGGCGGGATCTCAACCCGGCTCTGTTCGGCGCGTGGCCTGGCGTCATGCGGCTCATCCCGACCGGGTCTGGCGCTCACAACCGCACCCTGGCGCTCCAGGATGATGGATTAGACCATAAGTCTGTGACGATACTATCTTATTTACCCCATCTTCCGCGTGCAGCCACTCAAGAGTTGTGCTAAAAAGCTGCATACGTCGCAGAATTACGTATTTTTATTTGGACTTGTCACAATGAAAACAATGAGTGAATTTCACCGGAACCCGCACCAGGTGGGCAGGAGTTACCAGCCTCGCACGCCATGAACACCCCGGGTGAGAACGACATTTGGACCCCATCGAGGCTCAGGACACAACTCGCGGCCCAGAAAGGCCAGGCACCCGCCCCGAGTTGCTACATCGTCTGGCGTGCGACGAGCCAGCCAGACGCGCCGGACCTCGGAGGCTATGAGCTGGCGGGCGAGCCCGAGCGGCAAGATGAAGCCGCGTTCGAGCGATGGTTAATTGAGCGGAATCTCGCCGGGGCAGAACGCCTGTCCGTCTCGGTTCTGGTCATTCGCGAGCAACTCGACGACGCCGGTCTGCTGCGCGACTGCGTGCTGGAGCGCCGCCGCGGCGGGGCCGAGGGACCGTATTACGGCAACGTCGCGCGCGTCGAGTTCACCGGCGCGGTGAAGCACCTCCGGCGCTATCGGGCCTCGCGTGAAGGCCGCCTGACCAGGCTGCCCGCCGAAGACGATACCGGCGTCGCACCGCCGCCCGCCGAGGGTGACGCCGAAACGTTCGCCGGAGAGGATGCCGCGGTGCACCAATTCCTTGGCCATGGCGCGGTCATCATCGACCGCCGGACACCGACTTTGTTCGAAGACCTCGTGGGGCTGAGCGCGATCATCCATGCCCGCCGGCGGGACGGAACCGAGATCGGCTGCGGTGTCGGTTGGCACGGCGGCACGGCGTTCGTCCTCACGGCCGGCTTCCCGCGCGATGGAAGGCCGCTGGTGCCGCCCCCCGACCTGGAAGCCGCGGTGGTCGAGGCGATCAAAGCGCGAGACCTCATCCGGCTCGAAACGCGGCTGGACGATCAAGGCTTCGGCGAGATCGCCCGCGAGCGAGGCCGCCCCGCCCTGCTGATGATCCGCATGGATGGCGAGGCCGCGCGGATCGCGCCGTATGCTCCTGGCCGGATCGCCGCCGCCAACGAAGAGCAGCGCCGCTGGATGACGTATGCGGAAACCTACGAGGCCCGCACCATGCTCGATTCTTGGCGGACCGGAGAAAGCGGCGAAATCGCCGTCGTGACCATCGACCAGGATCAGGAGGCCTGGCGCCATATCATCGACGCCGATGGGATCGAGGTCAGCCGCCGCTCCGACAATGAGGCCGCCGCGGCGGTGCTGTATCGCGAACAGCTCACGCCACCCGACGAAGCGACGCCGTCGTCCGAGGCGCCCGAGCGCGGCATCCCGGTCCAGGAAGCGGACTGGATCGACGCGGCACCCGATGAGACGGTGCCGGCAGACAGTCTGTTGACCAAGGTGCTCGCCTGGTCGCGGGTCACGGCGCTATTCCGCGCGGCGATCGCCGAGGCGGGCGCGGCCGCCGGCACGGGACGCACAGTGCCTCGGGCCGTGCTGGACCAATTCAGCGCGGTGACCCAGCTGTTGGCGGTATTGAACGCCAGTTTCACCGCCGTATCACTCAATCGTCTGCTGTCTCAGGCCCGGTCCGGCGCGATCGCGGCGGATGGTTTCGCCGCCGCGCTGGAAGACCTCGTCGCACGGCTGCGGGACGAACTGGCGCTGACCCGGAACGTTACTTTTCCGAACGTCACGGGCCCGCTCGACGGGGAGCCGCCGTTCGGTCCGCTGGTCGAGATCCACTTTCCCGACGCCACCTACGATATCGAGGAAGCGGTGCGCTGCCTCGCGCTTCGGCGTCCCACAGCGGCGGTGCTGCATGCGATGAGGGTAATGCGGCACGGACTGGACGGCGTCGCGCGTCTGCTGTCCACGCCGAACCTGAACGACCTCACCTGGTCGCGCCTGATCGCGACCGTGCGCGCCACTCCTGGACATCAACGGGACCTGGTCGAGGCCCTGACGCGTGTGCGTCGTGCGTGGCGGGGGCCTCGCCTGATGCCGGCCGACAAATACACGGAAGAAGAGGCCGCGACGGTGCTGGACGCGGTCGCCGCCTTCATGCGCGCGCTGGCCGCCAGGTTCGACACGCTCGGGGATACCTCGGACGACTGACAGGGCGAAGGTCCCACGCCCGGACAGGCGATGCGCCTGGTCACGGAGAACCATTACAACCGTGCCAATGCTGATTGCATCATAGGCGAATCGTATCACGGTGGGCTAACGAAGGTCGCGCCTCGATGATGACGGGCGCCACGGAATCCGTCGCGCGACAGAGGCGGAAGTGCCCCGAGTGGAGGATACGATGTCGCGGGCGACCTCACCGGAACGTAAAACTCCCATCGTGGCGTTGGCCTCCACCAAAGGCGGCGTGGGCAAGACGACACTCGCCTACGTTCTGGCGACGGAAGTGGCGCGGCGTCTGGCGCTCGATACGTCCCCCACCCCCTGGCGCCGCCGCGTCACCTGCATTGATGCCGACCCGAACCGCACCCTCGCGCAGGTGCTGCAACTGACCAAGGATCGCCTGATCACCTGCATCGAGAGCGACAGCGATCGGCTGCTGGCGGACCTGCGTCACGCTCAGGCGGAGTCGGACCTGGTGGTGATCGACCTGGAGGGAACCGCCAATCAGGCGATGCTCTACGCGGCGGCCAAATCGGACCTGGTGCTGGTGCCCGCGCAGCCAAGTCGTTTCGATGTGGTGGAAGCCGTGAAAACCATTGGCGTGGTCCGCAGGGCGGCTGACCTCGTGGGACGGGAAATCGCCCACCGCGTGGTGCTGTCGCGCACCCCCGTGCTGCGCCAACGCGTCGCGGATCACTCGCGGGCGCAGTTCGTGCGGGCCGGCTTGCCGTTGCTGCCGGTCGAACTGGTGCAGCGCGCCGCCTTTCAATCGATGACCTACACCGGCAAACCGCCGTGGCTACAGGACGGCGGCGAGCAGGCCGCGGCGAACGTCGTCAGCCTGGTCGACGCGGTACTCCACATCATCGGCCCGCGGCTTTCGTCCCTGACGATCGGTGCGGCTCCGGAGAGCGTGGCAACCCAGGCTCGCGGGCCGAAACCCCAGCTTGAGGACGTGCAATCGATCGCATGAGCGCTGATCAGACCACCGCCGATGATCACGACGACGCCGCGTTCCGCGCTCGCCTCGCGCCGCTGGCGTCGGAGGTGCTGCCTGGTGGAGCGAAACCGCCAGCCGCCGATGGCATGGAGGCCGCTCGTCCGAGACCACCCCGCCGGTTGACCGCGCGGGCCGGGCTCGCGAGTGAGGCCGTGTCGGCCGCTGGCTCCCCGGCGCCGGTCGCCGAGACCACGAGTGTTCCCACGCGGCGCGCGGACTGGCGTATCGCAGCGCTCGCCGGGGTCGCCATGGCGGTCGGGGTGGGAAGCGCCGCATGGATTTATCTCCAGCCGTCGAGGAGCGGTAAACAGGCGATGGGTGTTGCCTTTACGGCGATGACCGGCGCTCCGGTGTCAACCGCCACCGTGCCAGATTCAGCGAGCGGGGTGCCCAGAGTCGAGACCGGCGTCATTGGCTCAGTGGCGACCGACGTCCCTCACCCGGCAACGATCGCATCCGGCTCAGCTATCGGGGACCGCGGCCCACGAATCGGGGAACCCAGCCGCGCCGTCGTCAGCGCCGGGCCGACGAGCAGCGTACCCGCGCGTGCGAATGACGTTCGCGGCTCAACCACGACCCCCATGCCGGGAACCATCGTACCGGGAACCCCCATACCGGGAACCATCGTACCGGGACCGATCGTACCGGGAACCACCATAT
>CALFNB010000244.1 GCA_937902425.1 uncultured Acetobacteraceae bacterium | reverse complement strand
GAAGTGAAGGGATATCATGGCGCGCGGGCGATGTGCACTCTCGTGTTGTCTGACCGTCGTAACGGGCCGTCCCGTGCGATCGGGGTTGGGTCTCTGACGATCGCGTTCCCCATCGACCGCGCTCATTTGTTACGCCATGTCGAATTTGTGTAACCCAACTTTACAGCGGTCAGGAAAACTGCTTATCAAAAGGCAACGCGACGTGGCCGCACCGGGGCACGGAACCCGGCCTGTGTCATGAGTACGAGGAGCAGGAGGCAAGTACCGTGAGCGACCCCCAGGAAGCGGCGTTTTTGGCGCATATTCCACGGCTGACTTCTCAGCAGCTCGGGGAGTTTTTCGCCGAGCATGGGGGGATCGTTAGTTTTGTCGCTCGAAAGAGCGACTCCGCGGACCTCGTCGTTGCATTTTCTGATGCTCAGGGGCGGAAACTCGGCCCGTTCGCACTTTCTCCGTACCTGGCGAAAATGCTGCGGGAGCGAATCGCATTACTCGGCTTCTGACGTTTACGGGCCTGATAGCGCCGCTTCCGCGGGACTGGCCGTTGGGGCTGCTCGGGCCGTTGCTTCTCGTCGCGGCCGCCATCGCGACTTATATGACGGCGGCTCGGGATGAAGATTTCTGGTGGGCGGATGGAGCAAGTTTCGCGCTCAATGGCGAGTTTGTTCGCGATTACCTCGCCTCAGGCCTGGGGCGAAACCCGATGGCGTTCGCCCAGGAGTGGTTTCGGCATTATCCGGCGCTGACGATCAGTCTTTATCCGCCGATCTTCCCGCTGGTCGAGGCGGCCGTTTTCGCGATTTTTGGGTTCTCTCACGCCACCGCTCTGGCCACGGTCACCATGTTCGCGGCCCTGGCCTCGTTTGGAATCTATCGCACGGTACGAACCGCGGCCGGCGTTCTGCCCGCGACCGCCGCCGGTATCATGCTGCTCGCGACCCCCGAGGTATTGCGGTGGTCGCGTGAGATCGTCATGGACGTGCCGGCGATGGCATTGCTGCTGCTGGCCGCCGCCGCTTTGCTTCACTATCAGGCGGCCAAGACGACAAAAACGCTGCTCGTGGCCGTACTGCTGACGCTCGCGGCGGTTTACACCAAGCAGACCGCGATCTTCGTGGTGCCCGCCTTCGCGGTGTCTCTTCTGGCCAACGACGGATGGTCTCTGGCGCGACGCAAATCCACCTGGCTCGCCGTCACCGGCTTCGTGATCGGCTTGCTTCCGCTCGCCGTTTTCACCCTGCTTTACGCGACCGAAAATTTCCATATCGCGTTCGGCGCGGGGACCGGACAGAAAGGCTACGACCGCCTGTCGGTTCAGGCGCTCCTGGCTTACGGACGCGCACTGCCGGAAATCGTCGGGATCATTCCGCTCGTGGGGGCCGGCGCGTATCTGGCACTGCTTGGGGTAAAGGGCTGGCACGATAACGCGGAGCGGCGGCTTACCGTGTTGATGGTAAGCTGGTTTGTCATCGCCTACCTCATGATTTCGGTGACCGCCGATTTCGAAACCCGTTACGCGGTGCCGCTGACGGTTCCGCCTGTCGTGCTGTCCGTTCTTCTGCTCACGCGCATGCTCTCGGCGGGTCTCGCCGGAAGTGTGGCGCTGGTCGCGAGCGTTGGCATGTTCGCGGCTCTGATCTCAAGCCAACCGGTCACGCGGGTCGAAGGTTACGGCGATGTGGCCCAGTACGTGCTCGACCAAAGCAAACAAGGCGACGTGGTGCTGTTCCATGGCATGGCATCGAAGAACTTCACGTTTAGTCTCCGCACGCGAAGTCCGATACCCAAAATCTCCGTGTTACGGGCTGAGAAGTTCCTCGTGGACTACTCCATCATGCGGGACTGGGGCATCACCGACCGTAACCTGTCCGCCGCCGAGGTGGAGGCGATCGTCGATCGTTACGACATCGCCTATGTCGTGTTTCAACCGAATTTCTGGACCGATCAGCCCTCGGTCGCGGCCCTGCAGCGGCTGATCGATTCCGATCGCTTCCGGCTGGTCGCTCAGTTCGGCATTACGTCCGATGATCTGAGCCGGCGCACGTCGCTGCGCGTGTATCGTAACGTTCGCCGGACGCCGGTGTCCGATCCAGCCCAGCAGTCGATGCGCGGGGAGTAGTCCGTCCGCTTCCACGGGCGCCATCGCCAGGCCATGGTCAGAAAACTGACGGATCTGTGCTAGCCTGACAGAATGGACATGAACGAACCGCGGGAGGCGGACCGGCCGCCCGTCGTGCTACAGGTGTTGCCGTCCCTGGTGACTGGCGGCGTGGAACGGGGGACCATTGAGATCACCCAGGCGGTGGCCGAGGCCGAGGGCGTGGCACTGGTGGCCAGTTCCGGCGGTCCGATGGTCAACTTCGTGCGGCGCGCCGGCGGGCGGCACTTCACGTTGCCGTTGCAGGCCAAGGACCCGATCACGATCTGGCGCAACGCGGCCCGGCTGGAGGCGCTGATCCGCGCGGAGAACGTGACACTCGTGCACGCCCGCTCGCGCGCGCCGGCATGGTCCGCGTGGCTGGCCTGCCAACGCACCGGCGCGCATTTCGTGACGACCTATCACGGCGTGTACGGCGAGGACCTGCCGTTCAAGCGCCGCTACAACGCGATCATGGCCAAGGGTGAGATCGTGATCGCCGCCAGCCATTACGTCGCGCGAGTGGTGCGCAGGCAGCACAAGATCGATCCGGCACGGATCCGCGTGATCCCGCGCGGGATCGATCCGATGGTGTTCAATCCGGACACGGTCTCCGCCGACCGTATCGCGCGCATGGCGCAAACCATGCGCGTGCCGGACGGCATGTTTACCGTCGTCATTCCTGGGCGGCTGAGCGCCTGGAAAGGTCAGGCCGTGCTGCTGCAGGCGATCGCCCGATTGCCGTGGAACGAGGTGTGCTGCGTGCTGGTCGGCTCCGACCAGGGGCGCACCAAATACACCAAGGAGCTTGAGAAGATCAGCGAATCCCTCGGGATCGGCGATCGCGTCCGCATCATCGGACAGGTCGACGACATGCCGGCGGCACTGATGCTTTCCGACGTCGTCGTGCACGCTTCAACCGAAGCCGAGGCATTCGGCCGCGTGGTGATCGAGGCGCAGGCGATGCGGCGTCCTGTGATCGCGTCCGATCTCGGTGGACCGAGTGAGACCGTCGAGCACGGCGTCACCGGCTGGCTGACCGGTCCTGGCGACGTGGCTTCGCTGGCGCGGGCACTCGAGGAGGCGCTGTCGATGGACGCCGAGGCGCGCATGGCTCTGGGCCAACGCGCGCGTGGCTCGGTGCTGAACGGCTATACCCTGCGGGCGATGCGGGACGCGACGCTGGATGTGTATGAGGCGGTGCTGACCGGGCAGGTCGCGCGCGATGGTGAAGTGGTGGCGGCGTAACCTCCGAGCAGCGAGGCGTGCCTCCTCGGCATGAAAAGCTTGCCGCGCGCCCTGACCGGTGCCATGTCCCACCCCGCCATATTTCCGTGGCGAACCTGAAACTGAGGACCCATACCCATGCCCGCCATCACTCTGCCCGACGGTTCCGTGCGCCAGTTCGATGCGCCGGTGACGGGCACGACGGTGGCCGAGGCAATCGGTCCCGGCCTTGCCCGCGCCGCTCTGGCCATGAAAGTCGATGGCAAGATACTCGACATTTCGACCCGGATCGAGCGTGACGCGCGGATCGTGTTCATCACCCGCCGTGACGAGGACGCGCTGGAACTGATCCGTCACGACGCCGCCCATGTGCTGGCCGAAGCGGTGCAGGCGCTGTTTCCCGGCACCCAGGTGACGATCGGTCCCTCGATTGAAAACGGCTTCTATTACGATTTCGCGCGCAACGACCCGTTCACCCCGGAGGACTTCCCGGCGATCGAAGCGAAAATGCGGGAGATCGTCGCGCGTGGCGCGCCGTTCGTGCGCCGGGTCATGGACCGTGAGGAGGCGATTCGCTTCTTCGCCGACAAGGGCGAGAAATACAAAGCCCAGTTGATCCAGGATTTGCCGGCGACGGAGGAGATCTCACTCTACAGCCAGGGCGATTGGGTCGATCTGTGCCGCGGCCCGCACATGCGCTCTACCGCCGATGTCGGCACGGCGTTCAAGCTGATGAAGGTCGCGGGCGCGTACTGGCGCGGCGATCACCGCAACGCGATGCTCAGCCGCATTTATGGCACCGCGTGGCGCGAGCAAAAGGAGCTCGATGCGCATCTGCACCAGTTGGAGGAAGCGGAACGCCGTGACCACCGCCGGATCGGCAAGGACATGGGCTTGTTCCACATGCAGGAAGAAGCCGCCGGCTCGGTATTCTGGCATCCGAAAGGCTGGAAGCTGTATCGCACCTCCGAGGATTACATGCGGCGCCGGCTGGATGCGTCCGGCTATCAGGAGGTGAAGACCCCGCAGCTTTTGGACCGTGTGTTCTGGGAGAAGTCGGGCCACTGGGACAACTTCCGGCAACATATGTTCATCGCCCAGGTGGAGGATGAGGACCGGACGCTGGCGGTGAAGCCGATGAACTGCCCGTGCCATGTGCAGATTTTCCGCCAGGGCGTCCGGTCGTATCGCGAGTTGCCGTTGCGGCTGGCGGAGTTCGGCTCGTGCCATCGTTACGAACCCTCCGGCGCGTTGCACGGCATCATGCGGGTGCGGGCGTTCACCCAGGACGACGCGCACATCTTCTGCACGGAAGCGCAGATCGCCTCGGAGACGGTCCGCTTCGTCGATCTTCTGAGTTCGATCTACCGCGATTTCGGCTTCGAATCGTTCCGGGTCAAGCTGTCCGACCGTCCGGAGACCCGCGCCGGAACGGATGCAACCTGGGACCGCGCGGAGGCCGCGCTGAAGGACGCCTGCGCCACGGCCGGCGTCGATTACACGCTGAACCCGGGGGAGGGCGCGTTTTACGGCCCGAAGCTGGAATTCGTGTTGCGCGACGCGATCGGCCGCGACTGGCAATGCGGCACATTGCAGGTTGATTTCGTGCTGCCGGAGCGGTTGGACGCCGAATACGTCGGCGAGGACGGCGCCCGCCACCGCCCGGTCATGCTGCACCGCGCGATCATGGGCTCGTTCGAGCGGTTCCTCGGCATCGTGATCGAGCACTACGCCGGCCGGTTCCCGTTGTGGCTGGCGCCGGTGCAGGTGGTGGTGGCGACGATCGTGTCCGACGCCGACGAGTACGCCCGCGAGGCGGTGGCGGCGTTCGCCAAAGCGGGCCTGATCGCGCAGGCCGACCTGACGAACCAGAAGATCAACGCCAAGGTGCGCGACCACAGCCTGGCGCACGTGCCGGTGCTGGCGGTGGTCGGCCGCAAGGAGGCGGAAAACGGCACGGTCGCGTTGCGCCGCCTCGGCTCCCCGGCGCAGGAGGTGGTGCCGCTCGCGGAGGCGGTGACGCGGCTGGCGCGGGAGGCGACGCCGCCGGATCTGCGTGAATCGTCCGCCCGGTCCATCTTCGCTTGAATTTTTGGCGAATTAGGGCAAAATAGGTATCGTTCCGGGGTCTTCACTCAGAAAGGCCCCGGACCGGCTTTCGTGACTTTGAGACCCGCTTTCGCAACTTTGACAGGAGCTACCCATAGCCAGAGGACCAATGCAGGCGCCGCCGACTCGCGACGGGCCCCGAGTGAACGAAGAGATCCGCGTGCCTCAGGTGCGTTTGATCGATCAGGACGGTGAAATGATGGGCGTCATGAGCGCCCGGGATGCGATGCTCCGAGCGTTCGCCGTCGGGTTGGACCTGGTGGAGATCAGTCCGAACGCCGATCCGCCGGTCTGCAAGATCCTCGACTATGGCAAGTTCAAATACGAGCAGCAAAAGAAGCGGAACGAGGCCAAGAAGAAGCAAAAAGTCATCGAGATCAAAGAGATCAAGGTGCGCCCGAATATCGATGAGAACGACTATCAGGTGAAGATGCGCGCCATGAAGTCGTTCATCGAGGAAGGCGATAAGGTGAAGGTCACCCTGCGCTTCCGCGGCCGTGAGATGGCACACCAGGACATCGGCGTGCGCGTGCTGGAACGGATCCGCGCCGAGATGGATCTGACCACCAAGGTTGAGCAGATGCCGCGTCTGGAAAACCGCCAGATGGTGATGGTGTTGTCGCCGAGGTAACGCCGCGTCTCCTGGCGACCGGAGCGATCGGTCGCCAGGGGTCGTTTCCCGGAGGTCGTTTCCCGGGGCTCGTTTATTGCGCACCTCCTCCATCCTGACCCGGCTTGTCCGGGCCATCCGAAACGGCATGGCGCGGGTTCCGGTGGCCCGGATGATCCCCCGAACAAGTCGAGGAAGGGTCAGCACGAATAAAAAGCGGAGCGACGAGCGCCGCGTCGCTGGGTGACGGCGTATTGAGTTTACCGACGTGTCAGAACTCGCCACTTCGGTAGGCGCGGTCCAACCGTTCGGCGTCCTCGCCCTCCGGTTCCTCCCACGGCTCGCCACGCCGACGCAGAGTGCCGGTGAAGTTCGGCGGGCGTTTTTCGTTGAAGGCGCGGCGGCCTTCCTCACCGTCCATCGTGGTCTGGATCAGCAGATGATTCATCAGGTTCTGCACATGCCATGCCTGATCGGTTGGCAGATCGCCGAAGCGCACCACGAACTCCTTCATCATCCGCATCGCCAAGGGGGGCATTTTCACCAAATGGCGCGCGTAACGTTCCGCTCGCTCCATTAACTGGTCGTGCGGCACGACCTCATTCACCAGGCCGATGCGCAGCGCTTCGGCGGCGTCGAACGGATCGTCGGTCAGCAGGATTTTCATCGCGTCAACGTAACGCAATTGCTTGACCAATAATGCCGCGCCGGGACCGTTGCCGACCCAGCCCTGCGTCGTCAGGGCGAATTTGAAGCGTGCATGCTCGGCACTGGCGATGCGGATGTCGGTCGACGCGAGCAGAATGTACATTCCCGCACCGGCGGCCCAACCGTTGACGGCGGCGATGACCGGCTTCCAGACCCGCGGATAATGATCGCCCATGCGCCCATCGACGCCGGTCTTTTGGCCATGTACGGTCCCGGCCAGCGGCCAGTAAATTCGTTTCGTGCGCAGATATTCGCGCTCTTCCTCGGTGATGTCCGGGCGCTTCGCGAGGTTGTGACCGCCGCAAAAGTGTTTGTCGCCGGCGCCGGTCAGGATCGCGCAGCGAATGTCACGGTCTTCCCACAGATCGATCCAGGCCGCGGAGATTTCATCCGACGTCGCCTTGTCCAGAATGTTCGCCTTCTCGGGATTGTTCAGCGTGATATACGCGACGCCATCGCGTTTTTCGTATTTGATGGCCATGGCCTGGTTTCCTTCTCGTCGTGGCCTGGCTCGACCGGGCCATCGTGCGACGCCGACTCGGATGGCCCGGTCGAGCCGGGCCATGACGAGGCCGGACTTACAGCGCTTGCGCCGCCTTCATCACGTCCGCGGCGTGACCGGTCACGCTGACCTTGCGCCAGACTTTCTTCACTTTGCCGTCGGCTCCGACGAGGAAGGTGCTGCGTTCCATCCCCATATATTTCCGGCCGTACATCGATTTCTCGACCCATGTGCCGTACTTCTCCGCCACGGTTTTCGTTTCGTCGGACGCGAGCGGGAATTTAAGGCCGTACTTTTCCGCGAACTTCTCGATCGGCTTCATCTTGTCGGGGGACACGCCGATCACATCCAGGCCGAGCTTGCCAAGTTGCGGCAGGGCTTCCTGAAAGGCGCAGGCTTCCTTGGTGCAGCCAGGCGTGTCGGCCTTGGGGTAGAAATACAGAATGAATGGTTTGCCTTTCAGTGCCGCGAGGCTGACGGTGCGGCCAGCGCTGGCCGGCATTTCGAAGTCCGGGGCGGCGTCGCCTTCCTGAACACTCATCGGTCTGATCTCCCCAACACGGCGCGGGAACGATCCGCGCGCCAATGTGTTCAGACTGGCGGGGAAATCCGGCGAGTCAACGGGGCGCGGCCAGTCTTGTTGGGAGTGTCGGGGGCGAAAGGCCGGGAGGCGCCTGGCCGCGGCCCGGTGCGACCGATGGCAGTGGGAGGCCGGCGGTGTTGCGTGATCAAAGGAATACGTGACAGCAGGGACGCCCTGAAATCACGGGGCTTTTTTGTTGCATAAATCTGGTGCGCGAAAGGGGTGCGTTACTCTCTCGAATCGGCGCTGACTTGTATGCGGTTGACAGGGCCGTGTATCGTGACGCTGAATCAGTGTCGAGTCAGAAATCATGCCGTCCAACCGGGATATGTCGGCCAGACCAGAGATGACGACGGGATCTGCCGGCGGTGTTTGGCAGTTTTTGGGGCTGGGGGTCCGACGCTCGGCCCATTGGGCACATCCCGTCGCCGCTCTATTCGCCTTCGCGACGGATGTGGTCAAACCGATTCTGCCCCACTGCACTGTATGGGTACTCGTAGCGGCGCTCGCAGTGATTGCATGCCTGCTCATCGTGATCCGACTCAAAGCGATCACCATGGAGATTGGGGCTACCCTGATCGCCTTCTGTCTGATGACGGCGCTGCTGTCTGTAGCCGTGATTGGCTTGCAGAAGGTTGTGGGCGGAGACGACGGTGCGTTCGCGAGGCTGATTCCCGGGATTGAGGAGCTGCAAAAGAAGTTTGGCTTAGTGGCAACGAAGCTCGACTTGATTCAACAGGCGCAACAGCAAGAAGCGGCTCTCGCGGCGTCGCGGGACGCGGAAGTGGCAAACAGGCTAAATGCAATGGATGCGACATTGCGGTCCATCGTGGAGACTACAGCTCACGAAAAAGGGGTGCCGGTAGAGGCTTTGGTGCAGATACTCACACGGCTGGGCGAAACGACGATTTCAACCGATCCGGCTGAGGTTGAGCGTAAGCTTGATCAAAAGGTTGAGGAGTATCTGGCGCTCCGTCAGCAGGTTGGCCTGCTTGCTGGCAATGCCCCTAATGTCCGTGCCCGGCGGAACGAAGCCAAGGCGGATCTTTGTGGCGTCGGCACTGAGCACATTGCGGTCTTCTTGGCCACCTTTGAGATAGTGTCAAAAGCAGACGATGCTTTCGTACGAAAGGACTACACTGCGGCGATGCGCTGGTACCGCAAAGCTGCGGATCAGGGATACGTCGCAGCGGAATTCAATGTCGGGGTTCTGTACGCTGACGGCCAGGGCGTTGCGCAGGACTACACCGAGGCGATGCGCTGGTACCGCAAGGCCGCAGATCAGGGATGCGCCTTAGCGGAATTCAATATCGGAATTCTGTATAGACTCGGCGACGGTGTCGCTCAGGATTATACTGAGACGATGCGCTGGTCCCGCAAGGCCGCCGATAAAGGGATGGCCAATGCGCAAGTCGAGATCGGGGGTCTGTACGCTGACGGCCTGGGCGTCGCGCGGGACTACACCGAGGCGATGCGCTGGTTCCGCAAAGCTGCCGATCAGGAAGACGCCAAAGCGGAATACGATGTCGGGTATCTATATACAGAAGGCAACGGTGTCGCTCAGGATTATACTGAGGCGATGCGTTGGTTCCGCAAAGCTGCCGATCAGGAAGACGCTGGTGCACAATTCAGTATTGGATTTCTGTACGCGAACGGCTGGGGCGTCGCCCAGGATTACACCGAGGCGATGCGCTGGTACCGCAAAGCCGCCGATAAAGGGGTGGCCAATGCGCAACTCGAGATCGGGGAT
>CALFNB010000243.1 GCA_937902425.1 uncultured Acetobacteraceae bacterium | reverse complement strand
ACCAGGCATGATTGTATTCGAGCTCCATGGTTTGACCGGCGATCTTTCCGGTTCCCGTGACCGTCGCGTGATCGGTTTGCCGCACTCCGCTGAAGCTGAAGCCTCCGTTCGCGGCAAGATCAACCGAAAACGGCACGTCAAGAATTGTCGCGTTGAAGTGACCGTTCTTGACGGCGATCGACCTGGTATGCGTCATGGTCTTTTCGCAAGTCGGGTCGTTGAACCGGCCCGCCAGGACGATCGGTCCGGAATAGTCGCCGTCAAAGCCTGAGATCGGCCGCTTCATTGGCACCGGCGCGGCCGGCGGCTTGCAACAGGCGCCTTCGCACAGTCCTATGAGCATCCGGCGCGATGCATCGGCCGCGCCCGTGAATGAGGGTTCCGGTCCGCGCGGCAGGACCACGCAGAGGGGTGACGGCATGGCCTGGCGGATCGGTATCGACATCGGCGGCACGTTCACCGACGTGGCCATGGTCGAGGAAACCGGCGGACGCATCGGCATCGCCAAAGTGCTGACGACGCCTCATGATTTCGGCCAGGCCGTGATCGAGGGCATCCGCCAGGGCCTGCACCGGCACGGCATCGATCCGGGCAACGTATCGTTGCTGTCCCACGCCACCACCGTGGTGACCAACGCGCTGCTGGAGCGCAAGGGTGCGCGCGCCGGCTTCATCGCCACGCGCGGCTTTCGCGATTTGCTGGAACTGCGCCGGTCCTCTCGCATCGATCTGTACGATCTGTTCCAGGACGCGCCGTCGGTACTGGTGCCACGCCGCTGGCGGTTCGAGATCACCGAACGGATCGACGCCCAGGGCGAGGTCGTTACTCGGTTGGGCGAGGAAGAGGTCGCGGGCATCGCCGCCGCGATCCGAAGTGCCGGCCTGGAGACCGTCGCGGTGTCGCTGATGTTCTCCTTCCTCAACGATGCCCACGAACGCCGCCTGGGCGCGCTGCTGCGGGAAGCTCTGCCTGGCGTCTCCGTGTTCCTGTCCTGCGACGTGCTGCCGGAGATCCGGGAATTCGAGCGCGCCAGCACGACCGCCGTCTGCGCCTACGTTGGGCCGCTGCTGGCCGGCTACCTCGATCGGTTGCAGCGGGCGACAGCCTCGCTCGGGCTGCCGGACCTGCACGTCATGGGCTCCAGCGGCGGCGTCATCGACATCGCCGAGGCGCTGCGCATGCCGGCCGCCGTAGTGGAATCCGGACCCGCCGCCGGAGTGATAGCCGCGGCACTGGCGGGCCGGCAACTGGGCGTGGCCGACGTGATTTCGTTCGACATGGGAGGCACCACGGCGAAGGCGAGCGTGATCGCGGGCGGCGAAATCGCGGTCACCGCCGAATATGAGGTCGGTGGCTCCGGCAACGCCAACCGCTGGCAGAACGGCACCGGTCATCCGATCCGCGTCCCGGTCATCGATCTGGCCGAGGTCAGCGCCGGCGGCGGCAGCATCGCCTGGATCGACCCTGGCGGTTCCCTCCGGGTCGGTCCCCACAGTGCCGGCGCCGATCCTGGGCCAGCCGGTTATGGCGCGGGCGGCACGCTGCCGACGGTGACAGACGCGGATCTGGTACTCGGCTATCTTGATCGCCAGTCGCTACTTGGCGGTGCACTCGTCGTCGACATCGCCGCCGCCGAGCGTGCCATCGATCAGGCCATCGCGCGTCCCCTGGGCCTGACCGTGCCGGAGGCAGCCGCGCGGATCGCCGAGATCGTCAACGCCAACATGGCCGAGGCACTGCGGATCGTTTCCATCGAACGCGGCCACGATGCGCGCGCGTTCAGCCTGATCGCGTTCGGCGGTGCCGGGCCCGTCCATGCCGTGGCGCTGGCGGAGGAGTTGCAAATTCCCGAGGTCATCGTGCCGCCTGTCCCCGGTGCGTTCTCGGCGCTCGGGCTGGTGGCGACCGACCTGAAACGCGATTATGTGCGCACCCTGTATGCCGATCTTGGCACGGTCGATCCGGCGCGGGTCGCCGGGGTGCTCGGGGCGATGGAAGCGTCCGGCACCGCGATGCTGGATGCCGCGCGGGTCCCACCGGAGCGGCGTGCGCTGCCGCGGCAGGCCGATCTGCGCTATCGCCGCCAGGCGTATGAACTGACCGTGCCGCTCGCGGATGGCGAGATCACGCGTTCCAGCCTGGATGCGGCGATGGCGGCGTTCCATGGCAAACACGAACTGACCTATGGTCACGCCAACCGGAACGAACCGGTGCAACTGGTCAATCTGCGTCTGACCGCGATTGGCCGGTTGCCCGCGCTGATGCTGGCGCGGCGTGGCGATGCATCCGAGGCACGGGAGCGCCGGCGTGACGTTTGGTTCGCCGGGTCCGGGTTCAGGTCGACGCCGGTGTATTGGCGGCCGGGCCTGACCGCCGGCGCGATCATTACTGGACCAGTTATCATCGAGGCGGTGGACTCCACGACGGTGGTCCCGCCCGGCTGGACCGGCCGCGTGGACGACATGGGCTTTATCCGCCTGACCAGGAGCTGACCGATGGACAACTCGATCGTGCGCACGCTGAAGACCGATCCGGCGCGGTTCGAGGTGATGAAAAACGCCCTGAGTTCGGCGGCCGAGGAAATGAAGATCGTGCTGGCGAAGACCGCCTATTCGCCGTTGCTGAAAGTCGCCGGGGATTACTCATGTGGGATTTTCGATGTCGCCGGCAACATGGTGGCGCAGGGGCCTGATTTGCCGATCCACCTGGGTTCGATGCCCGACGCGGTGCGGGCGATCGTGCGCGCGTTCCCGGATGTCGCGCCAGGGGATGTGTTCATTCACAACGATCCGTATCAGGGCGGCTCGCATCTGCCGGATGTGAACGTCGTCGCGCCGGCGTATTTTGGCAACCGGTTGCTCGGGTTCGGCTGCGTGCGGGCGCACTGGCCGGATATCGGCAGCGCCACGCCCGGCAGTTACGGCGCCGTGACGGAAATCTACGGCGAGGGCCTGCGCCTGCCACCGGTGCGGCTGTATCGCGCGGGCAAGCCGGATCCGGGGATCGAGGCCATCATCTTCGCCAATGTCCGCACGCCCGCCGAGCGGTTGGGGGATTTGCGCGCCCAGGTGGCGGCGAACCGCAGGGCGGAGGCGAGGCTGGCGGCGCTGGCGGCGAAGTATGGCGCCGACGTGCTGCTTGGGATCATGGCGGAGGTGCAGGATTACTCCGAAACGATGATGCGCGCGGCGTTGCGGCTGTTGCCCGACGGCGAGGCATCGTTCGAAGACGTGTTCGACGGGGATGGCGTCATCGCGGCGGGCGACACCGAGGACCGGACGTTCTCGGTGCGGCTGTGTGTGCGGAAATCTGGCGATAGCATCAGCGTGGATTTTACCGGATCGGATCCGGCCGTCGCCGGGCCGATGAACGCGCCGCTGACGGTGACGGCGTCTGGCGTGTTCTGCGCGTTGAAAATGATTGTCGATCCGAAAAGTCTTATTCCGCCGAACTCGGGGTGCTGGCGGCCGGTGTCCGTCACCGCGCCGGAGGGGTGCGTGGTGAACGCGAGGCTGCCCGCGCCGGTCGTCTACGCCAATCACGAGATGTCGCACCGGATCGCCGACATGGTGATGGCGGCGATGTTTCAGATCACGCCGG
>CALFNB010000242.1 GCA_937902425.1 uncultured Acetobacteraceae bacterium | reverse complement strand
GGCGGAAACCTGCCACCGTTTCGATGTCATGGGACGTAATTATTGCTAAATCTTCGAAATCTGCCCACACTTTTGCCCCTCTTACGTCTCTGCCGGTGCGATACCGTTGGTCCCGGCGCGGGACATCGGCTGAGACCACCGCACCTTGGCTGCCTCGCCGGCAGCGATGAACTGGCAACCCCCGCGCGCCGCCCGATCGAACCAGCCGTAGACGTCGCCCGGCGGAAGCCGACGGCATCCGCGGCACCCTCGGGAGCGCCCCGTATCCGACGCGCGAGACCCCTCCCTCCCGGCCCGGTACCAACCGCACACCGCATAAACGCAATCCGCGAGGCCGTCCTAAGATCGTGGGGCGCCACATACGATTGTCGAAGGTGGCGTACCCGAAAACATCAAGGAAACAGCCACAATGTCAACCAGTCCCAGAACAAAACCTGAACTCCGATCGCTCGAGGGTGTCCCCTTCCTCGAACTAATCGAGCTCAGGCACGGTCCGATCCCCCCGCTCGGCCGTTTCTTCTTGCTTGCGGAACAGGCTGCGCGCGATCGCGGGGTCCATTTGCGATTGCACAGGGACATGGCGTCCCTGGCGGAGCAGTACCCCGGGGTCGACCCGGATCGGGGCCTGCCGGTGCATCCGATCTTCGATCCGGCACATCACGATCTGTCGCCAGCCAATTCCTTCTGGATCGCCGGCCACGACGAGTCCGGGAGGTTGGTGGCGACCCAGGCCGCCCATTTCTTCGACATGACGGGATCGACGCTGGAACGGGAACTCGCGTCGATGCGGCTTTGGTTCGGCGAACCGGAAAAGTACCGGGCGGCTGGCACGCGGTGCCTGGTCGATTGTCCGCCCGCGGAACTTATCACTGGGCGGGTCGTCTATTCAGGCGGCGCTGTATACCATCCGAAGGTCAGGGGCTGCGGGCTTTCCCGCATCCTGCCGCGGATGTCGCGGGCGCTCGCTTATTCCCAGTGGAATTCCGACTATACGATGAGCCTGGTACGCCCCATCCTGTTGTCGAAAAACGTCGAAAAATCCTATGGTTACACAAGACACGCCCCGTCGGTCCAGTTACGGGGCTACGATCGGGGGGATGTGGACGCGGAACTCGTCTGGATGCCGCGGGATGAAATGCTCGAAGACTTGAGTCGCTACGTATCCGAAGGACTCGCGAACGAGGTACGCAGCACGGAGACCACCGAGACGAACGGCGTGGCGCCCCAGCGCCAGGGCAGCAGCAACCGCTCGTAACGCCTGCGGTACGTGAGGCAGCCGGGCACCCTGATGGCGGCATCGACCAGTTCGAGACGTGGCGTTTGGGCAGCGTGCGTCTCGATATATCCCGTCGCGCCGTGCTGAGAATACTGGGGGTCCGGTTGCCCGCTTGCATCGCGTCCGAGCATGGCCTGGCGCCAGCTGGCGTCGTAGCTGGGGAACCCGTCGCCGACATACTCGTAGACGCCCTCCGTCCCATCGACCATGCGCTTGACGATGGCACGACCGCACAACGCCGGGTCGCCGAACTCGACGTCCAAATCGCCGCGTATGATGCCCTGGCTGCGCCGCCACCGCCGAAGCAAGTCCGCGAGCGGCGACAGTCGCGGGTTGTCGCGCAGGCGCTGGAGCGACAGTTCCTCGCGATAGAAGTCTTCGCGAACGATGCCGCCACCCACGCTGGCGAGGTCTGCCAGCCGCGCCGCGGCATCCTCTACACCCGGGATGATCTCGACGCGGCTGGGGGTGTCCACGATTTGGACGATAAAGCGGTCGGGCTCCAGCGCAACCATTTGGAAGACCAGGGCTTCGTAGGCCGCCTTGGTGAGGAAGCGCGGGCGCAGTGTGATGTGGACACCGGACCGGGTCGCCTGAAGCCGCACGAAGCCCAGATTTCGGACGAGGTAATGGGTCAGATCGAGCCCGGGCCCGGCGACGTGCAGGCTGTCCATCAATGCCCGCGAGCCGGTCCGCCAGATGCGGCCGTTATCGTCCAGGATAAGGTCCACGCCAGTGCTCACGACTTGTCCTTGGATCCCATGCCGGTTCAGAACGGGTGGGCGAGGTCGGCGATCAGACTCAGCAGGGCCTTGCGCATATCGCCGTCCGGCATGCGTTGGATATTCCTGGCCGCCGAAAGCGCGGTCTTGTCCAACCCCGGTTCGGCGCCGACGGTGCAATCGGTCAGAATGTCCTCGAAAAAATAGGCGACCGGCACGTCCAGCGCCAGGGCAGCGTGATACAGCAACGAACAGGGTAAGCGGCTCTTGCCGGATTCATAGCGTTGCAATTGTTGGTAGCTGATACCGAGTGCCTTGCCCAATCGCTCCTGCGACATATTGCGCAGGACGCGTTTGGCTTTCATCCGCCGGCAAACGTACAGGTTGACCCGATCCGCCCCACCGCCGGGTGCGGGAAGGACGGACGGCTGCTGGCAAAGCATGTCGGCGAGTATCCTTTTGGTCGGGCATATAGCGGTGAGTGCAATCATTCGTAACATACCCGCGGACCAGGACGCTATCGGGAAGCCGCCCTCGTTACGAATCGCGGTTCGCGGCCCGCAAGGCCCGCATCTCGTGGGACCTCGTAACTGTGGTGCTCGTTCAGAAAATGCAACTCCCGCTCGCTGGCATGCGTTGGCCGCATGGGGCAGATAAGGCACCGCCGACCGTTTACCCGAGCCATTACGCGGACGACATGCGATCCGAACCAGCGATTCTCGATCATGCCTATTCCGAGGGGAAGCTCGCTGGGTTCCTGGGCGCGAAGACCAGTGCGGATTGCCCCTTCGACGGCGATCAGACCGCCCTTCGGATCGCTTGGTTGGACGGCTTCGACTACGGTGTCTGGAAGGCCGCGTCCGAAATCGGCGCTTCGAACCGAGGCGAAGAATGCAGTGGGACCATCGACCGCGCCGGCTCGAGCGCATCCGGTCAAGCCGACCGTGCGATCGCGAACATCGCGATTGCTCACGTGCTCCGCTTGTCCAACGCCATCCGGCGGCACGGAAAGCAAAGCGGCGAACTGGACGAGGCGCTGAAGGCGGCTGCGATGTTTGTGAAGCTTGTCCGCTGACCGGGACGGCCGGGGCGGGAACAGATGGAGCACCGTGACGACGCGGTTGCGCTCATCAATTGCGTAGATGATCCGGTAGACGTTCGATTTTCGCCCATAAAGCAGATGGCGCAGGCTGTCATCTTCGGGGATGGTAGGCGCTCTGGCCGGATGCTCGTTGAGACTGAAGATTGCCTTCTCTAATCCATTGAACCAGGTGCGGGCTCGCGCGACATCCTCGGCGTTGATGGTTCGATAGATGCGTCTGAGATTTCGGGCTGCCCGCTCCGTCAGATCAACGCGGTATGCCATGCTCGGCACGGATTTCGTCAAATACCGCGCGCGCGGAGCGGGTACGACCGTTCTTCAAATCTTCAAGCCCCTGCCGTATGCCTTCGGCCCCGCTGGCCTCCGCCGCGAGGTCGAGAAGGTGTTGGTAGGCTTCGGCATCCTGCACCACCGCTGCCGCCTTGCCGTTAACTGTCAGAATCACCGGGCGTTTGGTGTCCTTGAGGTGCTGCATGATTTCCGCCGAGTGGTTGCGGAAGGTGGTCATCGGCTGGATGTCTTTCGTGATGTCGGACCGTGCGGCTGAGTGGAACAGAAAAGCAGCATAAGGGGTTCCTTTGCTCAAAGGGTAACAGGGGCAAAAGTGTGGGCGGATTTTGCAAATTGGGCTATCGTTGCAATTTCTTGCCTAACAACGATGGCCGATTTCCGCCATTTCATCGCTTGGCATCAGATTATGCTGCACATGCGTGCCCACACTTTTGCCCCTCTTGCTGGAAACGCCGCCAACCATCTGATCCTGAGTGATTTTCTCGCGATTTCATTGACGGCGGGCGACGGCTCTCGTAATGTTCGGGTATGCTCACCGTAACGCGCGCGCACCTGGCGGAGATGATCCATGCGGAAGTGGGCTTGTCACGGAACGAGTGCGCCGACCTGCTGGAAAGCGTACTAAGCCGCGTCAGCACGACACTTGAAGGTGGAGAATCCGTTAAAATCAGTGGGTTCGGAACCTTTTCCGTGCGTCAGAAGGGCCGCCGTGTCGGACGCAATCCGAAAACCGGTGAGGAGGTGCCGATCCTGCCGCGCCGCGTTCTGGTATTCCGGCCGAGCCACGTCCTCAAGACAAGGATAAACGGCGGCACCGCGAGCGACACGGACGATGACGGCTGATCCTGGTGATCCGGACGGTACTTCCGCTGACGGCCGCGCTGCTGATGGCCCCGCTGTCGATGACCGCGCTGCTGATGGCCCCTCTGTCGATGACCGCTCTGGCGATGACCGCTCTGGTAATGGCCCGTTTGGTCTCCCTCCCGCCAATGCTCCGGAAAACGGGCTGGCTGAAGGTCCGGAGGCAGGGGATGACTCGGCAGGCAGGGCCCGACCCAAGAAGGCCCCGAACGCATTTCGCACCATCAGTGAGGTCGCGGACGATCTTCATATCCCGCAGCATGTGCTGCGCTTCTGGGAAACCAAGTTCCATCAGGTGAAGCCGATGAAGCGCGGCGGCGGGAGGCGGTACTACCGGCCCGACGATATCGCCCTGCTGCGCCGGATCTCCGATTTGCTTTACATTCAAGGCTATACGATCAAGGGCGTACAGCGCCTGCTGCGTGAAGGCGGCGGTCGATTGTCCGAGGACATCCCGCCCGCTCCAGCCGACGAGCGCGCCGCCGCCGAAGCCGAACACGACGACATCCACCGCCAGGCCCCCCTCATTCCTGGGCTTGATCTGACGCCCTCCGCGACGCCGGCGGAGGTCGCACCGGCTCCGCGCATGTTCGCGCGCCGACGGCCGGACCCCGAGGCCGAGCGGCTGCGCGCCGTGCTGGTCGAAACACTGGCGGAACTGGAGGCGATCAGGGAGTTGCTCGGCTGAGGCCCGGCGTCCTGGCTCACGCGTGGCCCAGTACTACGCGTGGCCCGTTATTATGCGTTGCCCAACGCCACCGCCTCCTCCGTGGTGTGGCGCGCCGCGATCACCAGATACACCGCCGGCAGAACGAACAGCGTGAACAAGGTGCCGATCGACAGGCCGCTGGCGATCACCAGCCCCATGTTGAACCGTGACGCCGCGCCGGCGCCCGAGGCGGTGATCAACGGCACCACGCCGAGCACCATCGCCGCCGTCGTCATCAGGATCGGCCGCAACCGCAGCCCAGCCGCGTAAACGATCGCATCCGGTTTCGACCGGCCGGCGCGTTGCGCTTCATTGGCCACTTCAACGATCAGGATGCCGTGCTTGCTGATCAGTCCCATCAGCGTCACCAGGCCGACTTCCGTGTAGATGTTCAGCGATGCGCCACCGAGGCCCAGACTGATGAAGATCAGCGCGCCGGCGATCGACATCGGAATCGCTACCAGAATAACCAGCGGATCTCGAAAGCTCTCGAACAGCGCCGCCAGCGTCAGGAAGATGATGATCAGCGCCAGGGCGAACGTGCCGACAAAGCCGCTCGATTCCTGCACGAACTGCCGCAATGGCCCCGCGTAATCGATCAGCACGTCACCCGGCAACGTCCGCGCGGCGAGATCCCGCAACGTTCGCAGTGCGTCCGCCTGCGCGACGCCGAGCGCGGGCACGCCGGAGATGGTGGCGGAATTCTCCTGCTGGAAATGGGTGATCGCCTGCGGCACGGTATTCTGATGCACCGTGGCGATGGCCGACAACGGGATCGGCGTGCCGTCGATCGTCGCGATCTGATACCGCATCACCTGGTCGATCGTCAGCCGCGACCGTTGTTGCACCTGAGAAATCACTTTGTAGGACCGCGTGCCGAGACTGAAATAGTTGGTGTAGCCACCGCCCAGAAGCCCGCCCAATGCGCTGCCGACCTGGTTCATCGACAGGCCCAGTTGGGCGGCTTTGTCGCGGTCGACCTCGATCGCGAGTTGCGGCGAGTCGATTTTCAGGTCGCTGTCGATGAACAGGAACATGCCGCTGTCCGCCGCGTCGGCGAGGAATTTTTGCGCCATCGGATACAGGTCGTTGATCGGCAGCGACGATTTCAGCACGAACTGAATGGGCAGCCCCGACGCGCCTGGCAACGCGGGCGGCAGGAACGCCGCCACCTTCTGGCCGGCGACGCCGCTGAGTTCCCCCTGAAGCTGCCGCTGGATCGTCGTCGCGTCGCGCTGGCGCTGGTCCCAGGGTTTCAAGGTGATGCCGGCGATCGACAAGGTCGGACTGATGACCTGAAAGCTCTGATCCGCTTCTGGCACCTTCGACATGACGCCTTGGACCTGATCGGCGAACAGCTCTTTCTGTCGCAGTGTCGCGTTGGGGGCGGAGGTTGGCAGCAGAATGACGACACCCTGGTCTTCCTCCGGCGCCAGTTCACTGCTGGCGCTGCCGTACAGGAAATAAATGCCGCCGATGACCAGCGCGCCGAACAGCAATGTCACCGGCAGCGTGCGAAGACTGCCCAGAAGCCGGCGTTCATACCAGCGCCGCAACCGGTTGAACCCGCGGTCGATCCAATCCGTCAGACGATCGGACCAGCCACGCGCGGCGCCGATCGCGTGCGGCTTCAGCAGGAAACCGCACATCATCGGCGACAGAGTCAGTGCCACGATGGCGGACATCGTCACCGCGCCGACCACGGTGAACGCGAACTCGGTGAACAGCGCACCGGTCAAACCGGCCTGGAAGCCGATCGGCACGTAGACCGCGACCAGCACCGCGGTCATCGCGATGATCGGGTTGGCCAGCTCGCGGGCTGCCCGCATGGCGGCGTCGCGCGGCCGCATGCCGTCTTCCAGGTGGCGATTGACGCTCTCCACCACGATGATCGCATCGTCCACCACGAGACCGATCGCCAGCACCAGCGCCAACAAACTGAGCAGATTGATGGAGAAGCCGAGTACCAGCATGACCGCGAAGGTGCCGATGAGGGACAGCGGGATCGTCACGACCGGTATGACCACCGAACGCGGCGAACCGAGGAACGCGAACACCACCAGCGTGACGATCAGCACCGTCTCCGCCAGAGACCGTTCCACCTCATGGATGGAGCTGTTCACGAACACGGTCGAATCATAGATGACATCGCCGTGGAGGCCCGCCGGCAATTGTTGCTGGATCGAGGGCAGCACCGCCTTCACGCCGGCGATCACGCTCAGCAGGCTCGCCGAAGGCACCGTCTGGATGCCGACGTAGACGCCCTTCTTGCCGTTATACTCGACGCTGGATTCGTAATCGTCCGAACCGAGGGTCACGTTGGCGACGTCGCTCAGCCGAATGATGCCGCCATTGACCTGTTTGATCACCAGATCGCGAAACTCTCGCACCGAATGCAGATTGGTCGAGGCGGTCAGATTGAACTGCACCATCTCGCCTTTGGTGTTGCCGATCCCGGAGATCACGTTGTTGGCGCTGAGCGCGTTGGTCACATCGGTCGCGGTCAGCCCGTAACCAGCCAGCTTCGCCGGATCCAGCCATGCCCGCAACGCGAAGTTCTGCCCGCCGAGCAGTTCCGCCGTCTGCACCCCCGGCACCGCCTGCAGCCGCGGTTGCACATTGCGCACCAAATAGTCGGTGATCTGGTTCGGCGACAGGTCGTCGCTGGCGAAGCCAATGATCAGCGCATCGAGCGACTGGCCGATCGCCACCGACAGCGTCGGCTGCTGCACGCCCGCCGGCAACTGATTGAGCACGGAATTGATCTTGGCGGTGATCTCGGTGATCGCCTTGTCCGGATCGAAGTTCAGCACCAGGTTCGCGGTGATCGCGCTGATCCCGGGTCCGCTGTTCGATGTCATCGTGTCGATGCCGTTCGCCTGAGCGATCGCGTTTTCCAGCGGCGTGGTGACAAAACCGGCTACGGTTTCCGGATCGGCGCCGTAATAGATCGTGGTGATGGTGACGACCGCGTTCTCGGTCTTCGGGTATTCCAGGATCGGCAGCGAGTAAAACGCCTTCAACCCGATCACCAGCAGCATCAGACTGACCACGCTGGCCAGCACCGGCCGGCGAATGAAGATGTCGGTGAATTTCATCGGCTCAATGATCCTGGGGCTCGGGCGCGGGATTATCGGCCGGTCGCACCGCGTTATCGATCTTCACGATGGATCCGTTGTGCAACTTCAACTGGCCGGCGGTGACCACCACGTCATTGACGCCGATCCCTTTCAGGATGCTCACCTGGTCGCCGCGCGCCGCGCCCGTGGTGACGAATTGCTGTTTGACGAGGTGCTGTTCCGCGCCTTTCGCGTCTTTTTCGTCATGCACCACGTAGACCAGCGAGCCATACGGATTGTACGCGACCGCCGCGTTCGGGATGGTGATCAGCGGCAGCGGCTCGCCGGTCGCGATCGAGACCCCGACATACATACCCGGCAACAGCGCGCCATCCGGGTTGGGGAGGCTCGCCCGAATTTGCAGCATGCGGCTGGTGGGATCCACTTTGGCGTTCAGGGAGTCGATCTTCCCCTGGAACGTCCGGCCGGGCCAGGCATCCGCGGTAACCTCGACCTTTTGACCACTGGCGATCTGTCCCAGCGCCTGTTGCGGCAGATAGAAATCCACGAACATGGGATCGAGTTGTTGCAACGTCACGATCGGCGTCCCGGCCGCGATGAACTGACCGACGTCCACCTGCCGCACACCCAGGCGTCCGGCGAACGGCGCCCGCACGTTCTTCTCCGCCATCACCGCCTGCTGCGCCGCGATCTGGGCGCGAGTCACCTTCACGTTCGCCTGGTCGGCGTCGACCGTCGCCTGCGCCACGCCCCGCGCCTCCCACTGCTTCAGGTCGCGTTGCAACGTCACGTTGGCGAGGTCGGCGCTCGCCTGAAGCTGTGCCAGCTTCGCCTCATCATCGTTGGGGCGCAGCCGCAGCAGAGTGGTTCCCGCCGCCGCGGTCTGCCCTGACTCGAAATCGATCTGATCCACCACACCGGCGATCTCGGCCGCCAGGTCGGCGCCGTTCGAGGCGCGCGCGGTGCCGACAGACGTCAGGCTGGATTGCCAGGCTTGCATTGAGGCGGTCGCGGTAGCGACGGTTGGCACCTCCGATCGGATGCTCGCCACCACCTGTTTCAGGATGCCGGCCTTGAACTGCTGAAAGAAGATCAGCCCACCCGCCACCAGGCCCACGGCAAGCAGCATCAGCGTCACGCGCAGCCATGTCCTTGGCCGGCGCGTGGGCGCGGTGGAGGTGCGAGGCAGTGTGGTGATATCGTTCATGGCAGCACTCCACAGCAGCGCGCGACTTTGGTGTCCACGTCGGTTCGGTTCCACCAGCCGCCGCCAAGCGCCTGAAACAACGCGACGGTATCGGTGAAACGCGCGGCCCGCGCGGTGATAAGATTCAGGCGGGCGCTGAAATCCGCCTGCTCGGCGGTCAGCACGTTCAAGTACGTGCCGGCACCCGCCGCGTATTGGGAGCGTGCGACGGTGAGGCTGGACGCGGCCGTCTGTTGCGCGGCCAGAGCGGCACGCACCGTCTCCGCGTCCCGCTCGATCGCCACCAGCGCGTTGGCGACATTCTGGAACGCGGTATTCACCGTGCTGCTGTATTGCGCGGCGGCGACGTCCATCGCGGCCTTCGCGGCTTCCCGGCGGGCCGACAGCGTGCCGCCCTCGAAGATCGGCTGCGCGATGCTGCCGGCGATGGTCCAGACGATCCCCGCCGGCGTGAACAGGTTGGCGAGCGTGCTGCCGTCCCGTCCATAGCTGGCGCTGAGCGAGAGGTTCGGCAGCATATTGGCGGTCGCGACACCGACCGCCGCCGTGGCCGAATGCAGCAAGGCGGCGTAGGCGCGGATATCCGGCCGCTGTTCCACCAGTTTCGACGGCAGGGATACCGGCAAATCGGCAGGCAGGATCAGGCGATCGAGGTCCAGCGTCGGCGTCGAGTACTGGTCCGGATGTCCGCCCAGATAGACGGCGAGTTGATTACGGACCTGCTGCCGCAGCTTCTCCAGACCGGGCAAGGTCGCGGTCTGCTGGTCCAGCAGCGATTGCTGCTGCAGCACGTCCACCTGGCTGACGCCGCCCAGTTGAAACCGGCTTTTGGTCAGGTTGAGCGCGTCGGTATCGGCTTTGATGATGTCTCGGGTGGTGTCGATCTGCGCCCGCAGCGCCGCTTCGTTGATCGCCGCGTTGATGACGTTGGCGGCGAGCGTCAGATCGGTCGCCTCCAGTTCGAACCGCTGATACTCGGCCTGCGCGCCCAACTGCTCGACCTGCCGCCGAATGCCGCCGAACGCGTCCAGCGTGTAGGAAACATTCAGCGCGCCGCTGTAGGTCGTGAACGTCGTCGAGCCGTTGCCAAATCCCACGGCCGCGAGCGACTCGCGCTGCCTCGCGGCACGGGCACTGGCATCGACTGATGGGAACAGCGCGCCCTGCTCCGCGCGCATCGTCTCCCGCGCCTGGCGCAGGCTGGCTTGCGCCGCGGCGACGTCGGGATTGGCCTTCAGCGCCTGCGTGACCAGCGTGGTGATCTGGGGGGAATGGAACAGCTCCCACCACTCGCCCGGAATGTCGCGATCCGGCGCGAGGCGTTGCGCCTCGCCACCCGGCACGGCGGCCGAGACGGTGCGGCCGGGTAACACGGCCTCCGTGAAGCGCGTGCTGGCGGGCGCCGGCGGGGCGCGGAAATTCGGCCCCACGGTGCAGCCAGCCAAAATCGCCGACAGGACGGCCGCGCCCAGAAACGGGCGGCGCGAGGGGATTGCGACGCGAGGCATTGACCCATTATATTCCTGTACCAATGAGTCCATTATAAGGTATCCTGGACCAATGAGTCCAGTATCAACCCGGGGGGAAATACTCGTGGCGCAATCGCCGGCCGCTCACCGTTCCGGCCGTCCCAAAGACATCGCCAAGCGTGCGGCGATAATCAAGGCCGCGCGGAGCCTGTTCGCGAGTCAGCCGTTCGATTTGGTAACCATGGAAGCCGTGGCGATGCGGGCTTGTGTGTCGAAAATGACGGTCTACAGCCACTTCCACGACAAGGAGACGTTGTTCGAAACCATCGTGCTAACGACCTCCGACCAGATGATCGGCGCCCTGTCGGCACCAGACCAAGGCGGCGGGCTGCGCGAGCGCCTGATCGCCGTCGGTACCATGTTCCTGACCGTCATCCTGGGCTCGGACATTTGCACGATGGCACACACATTGCCGGGAGCGTTACGCGCCAATCGTTCCCTCGCGGATCGCTTCTACGCCGCCGGTCCTGGGCGGGTGCGCGCCGCGCTGGCTGCCATTATCGCGGCGAGCGCGGAACGCGGCGAACTGGAAGTGGACGATCCCGACCGGGCGGCCGACGACCTGGTGAGCCTGTGGGAAGGCAGCATGCCGGCGAAGATCGCGTTCGGACTGACCGGACTTAGCACCCCGGAGGAGATCGGCCGCCGGGCGCTGCGGGGCACCGAGGTGTTCCTGCGCGCGTACGAGACACGCAAGCCGCGGCAGTGTGAGCAAAAAGCATCGGAATCGGACGGATCACCGGGTTGCCAGACGCGTTGAGGACGACGTTCCTCGGTCCCCCCGCACGGCGTGCCCCGGAACGGTAGTGTATTCGTCATGCTCCGGCTCGACCGGGCCATCGTGTCGAGGCGGATGGCCCGGGCCGGGGAGATCATGACGATCCGTGGGGTGATTTTTCGGCGGGGAAAACTTCGGGCGTCGTTTCATCCGGTCAGATCACCGCTCACCGGGAGGGCCCCAGCAGATCGTCATACTCTCCTTTCAGGCCGTCGCGAATGTTTCGATCCGCAACGCCTCAACCGGCATCGCGGCCCGCGCCCGCTTCAGATCGTATATCATTTGAAGGTTCAGCCAATATTGCGGAGTGGTGCCGAACGCCTGGCTGAGCCGGATCGCCATTTGCGCACTGATCGACCGCTCGCCGTTCATGATCTCCGTAACGGCATTGTGCGGCACATGGATGTGCCCGGCGAACTTCCGGGCGCTCAGATCAAGGGCCTCAAGTTCATCTCGAAGGAAACTGCCGGGATGGATGGCGGGAAGGTTGTCGATCGGGTTGGTCATGGCGTGAGTGTCCTGCCGTATTGGAGAGAGTTGAGCAAGCAAGTGAGTTTGGATCAGTGGTAGTCGGTGATTTCGACATCACAGGCATCGCCGGCAACCTGAAGGGCGTCCGTTCCGGTCGGAACCGATGCATGCGGCCCCCATTTGAAACAAACCCGGTATTGTGCGTTGATCCGAATGCTGTACTGCCCGTTTCGATCGCCACGCAATGCTTCGAACCGGTTCGATGGCGGGGAACGAAGATCGCCCAGGATGACGGCCGCCTGAAGTTTGTTCGGCGCCTTCGCGGCGGCATCGGCGAACGCCTCGAACTCCTTCACACGCTCGCCGGCCAGGAACCGTTCTGTCTTCCGGTCCTTGCATCCACTGATCGCTCTGCGCGCCTCCACCAAACGCATGGCTTTTGGGTGGCACGCCATCTGGCGGGGCGGCTGTCCCCCGTCGAGGAGCGCTTCGTACAAATCAACAAGTCGCCCGCAATCGAGCGTTCGCACAGGCGGCCAACGTGGCGGAGGCCGCGTCACGGAGATAAAGCATTTTTGCCTAAAATCCCGGAAAGTCCATTTTGCCCAAAAATTGACTGGGCGGCCCTGGCACGGGCATGTCGTTTCCAGGTCCGGACCCGCGGGTGCGGCAACCACCAGCCAGAGACAGATATCCGACCATGTCAGACGCCGGCCGTGACGCAGATGGTGTGAGTAGTTTCCGATGCTTCCGGCACTCGTTCGCCAGATGCTATGTTGCCAATGATGACGGTGGCTCTGGCCCGGCCGGAGGTCACGCCGCGCTGTCGAATGACGCTGATGGGATCGCCCCAGCGACACCGCGCGACACAACAACCGGACGTCACCGTGATTCGCGGGCGAAGCAGCCCGTCGCCACACGCGACGATGGTTACGAACGCCGGGCTGCCATCGCGAGGAGGCAAGGGCAATCAAACTGTCAGCGGCGACCCTGACCGACGCATCTCTGGGCATCCGCCTGCGCCGGCGCGCGGTCTATACGGCATCGAAACCGTCCTCCGGTCTGACGGCGCTGTCGATCACTGCCATTATCATCGCGGCGCTTTATTTCGCGCGAGATGTCTTTATCCCGCTGGCGCTCGCGATCCTGTTGAGTTTCGTACTTGGCCCCCTGGTCGCGGGCTTGCGCCGAACGCATCTCGGCCGCGTGCCGTCGGTCATCGCCGTCGTGCTGCTGGCGTTCCTCGCGATCGTCAGTCTGGCGACCCTCATTGGAACTCAGCTGACCGAACTGGCCGGGCAACTCCCGCGATACCAGTACAACATCATTCAGAAGATTCAGTCCGTGAAAGGCCTTGGCGCCGGCGGGGGTGTTTTCAGCCGAACGTCGGAGCTGCTGAACCAACTCGGCAGCGAGCTGGCGAAATCGACGGCGCCCGTGGAACCAACGGCGAAACCAGCCGCGCCGAAATCGAATACGCCGCCGGCGCCGCCACCGCTGCTGGTGGAAATCCATGAACCGGCGGCGACACCCATCGCCATCATCCTGAATGTCATGGGGCCGTTGCTGCAACCGTTCGCGAAAGCCGGCATCGTCATCGTATTCGTGATCTTCTTTCTGCTGCAACGAGAACAATTGCGGGACCGGTTCATTCGGCTCGTCGGTGCCGGCGATTTGCGTCACACCAGCGAGGCGTTGGACGACGCGTTCCGCCGTCTCGGCCGCTACTTGCTGACCCAGACCGTGATCAACGCGACGTTCGGGCTGATCTTCGGCGCCGGATTGTGGCTCATCGGCCTTCCGAACCCGATACTCTGGGGCGCGCTCGTGACGCTGCTCCGGTTCGTCCCGTACATTGGCTCGGCGATCGCCGCGTTCTTCCCGGCGGCACTGGCGGTCGCCGTCGATCCTGGCTGGTCCACGCTGCTGTGGACGGCCGGCCTGTTCCTCATCGTCGAGACGATCACCGGCCAGATCATCGAACCGTTTTATTACGGCCAAAGTACGGGCCTCTCGGCGGTCGCGGTCGTCGTGGCGACCACGTTCTGGACATGGCTTTGGGGACCGATTGGATTGCTCCTGTCGATGCCGTTGACCTTGTGTCTCGTCGTGCTTGGCCGGCATGTCGCGGCGCTGGAATTCCTCGACATCCTGCTTGGCGATGAACCGGCGTTGGCGGCCGAGGAGAAGTTCTATCAGCGGATGCTCGCGGGCGACTCCAGCGAGGCGGCTTACCAGGCCGAGGCTTTTCTGAAGCTTAATCCGCTGTCCGCTTATTACGACGAGATCGCCATCGAAGGACTGAGGCTGGCGCAACTGGATGTCAATCGAGGTGAACTCGACCATGACCGCCGGGTGCTGATCAAAGACACGGTGGACGCCGTCGTTGACGATTTGTCCGACCACGCGTCGCCGCCGGCGGACACGGACCAGGACGCGGCCGGGGACGGGGGCGAGGACGGGGGCAACGACGGCGCGGCCGCCTCACCCGCTATCGCGGCTGAATGGAAGCGGTGTGCCGTGCTTTGCGTCGCCGGCCGCGGCTCGCTCGATGAGGCGGTCGCCGGCATGCTGGTGCAGCTTTTGACCAAGGCGGGGATCGGCGCCCGTGTGGTGCCAAATACGGCGGTGTCGACGACCAACCTGGCGCAACTCGACGCTACCGGAATACGCATGGTCTGCCTGTCGTACCTGGAGCCGGGCGATTTCACGAACGCGCGATATCTTGTGCGCCGCCTGCGCCGACGGCTGCCGGACGCGCGGATCGTCGCCGGGTTCTGGACCTGGAGCGCGGCGGACGCGCACGGCCGCGAGGCGCTCGAGAACACCACCGCGGACGAGGTCGTGACCTCGCTTCAGCGGGCGGTCGCCGTCATCAGCGAAGCGGCCAAAGGGCTCGTCCGCCGCGAGCAAACGGTGCGTATCGCCGCGCCGGAGACGGCGGACTGACCCGGCATCGTCAATTGGCCAGACCTGGGAGTGCCGTATCCCGCCGGGCGCGGTATCGACTGCCCAGGTGGAACGCCAGACGGCGAGGCGGCGGTGTTAAGAAACGATCAACTGAAGCAACGGCCAACTGAAGAAACAGCGGCAACCCAATGGTGGGCGCGACAGGGATTGAACCTGTGACCTCTCGCGTGTGAAGCGAATGCT
>CALFNB010000241.1 GCA_937902425.1 uncultured Acetobacteraceae bacterium | reverse complement strand
TTCAAGAAAAATATCGTTCGGGGCACCGATCACGTGCCCGCCTGGGGAGATGAAGATCAGGTCGGAGCAGCCGGGGATGTCATGCCATCCTGGCCTTTGAACAACGATAATCTCTTGCTCGGGATCGGCCGCTTTCAGGCACTGCACCGCGATCATTTCGCCGTCATCCTCGGTGCGCAAACCAGCGGCGAAAAGCGCCGCCCGGATTTCCGTCGCTCCCATCCTCGGGAGCGACGCCCTGTCGAAATCGACGGCGCGGGACTTGCCGTTCATATCCTGTACGACAGCGCGCAAGCCGTAGGCGTCATTCTGATCGATATGGCGGAGCCGGGCCGAGACTCCGAACGGTGTCGCGACGGGTATCGTTTCAAGTGCGCTCTGGTCGGCTTCCGGATTGGTCTTCGACCCGACCACCTTGTGGACCTTCACTTTGCCGTTGACGGCGTGACGGTAGACCAGCGTCAGAGTGTCCATTACCGGCAAAGGGTATTTGGCGGCGATCTCCTGTAACTCCGCCGCGCGCCCCTGGCCGAGGGCCAATGCCTCCAACTCGGCCAATGTTGGCACGAACGGAATTGCGGCCAACACGCCCTCGCGCACGACCTCAACACTGTCCCGCACCAGCACGTCGAGCCAATCCACGGATTCGCCGGCATTGTCTGGCATCGCGATCTCAATCTGGAGTCGCGAATAGTGCTTCACGCCAAAGGTTCGCGCCGCGCGTTCACCGCGCCGCGAACCTGGTTTGCCGTTCGCCTTGGAACCTTCATCCCGATCACCGGCGACGGTAACTCGCTTTGTTGCGAGATATGGCTGGAATGCCTCCACGCCGTTTGCCGAGATGGCGGCGGCCACCGCGACCGCGCCGGTCTTGATTTCGTCAGCGAATGCCAGCGCGACCGCCGCGCCGGTTTCGATACCCTCAGTCACGATCAGATGTGGAGCCTGACCCGGATCGCCCCACAGGACAGAGCGGCCAGCAACGTTATCGTCGCCAACCAGCTTCGCTGATTTTTTCGGTTCGCGCGGCCGTCCGTCCGGACCAACGCCGAGGTCCGCCTTACCCGCGCCGGCCGGCGCCAGGTAGATACGATGGGCGTGCGTCCCGCCGTCCGCGGCGATCGTGCCGAACACCGCGCAAGGAAACTCGCCAACCAGCTTCGGCTTCGCCTTCGATCCCTGCGGCGGTGGGTCGTAGTAACCCAGCGCCTTCAGGCCGATCATGGCGGTGCGCGGGATGAGCACGACGTCCAGGGCGACACAGAGGCGCTGGGCGAGGTAGGCCCTGGGCAAACTATCATCGCGACACTCGCCCGCCGCACCCAGCAGACTGGCCGCGTCGGTCGCCTGGTATCGCGGGCCGTCGCCCGCGCCGACTCCCTTGGTCCGGATCAAGTCGTGCCGGTGCAGTAGTTCGGCCACACGGATCTTCGCGGCTTCGAAGTCGCCACCCAGAACCTTCAACACCACATCGAAGATGCTATCGCCCTTCGAGCACGTGCAATGAGCCTTTGCGTGCTTCGTGTCCCAACGCCAGGATGCGTTGTCATCCGTGTGGTCTCGGTATGGGCATTTGATGTGAGGCCGACCGTCCCGCCAATGTACGCCCATGGCGTCCAGGACGTCGGTCTCGTGACCGTTGACAGCCTGACGGATCGCTATGGTTGTAACGAAGCGGATTGGCTCGGTCATTGGGTGACCGGCCCCGCCAACTGCAGCGTGGCCAATCGCCGGGGAAGGTAGTCATCGATGGCGACCTCGCGCTCCACCTTCAGGAACGGCTTGCCTGATATTTCTGGTTGACCAGCGACACGGCCCCTCGCCCAGGGAAGAATCGACCTTGGACGAAACGATGTTCGGATGACGACAATATACATGCGACGGTCCTACTATCCCGCGCAGCGCTTGAACCGGCCGACAGATTGTGCGATATCGTTGGTGTCAACATACGATTCCACG
>CALFNB010000240.1 GCA_937902425.1 uncultured Acetobacteraceae bacterium | reverse complement strand
AAGACCTTTGACTTCATCTGGATGCCTGGATCGCAGAATATCGGAATTCTGCTGCTATATCTGGGCTATTTCTTTCTCATGGTACCCTTTACGGTTGCGCTCGCCGCTGCCTCGTTCGCACTTTCTCAACCTCAATTGGAGGTGAAGCAAACATCGAAGGAAAACACCATCGAGATGCCGGCGGACATTCTGTTCGACTTCGATAAGGCGGATATTCGTCCCGGCGCTGGCGTGACACTGGAGCAAGCCGCGAAAATCCTGCGCGACCACGCGGTAACCGAAGTGCGCATTGAAGGCTTCACCGATGCCAAAGGAACGACGGAACATAACCTGAAGCTGTCCATGCAGCGAGCCGACGCCGTACGCGGCTGGCTGGTCGATCGCAAGGGGCTGAGCAATGTCAGGTTTACTCTCGAGGGCCTGGGTGCCGCTCAGCCTGTTGAGCCGAACCTCAACCCCGACGGTAGCGATAATCCATCCGGACGCACGAAGAACCGTAGAGCCGTGGTCGTATTCGCTGCCCCGTGACGGCCTGGCCCTCTCTGTGCATATCGGTGCACATTCGTGGTTCCAATCATCTGCTCCGCGATCCAAACTTATGCCAACGGCCGAACGTCTTGACCCATGCCGTTGGAAGCCGGGCGACGATCGGCCAGAACTTAATTCCTCCGGAACTTAATTCCGCCAGAACTTAATTCCGGTGGTACGATTCGGCGAACGGTGAACCCGCACACTGACAGAGGGATGCGATGTGGGCCATAGTGGGCCACGACCGTGTCGCGCCGCTCGCATGTTACCCAAACAGTTGTTTCGACGCCAACGCCGCCCCCTCCGCGAGCGTGCGCAGTTTCGCCCAGGCGATGTCGGGGTGCACACGTCCGCCGAGGCCGCAATCGGTGCTGGCAAGCACGTTCTCCCGACCGGCAACGTTGGCGAAGCGGACCAGGCGGTCGGCGACCAGTTGGGGATGCTCGATGACGTTGGTCGCGTGGCTGACGACGCCGGGGATCAGCAACTTGCCGTCCGGGAGTTTGACGTCCCGCCACACCTTCCACTCGTGTTCATGGCGCACGTTTCCGGCCTCAAACGAAATCCCTTGAGCGTTCACCTTCAGCACGATATCGACCAGATCGCGCATCGGAATGTCGGTGACATGCGGGCCGTGCCAGCTGCCCCAGCACAAGTGGTAGCGAATGCGGTCCGCCGGCAAGCCGCGCAGGGCGTGGTTCAGCGCCGCCACGCGCAATTCGGCGAAGGCGCGGTAGTCCGTGACCGATGGCTCGGGGTTGATCATGTCCCAGCTTGTCGCCAGCGCCGGGTCGTCGAGTTGCAGCACGAACCCGGCATTGATGATCGCCTGATATTCGACGCGCATCGCCTCGGCGCAGGCGAACATCAGCGCTTCTTCCGAAGCGTAGTATTCGTTCGGAATCCGTCCGCAACTTCCAGGCGCGATCGCGGTTATGAAGCCTTCGCTCACGCCGGCCGCGTCCAGCGCCGCGCGCGCATGCGCGATGTCGGCCGCGATGATCTCCTGCCCGGTGTAGGTGATCGGCGCGACGCACACCGGCAACACCATGCCACCCCCGGCCCCGCGTGGCGCCGTCGAAACCCCGGACTCCGGATCGGCATACGCCGCCGCGAACATTTGCCGGTCGCGCCGGTCCGAGAAGCTCGTCAGCACTACCTTCCCAGGCTCGGACCGCCGCGGTTGGGCTCGCATCATATCGCCGCCGGCGCGCAGCCCGCCCCAACGTGGGTAGATGTAACTCCACCAGGCGCCGAAATTGATCCGGTGTTCGGTCGCCTTGCCGAACTCGCCGTCGTTGGGGATATCGATGCCGGCCGCCACCTGCTGTCGCACGACCTCCGCCACCGCCGCGGCGCGCCGGGTGCGCAATGCCGCCTCATCATGCGCCTCGCCCGCGGCGTAAGCCCGGTTCAGTTCGATCATGTCGTCCGGCCGCGGCAGGCTGCCGACATGGGTGGTGAGGATCCGGTCACGGCTGTTCCGCATGGTTGCCTCCCGTTGGCGGGCCGCTGTCGAAAGGTGCGCTCAATCCGCGGCGGCCACGAATGCGCGCAGCGTATCCCGAATCGCGTCCTCCGTCAGGATCGGCGCGTGGCCCACGCCGGGCACCGTGACGACCGTCATGTCAGGGCGCCGAGCGCGCATCGCGGCCACCGTCTCGGGCAGCAACAGGGTGCTGACCGCGCCATGCGCCAGCAGCACCGGCACATGCGCCAACGCTCCAAACAATGGCCACAAATCAGGCGGCGGCCGGCGCAGCAGTCGGGCGATCGCGATGTCCCACACCGGGTGAAACCGTCCGTCCGCGCCAGGCGCATACGTCAACGCCGCCATTGTCCGCCATGCGTGATCGGACGCCAGCGACAGCGGCGGCAAGCGTTTCTTCAGATACGTCACGCAGGCGTCGAGGCTCCTCAGCGCTGGGTCCAACCCGACGAAATCTCGGACGAAGTCGGCACCGGCGCTACCGATGTCCGGCCCGACATCGTTCAGCACCACGCCGCGCAGCAACGCCGGCCGGGCCGCCGCGACCCCCATCGCCAGCAATCCGCCAAAGCTGGTGCCGACGATCGCGACGTTGGACAGATGCAACGCGGCGCAGATGTCCAGCACGTCGCGCACGCACGCCTCTGGTCCATAACGCATGACATTCGACGACCGGCCCGAGCCGCCCCGTCCGGCATAATCCAGCGAGACCACGGTCCGTCCGTCGGCGAACAATGGCGCGACCGTATCGAAATCCGCGCCGGTGCGCACAAGCCCAGGAAGGCAGAGAACCGGCGGCAATCGATTGCCGCCATCCCAGAGCCGCACGCACAACGGCAACCCGTCCCAGGCCGAGAGTGTTCGGGTCAACGGCTCCATTGGGTCATGACCGGCGGCAGCGTTCCGCTCAGCAGCACCTGGTAGACGACGACGTTTTCCATGACGCGTTGCACGTAGTTGCGGGTCTCGTTGAACGGGATCATTTCGATCCAGTCGATCATGCTCTGGTCGCCCCCGCGGGGGTCGGCAACGCGCGGATCACCATTATCGATCAGCCACCGCGCCACCCGATGCGGACCGGCGTTGTAGGCGGCGGTGGCCAGCGGCATTGAATTATCGAATTGCTCCAGCATCTGCTGCAAATACGCTGTCCCCATCCGCATGTTATGCCCAGGCTCGGTGGTCAGCAGAAATTCGGAGGTGGGCTCGCCGAGGCGATGTGCCACCAGACGCGCCGTCGCCGGCATGAGTTGCATCAGCCCGCGGGCGCCCGATGAACTGATGATCCCGACATCGAAATTACTCTCCTGGCGTATGATCGCGAGCGAAAATTCCGGCTCCGGCACCGGCGGCGGCTGAAACGGGATCGGCCAGCCTTGCATCGGCGGCATGATCCCGTTGAGGCCGAGCCGGCGGGCGACGATGACGTTGACGTCGGGCAGCCCCATGGCGGCGGCATAATCACCCACGGCGATGCGTTCGCCCGGGGTCGCGGCGAGTTCCTCCATGCGGAACAGAAACGGCCGTGCCCGCCGCGGGTCACCCCAGGCGACCAGGATGCGGGCCGCGCGCGCCAGTTCCGCCGTGATCGGCGTGTTGGCGAGGCCGGATGCCGGGGTCGGCCCAGAGGGGAGTGCTCGTATGCGGAGTGCCTGCACCAGGGCCGCGTCGGGCTCCCCGGCGGCGCGGGCGGCGAGCTGCCCGTAAAACGTCATCGGCCAGGTGGCGGCGCGCGCGTAATCCGCTTTGGCGTCGCGGCCCAACGCCGCGGTGGCCCGTGCGAGCCAGTAATACGCGCGCGACTGCGTCAACACCGCCGGTGAGACCTCGGCCAGAGCGGTGAAATGCTTCGCCGCCGCCGCCGGATCGTTGAGCCGCCGCAGGGCAATGAACCCGGCGAGGAACTCCGCCTCCACCACGAGCCGCGGCTCGGCCTGGCGATGCGCCACGACCACGTCAAACGCACCCTGAGCATCGCCATCGTGCAGCAATTGGCGCGCCAGGGTCTGCCGCTCGGCCCAGTACGCGCTCAGGTGGTCCGGGGCGGCCTTCTGCGCCGCCGTGCCCGACGCGCGCCACAGCGCGACCGCCGCCGGATCCTGGCCGAGCTTGCGATACGCCCGTGCGAGGTCGAGCATCGCGCCCGGATCCTCATTTGGACCAGCGATGGGGACAGGCGTGTTCGCCTTCAACGAAATCCGGGCCTCGGCCCGCGACGCACGCGCCGGATCGAGCCGGGCGATTTGCCGTTCCGCTCCGGCCGGGTCGTCCCAGGCCAGCCGCTGGAACCGGGCCCATTGGTCGGCGGCGGAAATCAGACCGGGGAAGCGGTGGAGGAACGCGTCCTCGGTGGCAAGGTCCGAGATGGCCGAAACCCAGGCCTCGCGCGCGAGCGCTCCGGCCTCCTTGCCGCGGCCGAGATTGGCCAGCGCGTCGGCACAGCGCAGCAAGGCGGCGTCACGCGCGGGCGTGGGGATGGCGGGTTGCCGCTCGGTACAGAGCGCGGTGACGGTGGCGTTGTCGGTCTCGGCCGCGATCGCTTCCTGACGCCGCCGCTCCAGCAGCGTCGGCAGCGGCCAGTCGGGGTACTGCCGGATGAAGGTGGCGATCTCGGCGGCGCCGGCGGCATTTGGTGCCAGCATGCGGAAGTAAACGATCAGCTTTTCCGCCACCGGATCACCCAGCCGCGCCGCCGCCGACTGGGCTTGCGGCCATTGGCCGGCCTGCACGAAGGTCAATGGGTTCGGCACCGGCTGTGGCTGCGCGGCGAGGGGACTCGCTGTCAGCAGGAGCATCAGGACGGCGGGAACCAGGCGCATGGCCGGAGCATAGCGGATCAGGCGGCGCCGCGGATGGCCAGGGCGTTCGCGGGGTGCGGTTCGATCTCG
>CALFNB010000239.1 GCA_937902425.1 uncultured Acetobacteraceae bacterium | reverse complement strand
TGTGATATGCGATGCCGGTCAGGCCGCTGGCGTCATTGAGGTGACCGGATAAATCGACGACGAATTGCCGGGCGCCCGCCGCGAACCAAAGCGAGTACGCACTGGCTTCGCCGACAGTGTTGCAAATGGTCGCGAAAAGGATGCCGTTCGCCGAGCCACTCATCGCTGTGCTTTCAATCGGCGGCGCCTTGCCAAGGATCAGCGGCGGCCGCGTTGCGCCAATTGGCGGCCAAACCGAAGGGTAGCCGTTGTTCGCCGCTTTTCCAACGTCTCGTTGACATGCGGTGAACCGGTGCGATCCTCCGCGAAACTCAATCGAGAGGCCTGGCGATGCCGTCTGTACCGCATTCCGATCTCAGCCCACTGGTGGGAACCCGGCGGCTGCTGTCAGTGGAAGCGACGTTCAGCGATACCGGGGAACGCGTGGCGACGTTTGGGCCAGGTCCGAGTGGCCACATGGTGCTGACACCGACCGGCCGAATTATGTTCCTGATTACGAGATCAGATCGTATTTCCCCGGCGAATGACGCCGCGCGCGCAATGCTGTTCAACCAAACGATCGCTTACTCTGGCGTGCTACGTCTGGTGGACCCTGGGCAGTTCATAACGACGGTTGACGCTTCCCTGTTCCCGGAAGAGGTGGGCACGGAAAAACTCCGGCTTTTCACAATTGACGGCGATCGTCTGCTCATCAGGCGGCCTGAACAAACGAGCCGCGTGACCCATGGTCGCATGGCGGTGTCGGATTTGGTCTGGGTGCGTGAGAATACCGCCGATGCCCCGGTTGCCGCGACTGGTCAGGTCGCCGGCCGCGTGATGAACCCGCCGCCGAGCACCCGGTCCCCGTCGTAAAACACACAGGCCTGACCGGGCGCCGGCAGCGCGGGCTCATCCAGCAGCACGACGGCGCCGTCATCGCGCGCCTCCACGACGGCTGGCCGCGGCATGTCCCGTGCCCGCAGCCTGACCGCGCAACGAACCGGACCGGCGGCGGGCGATACCAGCCAGTTCACCTCGCGCAGCCTGACCTCGAAAGTGCTGACCCGACGCGGCCCGACCACCACGCGCCGCGTCCCCGGCTCGGTCGCGACCACCATTTGCCGCTCGCCGCCCGCCATCGCCGCCGCGCCAAGCCGCTTGCTCTGCCCCACGGTGAACCGAGCCACCCCATCGTGCCGGCCAACCACCGCGCCATCGCGCGTAACGATATCCCCCGGCTCCAGCGCATCCGGACGCAACCGCCCGACGACCTCCGCGTATGACCCGGAGGGCACGAAACAAATATCCTGACTATCGGGCTTTTCCGCCACCGCCAGACCGAGACGCGCCGCTTCCAACCGCACCGTGCGCTTGTCCGGCATGCCGCCAAGCGGAAACAGGCAACGCTCCAACTGCTCGCGGGTCGTCGCGAACAGGAACCAGCTCTGATCACGCTCCGGATCCACCGCGCGATGCAACTCCGCGCCATCCGGCCCATCGACCCGCCGCACGTAATGCCCGGTCGCCAGCCGCTCCGCGCCCAGACCAGCGGCCAGCGCGGTCAGATCGGCGAATTTCACGGACTGGTTGCAGCGGATGCACGGCACCGGGGTCTCGCCCGCCGCGTAGCTGTCGGCGAAATCGGCGATCACCGCCCGCGCGAACCGCTCCTCGGCGTCGATCACGTAATGCGCGATGCCCAACCGGTCGGCGACGCGGCGCGCGTCGTGGATGTCCTGACCAGCGCAGCACGCGCCCTTCCGACCAGTGGCGGCGCCATGGTCGTATAATTGCAGGGTCACGCCGATCACCTCGTGGCCCTGCTCATGCAGCAGGCCGGCGGCGACGCTGCTATCGACCCCACCCGACATGGCGACAACGACCCGCAATTTCAGCCCTTGAACATGTTGTTGACGCCGGCGGGCAATGTCACCACCAGCCCGTCCAGCGCGTCGCTCATGATGATCTGGCAACCAAGCCGCGACGTCTCGGTCAATCCAAACGCCAGGTCGAGCATGTCTTCCTCATCCTCGGTCGCGGTCTTCAGCTGCTTGTACCAGCCCGGATCGACGATCACGTGACACGTTGAACAGGCGAGCGAACCCTCGCAGGCGCCCTCGATATCCACCTTATGCTTATGGGCGATTTCCAGCACCGACAGGCCGGCGGGCGCGTCAACCTCGCGGCGCGCCCCGTCGCGCTCGATGAACGTCATTTTCGGCATGGTGGTCAGGCCCCGGCCAAATTGTCCGCCGCGTTGTGCCCGGAATGGGCCGCCGCCAGAGCGGACGCCGCGTAATCGATGTCCGCCGGCGAGGTAAAGCGTCCGATCCCGATGCGCAAGGTGCGGCCCGCCGCGTCGGCCGACAGGCCGAGTGCGCGCAGCACATAGGACGGCTCGACCTCCGCCGAGGAACAGGCGGAGCCGGTGGACACGCACAAATCCGGCATCCGCTCCAGCATCGCCAGCGCGGTTGCGGCGGGAAACGTCAGGTTCAGGTTGCCGGCGACGCGATGGGTGGTGCTGCCGTTGATCGCGATGCCGGGGATATGGCCGCGCAGCCGGTCGAACAGCCGGTCGCGCAAACCGGCGATCCGCGCGGTTTCATCCGCCATCTCCGCGCCGGCCAGACGGCAGGCCTCGCCCAGACCAACGATCAGCGGCGCCGGCAGCGTGCCGGAACGGTAACCCCGCTCCTGCCCGCCGCCAGAGAACAGCGGCAGCACCCGCGCGCGCGGCCGGCGGCGGACGAACAGCACGCCGACGCCCTTCGGACCATAAATCTTGTGGCCGCTGACCGACGCGAGATCGACCTTCCATCCCGTCACATCCACCGGGATCTTGCCCACCGCCTGCGCGAGGTCAGTGTGAAACAGCGCCCCCGCCGCCTTGGCGATCGCGGCGAGGCCCGCGATATCCTGCACGACGCCGATCTCGTTGTTCACCGCCATGACCGAGACCAGCAGGGTCGGCACACTCAGCGCGTCACGCAGCACCTCGGGGTCGAGCAGACCATCGGCGCCGACCGGCAGAAACACCGGCTCGAAGCCCTCGTCCTTCAGGTCGCCGACCGATTCCAGCACGCATTTGTGCTCGGTCGCCACGGTCACGATCCGTTTGCGATCCCCGGGGGAACCATTGCCGCCGTAACGCGCGGCAAACCGGGCGGCGCCTTTGATGGCGAGGTTGTTGCTCTCGGTCGCGCCGGAGGTGAACACGATTTCCCGAATGTCGGCCCCGAGCAGCGAGGCGACGTCGCCGCGCGCGGTCTCCACCGCGGCCTCGGCGGTGCGGCCCATGGCGTGCTCGACGCTGTGCGGGTTGCCGTACTGTTCGGTGAACCAGGGCAGCATCGCCTCGACGACGCGCGGGTCGCAGCGCGTGGTCGCCTGATTGTCCAGGTAGACGGGCCGGTTTGGGCGGGCGAGTGTGTCGGTCATACCCATATTCTATGGGGTCACGCGCCAGCTGGGACCAGGGGGGGTGGCACCAGAGCCGGCCGTGGACGGGCGGCCATGCGCGCGTACGCGGCCTCGAACGCGTCGATCGCATCGTCGGTCACGTTCCACGGCAACGACACGCGAATTGCCTGCCCAGAGAGCGCACCCAGTCCCATCGCGGTCAGCACATGGCTGGTCTGCACTTTTCCGGAACTGCACGCGGCGCCGGCACTCACCGCGATCCCATCCAGGTCCAGCGCGATCACCTGCGCATCGGCCCGCACGCCTGGCAGCGCGAGTGAGGTGGTGTTGGCCAGCCGCGATGCCCCGCCACCGCACACGACCGCGCCGTGACGCACCGCGGCGGCCTCGGCGCGATCCCGCAGCGCGGCAAGCCGAGCCTGATCGGCGCCGAGTTCGCAGACAGCGGCGAAGCCGGCGATGGCGGGCAAGGCTGGTGTGCCGCCCCTGCGGCCGCGCTCCTGCCCGCCACCGGCGATCAGTGGTACGATGGTACTCAGCTCGGGCGACAACAGCAGCGCGCCCACGCCGGCGGGCCCGCCCATTTTGTGCGCGGACAAAGCGATGGAGTGGCAACCCAGCGCCGCCCGATCGACCGCGATGCGACCGGCCGCCTGTACCGCGTCGACATGCAACTGGGCTCCGTGCGCTCGGCACAGCGCCGCGGCCTCGGCGACCGGCTGGATCGTCCCGGTCTCATTGTTGGCGAGCATCAGACAGACCAGCGCCGGCGGTCCGGACGCGAGCCAGCCGCGCAACGCGTCCAGGTCGGCGACGCCTCGCCGATCGACCGGCAGCACGGCGGCACAAGGCGCGGCGGCGCGGACCGCGTCATGCTCGGTGGCGCACACGATGATGCGCCGGTCCAGACCGAGAGCGTGCACCGCCAGCGCGTCGGCCTCGGTACCGCCGGAGGTGAACACGACGTCCTGATCGCGCACGCCGAACCGCGCGGCGATCCGCTCCCGCGCATCTTCCAGCAATCGCCGGACCGCGCGGCCGGCGGCGTGCACCGAGGATGGATTGCCGGTGACCTCGAACGCGGCCGCCATCGCGGCTTTCGCCTCGGGGCGGAGCGGCTCGCTGGCGTTGGCATCAAGGTAGACCATGGTTACTCGGCCGCGACCCGGTCAAAGCCGCGGGTTGGCGCCACGGCTCGGCCGCGGACATGGCCCAGTACAACGTCGGCCAATGTCACGGCGCCAAGAAACAGCGAGATCTGGCGGCCCAGTTCGGCCCAGAGATTGTGGGTTTGACAGCGTTCGGAGAGTTGGCCGGGCAAGGCGAGGCAGGGACCGGACTTTTCGTCACAGCGGGTGGCTCTGATCGGCTCGTCGACCGCCGCGATGATGGAGGCGATGGAGATGCGGTCGGAGTCGCGCGCCAGGCGGTAGCCACCCCCCGGCCCGCGTGCCGAGGTCACCAGCCCGGAGCGGCGCAGCCTGGCGAACAACTGCTCCAGATAGGACAGGCTCAATTGCTGGCTGGCGGCGATTTCCGCGAGACAGACCGGGCCGCATTCGCAACCGACCGACTGGCGGGACGCCAGATCGACCATCGCCATGACCGCGTAGCGGCCGCGTGTGGACAGTTGCATGCTTCACTCCGCCGCCGGTTGTCGCGACGACTGGGACCGGGACGACTGGGACGGGGACGGCTCGGACCGGGACGACTGCGACGGGGATGGGGACGACTCGGACCGGGACGACTCGGACCGGGACGACTGGGACGGGGACTGGGTATTCGCGCCGGAGTCGGTTTGGCCGAACTCCCCTTGGGACGCCTGCATCCGCGCGACCCGGGCCTCCAGCTCGGTCAGTTCGGTGCGCAGGCCTTCCAGGTCGCGCAGCAGCGGGTCGAGGCTGTCGTCGCACGGCATGCCATACGGATCGAAATCGGCTGCCGGACGTGAGAGTTTGCGATCAACGGGGCGGGCCGGAACGCCGACGACGGTGGTATTGGCCGGCACCGGGTCGACCACGACGGCGTTGGAGCCGATGCGGGCATTGTCGCCCACGGTGATGGGTCCGAGCACCTTGGCCCCGGCGCCGATGATGACATTGTTGCCCACGGTCGGATGCCGCTTGCCGCTGCTGGTGCGGGCAACCCCGAGCGTGACCTGATGATAGATATAGCAATCGTCCCCGATCTCGGCGGTTTCGCCGATCACGACTCCCATGCCATGATCGATGACGAGTCGGCGTCCGAGTTTCGCGGCGGGATGAATCTCAATCCCCGTCAGCCACCGGGCAATATGCGACGAGAATCTCCCAAGAAAATACAAGTTGTGAGTCCACAACCAATGGGACAGGCGATGCCACATGACTGCATGCACGCCAGGGTAGCAAAACAATACTTCAACATACGAACGAGCCGCGGGATCACGCTCTCGGTAGCAGCGGAGGGTCTCACGTAAGAACATGTAAGCCATGCGACATTTCCATTATGAATGTTGCCACAGTTTGTCATATAGTGCCATCGACGTCAGGGCCCGCTGGCTGACTGACCTCCCTGGGGAAAATCCTCCGCGGAGATCAGTCGACAAGATGGCCCTGGGGCTCGGTCCAACGGGGAACCAGTCACAAGACGAGGGGGAAGGAAAAGCAAGACCCTGCACCGATTGAGCCACGGCGTGAGGCCAGCATACCTGACTCAGGGAGTCAACTATCCATCCTTGATCAGGGTCGCCGCCGGACAAATATGGGCAGGGCTGCTTTTTGCGTTTGTGAGTTTGCCAGTTGGCTCGGATTAATCAGATTTGGGCTCAATGGGGCCGGTGAGCGGCAGACAGGTCAAGCGGACCTGGGTGTTCGGCTGACCGGAGCAAGACAGGAAACAGGTTTAAGATTGCCATGCCAGAGGTGATGTTCGCCGGCCCAGATGGCCGTTTGGAAGGCCGTTACCACCATTCGAAGGACCCGGGGGCTCCGTTGGCGCTGATCCTTCATCCCCACCCGCTGCACGGCGGGACGATGAACAATCGTATCACGTTCACGATGTACCAGTCGTTCATGCGGCTTGGCTGCTCGGTGATGCGGTTCAACTTCCGGGGCGTCGGACGCAGCCAGGGACGCTATGACGGCGGGATCGGCGAAATCAGCGACGCCGCCAGCGCGCTCGACTGGATGCAGGCGGTCAATCCTGGCCACGGCGGGATCTGGATCGCCGGATATTCCTTCGGCGCGTTCGTCGGCATGCAGTTGCTGATGCGCCGGCCGGAAATCTCCGGCTGGGTCAGCGTGGCGCCGCCGGCCAACCACTACGATTTTGGCTTCCTGGCGCCCTGCCCCTGCGGCGGGCTGATGCTGCATGGCGACGCCGACGAACTGGTGCCGGAACCGGCGGTGCGCAAGCTGGTCGACAAACTCAACACGCAAAAGAATGTCCATGTGGACTACCGCGTATTCGAGGGCGCCGACCATGTGTTCGCCAGCCACGCCGATATCGTGTCGGAAGCGGTCGAGGACTTCTGCGGCAAGTCGATCGCCCGCCGGCAGATGGCGCTCGCCGCCGACTGACGCGGCGTCGACAGGTGATCGCGGCGGCCGGCCCAGGTGATCGCGGCGGCCCAGGCGATCGCGTCGACAGACGATCGCGTCGACAGGCGATCGCGGCGGCCCAGGTGATTGCGGCAGCTGTCGACCGGCGACATGATCGCACGGCCGGCCATTCTCTGGTGCCATCCTGAGCAAGACACAACCGCCCGCTCGTGACCTGATCCGCGACCGCGCGCTGTCTCTGGGCTTCGACGCGATCGGCTTCTGCGCGGCGCGGCTCGGACCCGAAGCGCGCGAGCGGCTGACGGCGTTCCTCGCCGCTGGCCAGCATGGCGACATGGGCTGGCTCGCCTCCCGGTCGGAGCAGCGTGCCCAACCGGCGATGTTGTGGCGAGAGGCGCGGACGGTGATCGCCCTGGGCTTCAGCTACGCACCGGCGGGCGATCCAATGGCATCGCTGTCGATGGCGGATCGCGGCACGATTTCAACCTATGCCCGGGGGCGGGATTATCACGGCCTGCTGAAGGGCCGGTTGAAACACCTCGCCGCGTTCATCGCCTCCCGCTTTGACGCGGGGGTTAAAGTGTTCGTCGACACCGCCCCGGTCATGGAGAAGCCGCTCGCCGAGGCAGCCGGTCTGGGCTGGATGGGCAAACATACCAATCTCGTGTCGCGCGCACATGGCTCATGGTTGTTTCTTGGCGAGGTCTATACGACGCTGGACATCCCGCCCGATCCGCCGCACGAGAACCGCTGCGGTACGTGCGCGCGTTGCCTCGCGGTGTGCCCGACCGATGCGTTTCCGGCGCCATACCGGTTGGATGCGACGCGCTGCATCTCCTACCTGACGATTGAACACAAAGGTCCCATTCCGCACGCGCTGCGGCCGTTGCTGGGAAACCGGATTTATGGCTGCGACGACTGCCTCGCGGTCTGTCCGTGGAATCGTTTCGCACAGGCCACGCCGCATGAGGCGTTGCGGCCGCGAGACGATCTGACGGCGCCGCGGTTGGCGGAACTGGCGGAACTGGACGACCCGGGGTTTCGGCGGATGTTTTCGGGTTCGCCGATCAAACGCATTGGCCGCGACCGGTTCGTGCGCAATGTGTTGAACGCGATCGGCAACTCCGGCGATCCGGCGTTGCGGGTGGTGGCGGAACGGCTGGCCACCGACCCTGATCCTGTCGTCGCGGAGGCCGCGCGTTGGGCCCACGCGCGGCTTACTGAACCGTCCCCGCGCCCGCCAGAGCGGTGACCGCTCCGGCCAGCACGTTGCCGCTGAGCTGCGCCGGGGTCGCGGCGAAATCGCGGACAAAGACCGTCGGACGTTCCTGTTGGTTCACGAAATTATTGTCCCGCACGACGATTGGACCGGACGGGTTGGTATCGCCCTCGGCACCGATCGAGATCGCGGTCCCGCCGTTGCTGGTCATCCGGCCCTTGCTCATCTGGTTCTTTTCGATCAGCACCGATCCGCCATTGGGAATATCGATCAGGTAGCTGGAACTGCCCGCCGGCCCGTCGTGAATATCGCAGCCGACCACCTCCGTCCGTTCCGCGCGCGACTTGATGTGATGGCCTTCGTGCTGATTGAGGAAGTGTGACCCCTCCACCCGCAACATCTTGATGTGCCCGGCATAGATGCCATGCGCGCAGTTCGGCTGGCAGGCGCCGTTGCCGATGAACGTGCTGTTCACGATGCGGATGCTGATCTTCGGCCCGTTCGCGCTCATCAGCCCATTTTCGTTGTTGAGGAACCTGGTGTTTTCCACCAAGATCGGAAGAGCACACGTCTGAACTCCAGTCACTGACCAATCTCG
>CALFNB010000238.1 GCA_937902425.1 uncultured Acetobacteraceae bacterium | reverse complement strand
GCACCGGCACCGCGGAGGCTTTGGCGTCGGTGCGGCGATAACGTATGATCAGTGGGCCGTAGGTTCGAGTCCTACTGCACCCACCAATGAAATCTCAATATCCGAGACGTTCAGGGAATTGTTGGGGCTTCAGTGCGGCTTCGCACTCCGCCAGACCCATGGCCGGGAGAAGATCACGACACCCTATCCCGGCCCGACCATAGATGCCGTGACGTAGACTCCTCTCGCGGCGTCATGGATGGTCATTGTTGGCCTGTCATGGCACATGGCGGATGTGTCCGCGATCATGCGCAGCAACTCAGGCTGTGTGATTAAGTCCATCATAGCCTGATGCCCGCCCGCGACCATACGGCGATCCATTGTCGCAAGCGCTGTTACGATGTAATGGCCCGCGCGGCGCATATCCATGTGGTTCGTCTGCGCTGCGGCAGTCACAATGGCGCTGCAAGGCGTCGTATCGTCAAAATCTCTTGCCCAAGCAAATTCCGGCCAGCCGAGGGCCAGTGTGGTCACAAGAATGATTTTGATCATGCGCCCCTCGTTTTGACAGCGCTCCGCGCTATTTTGGCTTGCCAACGAAATCAACGCTGAGCCTCATTCCGGTGCGGGTCAAGGAACGGCACTGCTATGTAATCCGGGCCGTGACGCGGAACAGAACAAATCAAGACCAATTGCACCGCGAAGATTTCCCTTGCAATGCTCCTGTGCCTCTGTATGTTTCCTAACAACGAAGGTTGCCTGGAAAAGAGAAATCCGATGGACGGCAGATTTATTTCCTACCTGAGAGTTTCGACGGATCGCCAGGGCAAGAGCGGCCTCGGCCTTGATGCCCAACGTGAAGCGGTCGCCGCCTATTTGAACGGCGGGAATTGGACCCTGATCACGGAATACGTTGAAATCGAAAGCGGCAAACTGGACACGCGGCCGGAACTGGCCAAGGCGCTTGCCCGGTGCAAATTGACCGGCGCAACCTTGATCGTCGCCAAACTCGATAGGCTCAGCCGCAATCAATCTTTCCTTATGAATGTATATGAGGGGACGGGCGAAGGCGGCGTGGTTTTCTGTGATCTGCCGTCCATCCCGGCCGGTCCCGTTGGAAAATTCATCGTTCAGCAGATGGCAGCGGTCGCGGAACTTGAACGCGGATTGATCAGTCAGCGCACGAAGGCCGCGCTGGCCAGTTCCAAAAAGAAGTTGGGCGGTTGGCGCGGTGGCCCGGTAGTTGATCACCGGTTGGGCACTGAGGCCCTTCGGGAGTCTGCGAATGCCTTCGCCGCTTCAGTCGGACCGATGGTGGCCGAGTTGCACGCCGCTGGGCGCACCCTTCGGGAAATCGGCACGGAGTTGACGGCCAGCGGCGTTCGCAGGCCACGCGGCGGCGCGTGGTCCGCCGATGCCGTCCGCCGGGTCATGCTGCGCCAGCAAGCGACGTAGAAGCCTCGCCAGACCAGTTGCCAGCGGGGAGGTGCCGCCGCCGTTGGGCAATCGAGGCCCGGTTCCGTCCCTCGCGCGATGCGCGCGCATGAGGCGAGAAAATCGCGAAACGCGACTCGGACGAGTATCCGAATAACCCCGATTAAAATAGTCAGTGGGGCTTGTACTTTGTCTCGGACACACCACGCGCGCGGGCGCGGGCGCGCTGAGGTGTGGTAATCGTGGAGATTGGAGCATCCAACCCAGACCAGCCGCAGCATTTTGGCACCAAGGCGCCGAACGTCACGCCGCCAGATCGACATCGCTGGTTTCCGTATCCGGTGATACCTCGCAACGCGCCATCGAACCAAGCCGCTCAATCAGCCATTCGACCCTATCGGTAAGCCACGCGACAGGATCGGGCGCACGGGACAGGTCAACCCAGGCGGTTGCGTCCTTATGCCCTGCGCCCGCCAGCCGATAGGTCATCCGGTAGAGAGGAGTGTGACATTCCCTGAATAGAAGTTCCCTTTCAGAGTTTGTCACACTCCTCGCCCGATAGAGGGCCTGTCGTGCAACATCAGCGCTGCCCCAAAGGTGCGGGTAGCAGGTAGCGGCATGGGCTGCGTTCTCCAACGCGACCCCGCCCGCCGCCATCATCAGATCGCCCGGTGACGGGTCGAGGTCCGCAGCCTCTATCGGTTCCACCGGCATATCCAACACGGCATCCGTCATCACCAGGACATCCACAGGGTTCGTCGCGGTTCGGTTAACGCCCCTGGCCCGCCCTATGGCCTGAATCAACCCGCCCTCGCGTATCTGCCAACGGATCGCCTCGGCTATCGGGTGCGGGTGTCGTTCCGCCTCTGCCGTCACGTATGAGCCGTCCGTCGTCTCGCGCGAGGTCATATGCCGTTCATACCAGCCGGGAAGCGGCGGCACATACTCGCCGGTCAGGGCCTCGGCCAGTTTCTCAACATCGCGCGGTGAAGGGTTGGAGCTACCGAGCGTGATCAGGCTCCTAACCTCGCGCCAGCCGTCCCTACCGGCAACCGCTGTCGCGCGACACACAAATAGCAGATCAGCTTTCCGCTCGCGTTGACGCTGGTATCCGCAGCTATCAAAAAGCGAACATTTGATTTCGGTGCCCCCTGGAATAACGCGACTGCAAACTGATGTCTGTACGCTCATACCGGCGGTCCTGGCGTCATTCACTGCGCCCAGGTCGCGGCACATCGTCTCGCCCGGTGCCTTGGGATCAGGCGCCGCCCGGCCCCGCCATACGGTAGCATGCCCGGCCTTGCGCGACGTGGGCAGCGCGTTGAACTCCGCTGCCTGTTCATCCCCTAACTTGTGTGTCGGAATGGCTATAGCGATGATCCTATCGTCACCGCGCTTTCGTAGCAGCGCAAGCGCTTCGGCAGCACTGGCGCGCGCGATGACAGATTTTCCCACGCCAACATCGACTCGGCATCCAATCGTAAACGGTTCGATCCAACAATCTTGTGGAATCTCCGCCGCGATAGCGAGAAGATGGCAACTTACTATCGACATTGCCCAGCGAATTTGCTCCGGGCTTTCTTTTGGCCGCGCGCCAACCCCACCTTGTGGATTCAACACGCGAGCGATGGCGTCCCGCACTGCACCGGCGCCTTCTGCTCGGATCACGTCATTAAAATCACTTTTGTCGAAACGGCGGACCCTCCAAGGCATCGCGAAATAGACAGGCAGACCGGTCCGGCGCCAATCGGCAATTGCGCGAGTGACGGCCTTTTCGGCTGGCGAGTATCTTATATCATCGTCCCGACAGACTACGATCAAGCGTCCTGCCGGTGGTTCGATCCTGGATGTTGAGCCGAGCGCAATCCACGTCTCGGCTCCTGTCGCGGTCCACACGCTCAAGCCCGTTTCTGGCCCCTCGGCCAATAGCAGCGGTCCCGCCTGATCCCCAGACAACCGCATCGCCGCGCCCTCAGTAACACCCCCTGTTGGCTTCGCGGTTGGCGGCATGCGGCGAGCCGCATTTTCTGCACTGATCTTGCGACCATCTGTCGTCAACAATACACGCTGCACCGCGTTTATGGTTCCGTCAGGCATCGTCACAGCGACGATCAATGCTCGACTGGCTGGATGGAAACGGACTGCCTCGGGCCAGCCCTGGTGAGGGCACTGAATCGAGCGAACGGTAGTCAGGTATATCTCTCCCAAAGTGCCAGCAAGCGGCACACTGGCGTCCCACAGGCGCCGGGCATCGGCAATTCGTTTCGTCTCATCAGGGTCTTCGTCCGGCCCGACACCTTTGTCTATCCTCGATAAAAGTTCCTCTGCCGGATGCACGCCAACGTAAGCCGCTCGGCGATCATTTGGGAGGTTCAGCCATTCCCGCGCCCATGCCTTGGCGTCGTCGTAACCGCCCGGTCGCGCGTGTCGGATTAACTGTAACGGGCAACCGCCGATTCCCGCTTCGTGACTAAACCACGATCCGCGTTTCGGCCCCTGCAAGGAAAGTGATAGGCTTCCGTTCTTCCCCCATTTTGCCTCCTTTTTGCTACTCAGTTTCCTATTCGGTTCGCCAAGCAGAGCAATAGCCAGACTTTCCACGCTACCTCGCAGCGGATCGTGGAGA
>CALFNB010000237.1 GCA_937902425.1 uncultured Acetobacteraceae bacterium | reverse complement strand
CTCATAACCTGAAGGTCACAGGTTCAAATCCTGTCCCCGCAACCAGTTTTACCGAACGTGCGAACAGATCGTGGCCGGCGGGTTGATCCGGCCCGTGAAACCGCGCGTACGTCGGTCAGGCCGAGGCGAACCATCGCCGCGATCTCGCCGACAAGTTCGATCTCGAAGCCCTTGGCGTCCGGAGCCAGCGTCAGGGCAATGCGCTCGATCAACCGGCGCACTGCGTCCAATGCTTCCCGCGCGTCGGGACTCGACTGAAGCGCCTCGTGCGGACGCACCACCGTGGCGCGATACACCTGGGCAAGATTCGGATACGGCAGGCGCGGATGCGCCGGCGCGGGAGCCTCAGAACGACCGGGGAAGTGCACGACTGATGCGGTTATCGTTGGGCGTCGCCTTGAGCACGATGACCTGGCGCTATCGCCGTTCGATGGCGTAGGTGAAACAGCTGATCCGCCGCGACGCGCGTCGCGATGACTGCCTGACTGGACCGCGCTATTCGGGCAACAACTTGTACATCTTCCCATCGAATTGCACCAGGCGCATCCCCTTCATCGCCTGGTAATCCGTGGGCGACGTGCTGATTTTAATGCCAGGCAATACCAGCGGCAGGGTCGTTGTATCCGGCAGGTGGGTGGCCGCATTCATGATATTCTCGCGCGACAGGTCATTCCCCGCCTGCTTCAACACGACGACCAGAGCCTGAGCCATTGTGTAGCCATAATACCAGACCGGGTTCGAGACATCGGCCTCGGGCGCGTACTTCACCTTCCAGGCCATGAATTCCTTCATTCCAGGGTCGTCGGCCCATCCCGGGTCGGTTGGATCCTTCAGGTATTGCGCCGTGACCACACCCACCGACTTATCGAAACCCGCCGATTCCAAAGCGGGTTTCACCAGCGCCCCGTTGGAGTCGATGATATGCAGCGGATGCCAGTCGATATCGGCGGTTTTGCGGATCGACATGGCGGAAAATTTCGGTGTGCTCGCGTCATAAAGAACATTCGCGCCGGACGATTTCAGATCCACTATCTGGGAGTCAATGGTCGGGTCAGTGATTTCATACGAAATGTTTTTTACGACCATCTTGTCGAATTTATCGGCCAGGCCATCCCTGAGCCCCGCGACGTAATCCCGGCCAAGGTCGTCGTTCTGATACAAAATGCCAATTCTTGCATCGGGCTTGTTTTTCAAAATGTATTTCGCATACATCTGCCCTTCCACACGGTAGCTCGGCTGGAACTGAATGGTCCAGGGAAAGTCCTTTGAACTCGCGGAAAATATCGATGCACCCGAGCCGATCCAGATATCCGGCACTTTCTTCTGGTTGACGTATTTTCGGATAGCAACGTTCGACGCGGTTCCCAATGTTTGAAACAGGATGGCGACCTGCTCGTCTTCGACCAGCTTACGTACAACCTCGATCGCCTTGGGCGGGCTATAGGCATCGTCGAGGGCGATCAGGTTAATTTTCCGGCCGTTGATACCACCCTGATCGTTGATCATCTGAAAGTAATGAGATTCCGCGGTCGAGATCTGCCCGTATACGCTCGCGGGACCGCTGAACGCGGCATTCTGGCCAATCTTGATTTCGGTATCCGTCACTCCCGGTGTCGCCGCCTGGGCCGATATCGCCGAAAGACCCACGACCAGCCCGAAAAGAGCACGGCCTGACTTTTGCCTGATCATTGCTTTTCCTCCGTGTTTTGAGAGAAGTGTGATCGATGCCGGTTTCAAGAGCAAGCATTCATCGCTGTGTCTGTTGGGAACGGTCGACTTCCTGGACTTCGCATATAATTGAGGGGCCACGGAAGATGGGCGATGTCTGGCGTCCATCGAACGTTCAGCGTGGCGTCGTCATTCAAAAGCATGGAGGCCGCGGCGGATGCTGTGCGTAAGCCTGACGTCAGCTTGCCCGCCACGTCCGTGATCTCACCGGTGCAGCCAAAGTTCGAGCGTCCGCGTCGCGTGGTGCCGTGGGAGGACGTGCAACGCCTGCCGCGCGCCGTGGATACGTCCCCGGCACGAGGTCCGCGCGATCACGCGCTCCTGGTGATGATGAGCACCCACGGCTTCGGGGTCGGCGAAGTTACCCAACCGCAGCTTCAGGACATTGACTGGACCGCCGCCACGCTCAAGGTCGTACGGCCCAAGACCGGCGTCGCCGTCACGCTGCCCTTGTCGCCGGCGGAGGCCCGGGCGCTGGCGTTTTACCTACGCGACGGCCGGCCACCCAACATTCCAACCAGGCACCTGTTCGTACGCATGAAGGTGCCCTTCATGCCGCTGAGCACCTCATCGGCCGTTCGCCACATCATCGGCAATCATGCCAAAGCAGCTGGGCTGGAGGCTTCTTTCCTCGGCAGCCATGTGCTGCGTCACTCGAACGCCGAGCGCCAGGTCGGGGTGCCCGGTGGTTCTGGAGCCAGGTCAAAAATTCGGTTTCGCCGATCTTCCCCGGGTCGCGGCGTGCCGCATCCTCGCTGACCACCTTGCGCATGCTGAGCCGCGGCGGATCACCAGATCGCAGCGTAGCGCGGTGACGTTAGCGTAGCGCCGGTGGCCGGCCAACACGGATAACATCACGATGCCGAGCAGGTCGCGTTTGCCTGGGGCCTTTGGGCTGGTCAGTAGGTAACTGTCAGACTACCTGGAACCAGCCACGAACTGACACAACCAAGAACGTTCACCCAACCTTGTGAATCGCCCACTTCACATGCTGCGGTCCGCCTTCCCGCCCAGTCAGCACAACCTGCTCGGTCTTCCGCACCTCCCCCGAGCCCAGGTAAATGCTCTCCTCCAGCGTCAGATTCGTGGTGTCGGCGCGAAGTATCCAGCCACCCCCTGACCGCAGCCGCATCAACACAGCCGCGCCGTCCTGTTGCAGGCTGGCCTGCACGCTCGGATGCAAATGGAAGCGCAAAGTGAACGGCTGCGGAGACTCCGCCTCGATCACGTCTTCGCCGCGAATGTCCTCGCCGCTTTCGGACAAGTACAGGCGGCGGCGATGGATGGCGCCGAAGGGTTTGCGCCAACCGTCATGCGTGGCTTCCAGCCAATGCGCGCCGTTGGCCTCCTGCCGCTGCACCGTGACACTGACAGGCCGGCGGCCCAGGCTGTTCTCCAGCAACTCACTGCTGTTCAGATCGCCGATCACCAGGGTCGAATGCGCGGCGGTGGCACGCGCGGCATCGTGCCATTGCGGTCCTCCGGCCGGGAACCCGCCGACATTGACGATCATCCGGTCGCGCCCGACCGACAGCTCCATCGACAGCGTGCCGGCATGGGCGGTGCGGTCGATATCGGGCGGCGGCGGCGCACCCGCATCGACGATCAGCACCGTCCGTCCAGCCTGCAGGCGCTGAAACCCGCCTTCGGTCAGAGAGGACGGTGCGCGGCTGCCGCGGCCAGCCTGGGTCAGCACGAGGTCGATCAGGCTGCTGGTTTCCTCACGGCTGCCGTTGAACAGCGCGAGCCCACCGTCACCATGTCGCATGGCCCGAAGCGCCGGCGTCATCTGCTCGATCGTCCGCGCGAGGATCGGCGGCGGCTGTGTCTGGCCAGCTTGCAACAGCGCCCGTATCTCCGTCATATCCTGCAATGCCGTCAACTGCGCCGCCGGGCTCCGCTCCACGTGCGAGCCGTCCGGCAATACTTGCCTCCCGACCTCGCGCGGCAGAAAGCGCAGTGCGCGAATCAGGAAGCCGTTGTGCTCCGGCAGCGCGACGGCGGCGGCGATCAGGCCTTTCAGCGCGGTCAGCGCACGAGCATCGAGTTCCTCGGCCGGCAGCGCGGCGGACAGGCCGCGGGCGTCGGAGACCAACCGTGCCATCAGCCGCTGGCGGAACGGATCGTCGGCGGTCGCGGCGAAGAAATCGTAGTGCCCGAGCCACGCGGCGATCCGCGCTCCCGCCACGTCCGGACGGCGAGCGATCGGATCCGACGGCGACGAGGCCATCCAGTCCGATGCGAGGCCGCGCGCCAGCAACCGCGCCGGATCGGTACCAAGCGCCCGCAAATGCCGCAGCCAGGTGAACCCGTGCGCATACGTCAGCAGCGGGCCAGATCCCTTGAGCCCATTCCATCCCCCTGCGCGTAGCACCAGGTTGCCACCACCGAACTCCAGTTCCCCCTTCAGCAACCGGACGCCAAGATTGATGTCGCCCGGCCAGGGATCGCGCACTGGCTGGGTGGGCGCGTCCGGCACGCGCACGAACCGTGGCAAAGGCAGCCGAGCCACGAGCTGACGTGCGCCGCGGAGCAGGCGGAAATCAGACCTCACAAGGCCTCACCTCGGGACGAAACACCGCGTAGCGCGGCGATCGCGGCGGCACGGTCCGGGGCGGCGAAGACCGATGTGCCGGCGATCAAGGTGTCAGCGCCGGCCGCAAGCACCTCGGCGGTGTTTTCCGGCGTGATCCCGCCATCGACCGCCAGCGCGATCGGCCGCGCTTCGGCGTCGGGCCGCGCGGGATCGTCGATCATCCGGCGCAGCGCGGCGATCTTCGGCAGTTGCGAGGGCAGGAACTTCTGTCCCCCGAATCCAGGATTGACGGACATCACAAGAATGATGTCGGCCAGATCGAGTAGCCACGCAATGCTTTCAATCGGCGTGCCCGGATTGAGCACCACCCCGGCCTTCTTCCCCAACGAACGGATCAGCTGCAGCGTCCGATGCGGATGTGGTCCGGCCTCGGGGTGGATCGAGATATGATCAGCGCCCGCCTCGGCGAAGGCGGTGACGAACGGATCGACAGGCGTCATCATCAGATGAACGTCGAACGGCAGCAGGGAATGCGATCGCAACGCCGCCAGGACCAGCGGGCCGAAGCTGATATTGGGCACGAAATGCCCATCCATGATGTCGAAATGCAGCCAGTCGGCACCCGCCTGGGTGACCGAGTCGACCTCTTCGCGCAGTCGTCCAAAGTCCGCCGCCAACAGGCTGGGCGCGACAACGACTCGACCTTGGGATTGCGCGGTCATGTGTGTTTACCTGGCACCGGGGACGGGGCGGCACAAGGCGGACGGTGTCACGGAGGGGGATGGTCGGGCTGGCATACCTCGGGGTTCAGGACGGGCACACGGCCCGCGGGATCGCCAGTATCGGATCGGGGATAGCGATACCGTGGAGTTTCGCGATGCTCGAAATGGTCCCCCAGCCGAAGCCGGGGCAAAGGTTGAGGGCCAACGTGGCCAATACCGGTTTGGCGCCGTCGAACAATGCGACGGTAAAGGGTCCTCGCGGGAAAGGGCAACGATATGGTGGATCTGCTCGGGCGTGAACGTCGCCGGTGCTCCGGGGCGCGGTGCATCGCATAGCAATAGCGATCGTGCTGGTCACTCATCGCAAACCCGGCTACTCGTATCGATCATTGAGAGGCTAGCTAAGCTCTTTCCAAAGTCGAAAGACTTGCTCTGAAGCTTGGAAGGCTCCGCTTAATGCGCTATGGAAGGGAGAAGTGGAATTCTAGTATCGGAGTCGGCCTTGTATAAGAAGAAGACGGTCGTCGTCGTCGGTGCAGGTGGTAGTTGGCATTATGGGTACCCAACTGGCGAAGACCTAATTCGCAAGGTGGTCCAACGGAGTGCCATTGCAGCAAAGCTCTTCGCAATGTCCAGCTCCCCTCACATTCCCTTGTTCGTAAAAAACCGGCCCGACGGCAGAGTCCTGCACGGAATGGACCAAATACGCCTCGCTTACCAGGATGCGAGTGACGAATGCAAACAACTCGCAGACAAGCTGACACAGCTTAATCCGCTAGTAATAGACTATTTCCTCGGTCATAATCAGAGCCTGCAAAGTGTTGGTCGCTTTATGATCGGCCTGGGTATTTCTGGAATGTGAAGCTTCGTACGAAAGATCAGAACACAATCTAAACCGGGCTTGGACACATCAAGAACCTAAAAAGAAACCCGATGACGATTGGTATCGCTTCGTGCTTCATCGTATGACATACGACCTTAAAGAGTAAAAACAATTGCATGATAACAATGTGCATTTTATCACGTTCAATTATGACACCTCACTCGACCACCACCTCTATCGTACCCTTCATCAAATCGAACTTTTGCACGGTGATGATGTAGACAAGTTCCTGGTCGGTCGTATCGTTCATATGTATGGAAGTGTTAGACTGGCCCCCGTGCAGAATGTGGTGCCTATGAATATAGACTTTCAAAACCACGTAGCGGATCAAGGTCAGCTGAATGTGAACTGGGGACACTGCAAAGCATCTCTTGACATGATATATGATGCAGCCGCCAACCTCAAAGTTATTGACCCTCACAACAAGGGAGAGAACGAAGCTGACATCGTTCGAGCGAAGGACCTCATCCGAGATGCAGAAGTGGTGTACTTTCTGGGCTTCGGATTCGATCAAAACAATTGTAGGAGGTTAGGCCTTGACTGCTTTGTGAAGAAGGGGTACCGAAAAGCCTCATGCCGTTTTATTTACCAATTTCCGTGATAGCGGCCGCGTGAATAAGGATGCGGCGAAGGCATTCTTTGGATCACCTGCTATTAGACTTTTTGAACGAGATGAATTCCTCGCACGCTTCGATAAGAGTACGCGAGATGTATACGACGCATTCGCTTTGGACTTCGGTTCACCAGAACTGGATTAGTGGACATGCAACGTAGGACTTTTGCGATTTCCCGCTAGCAAATGGTGATGCTAATGTCAGACGCACAACTGGAAGCGGACGACTACAAGGAGTTATACCAGGGCCCTTGATCTTGACTCGTGAAGCCTTGCCCGAATCCCCTGTCCATGAGTCGCTGCGTTCGACGTTCAATTCATGGAGTA